>JAHECP010000121.1 GCA_024641665.1 Acidobacteriota bacterium
TGCGCGCGGGTCCGCCGCGCGACGGCCGCACGATCGTGCTCTTCGGCCGGCGGCCGGCCCTGACCGGCTGGCGCGCGGCGCACGAGGGTCGCCCGGCGGAGGCGCTGCTGGAGAAGGTGAGAGCGCTTGGGGCCGGAGGCAAGAGCTTTCAGCCGTGAGTCGTGAGTCCTGAGCCGAGTAAGCGCGCCCGCGTCTCGAAGGGGAGTGGGTCCGGCGCGTCGTGCTCGTCGGCCCCGACGACGAACGACACTTCCGCCTGGTGCCTGGTTTGCGAATCGAGACGGCCGATCTTTAGGTGGGGCTCCGCCCCACACCCCGGCTCGGTCCGGGGACCCCTTCGCCCCGCGCCGCTCCGTCCCACCCCAACGCGCAAAGTCCGCGCGTCGGGGACCCCGGCTCGCGGGCCGCGCCGTGCGCGGCCTAGCCGTGCTTGCGACAACGTGACCGTTTGGTGCACATTCGGGCGAGCAAGCACGGCTACCTGACTTGAGCCATGCCGATCTACGAATTCCGCTGCCGATCCTGCCGCAAGAAGACGACGGCGCTCGTGCTGGTGCGCGCGCGCATCGACGAGGTTCGCTGCCAGCACTGCGGCAGCGGCGACCTCGAGAAGCTCTGGTCGCGGTTCGCCGCGCCCAAGTCCGAGGAGGCCCGCATGGACGCGCTCGCCGACGAGAGCACGTTCGCCGGCGTCGACGAGAACGACCCGGCCAGCGTCGCCCGCGCCATGAAGAAGATGGGCGAGGCGATGGGCGAGGACTTCGGCGACGAGATGGAGGCCGCGATGGAGGAAGGGCCGGACGGCCTCTCCGGCCACGAGGAGAACGGCGAGGAGGAATGACGCTCCGCATCGGCTTCGACATGGACGGCGTGCTCGCCGACCTCGCGACGGCGTACGCCGAGGTCGAGCGGCGCCTCTTCGGCGACGCGACCGCCGGCGCGCCGGACAGCCCGGACGCGAACGGCGAGGGCGGCGTGGACCCGGGCGAAGACGAGGCCGACGCGCCCGAGACGGCCAAGGACGCGACGCGCCGCCTGCGCGAGGAGCGCCGCCGCCGGCAGATCGTCTGGCACGCGATCGAGACGACCGAGAACTTCTGGACGACGCTCGCGCCCCTCGAGCCTGACGTGGTCCGCCACATCGCCGAGACGGCCGCGCGGCACCGCTGGGAGGTCTTCTTCATCACGCAACGCCCGGAGACGCTGGGCGAGACGGCCCAGCGCCAGACGCAGCGCTGGCTCGCCGCCCAGGGCTTCGACCTGCCCAGCGTCGTCGTCACCCGCGGCGCGCGCGGGAAGCTGGCCCGGGCGCTCGGCCTCGACTACCTGGTGGACGACACGGCGAAGAACTGCGTGGACGTGGTGGCCGACGCGAAGGCGCGCGTGCTGCTCGTGGACCGCTCCGGCGACCCTCGCGTGGCCGGCAACGCGCGCAAGCTCGGCGTCGCCGTCGTTGCGAGCGCCGGCAAGGCGCTCGACGTCCTCGAGCGCGCGACCACCGCGCGCGGCAACCCGACGCTCTTCTCGCGCCTCGCGAAGAAGGTGGGTTGGACGGCCGGAGGCCGGGAGCCGGAGGCCTGAGGCCGGGCGGCCTTCAGGGCAGAGCCCGCAGCGCGTCGAGGGTGAGCGACGCGAGACCCGGGACGACGAGCGCGACGTCGGGAAAGGCGCTCGCCGGGTAGGAGGTCGTCACCGCCACGACGGTCAATCCCGCCGCCTTCGCCGACTCGACCCCCCACACGGAATCCTCGACGGCGACCGCCCGCGCGGCGTCCACCCCCAGCAACGACACGGCCTTCGCGAACGGATCGGGCGCCGGCTTGCCGGCCGGCGTCTCGCCGGCCGCGACGATGGCCCGGATCGACGGACGGAGACCGGCGGCGGCGAGCACGGCCTCGATCTCCGAGCGGAGCGCGCCGGACGCAATTGCCACGGGCAGCTCGGCGGCAAACCGCCGGATGGCCTCGGCCACGCCCGGGAACAGCACGGTGGCCGTTCGCAGCCGCGCCGCGAGTCGCATCGCCTTCTCCTTGAACAGCGCCTCGACCCGCTCCTCGTCCAGCGGCCGGCCGCGGTCCGCCGCCACCGCGCGCAGCACGCTGCGATCGTCGTAGCCCAGGTACTTCGCGTAGTAGTCGTCGGCCGACAGCTCCAGGCCGATCCCGGCGAGCACCTCCTGGAACGCGGCCAGATGGAGGGGCTCGGTGTCGGCGACGACGCCGTCGAAGTCGAGGATCAGGGCTGACAGGATCATGGACCGGGACTCGGGACTCGGAAGTCGGGACTGGGGCCACCTTCGCCCTTCGGGCTTCGGCGAGCCAGGGACTGGGGGCTGGGGGCTCGGGCGCAGCCCCCGGGTCCCGGGCGTTGGGCGCTGGGCGCTGGACGGATCGCATCAAGGGCGACGGCCGCGGGCGGCGTCGGGGCGGAGCCCAGTTGCGACCTCGCGCGCGCAGGCGTCAGTCGGCAAACGCACCCGCAGGCGGTCCGGGCGCGGAGGCGCCGCTTTCGACAAGGGCCGAGACGTTGCCCGGATGCGACACATGATTGCTGGCTGTCCTCCCGACAAACCCCAGCCGACGCGCGCATCGTGAGCACGAGCGCCGGAGGGCGCGTTTGCCGCGCGAGCCGTCGCAGGGCGCCGCCCCGATGCCGCTCGCGGCCGGCACGATCCAAGCCGGCTGAAGTCACGGCACCTTCTCTCCCGCGCGAATCGGGACCGGCAGGCGGTTCTCGGGCGGGGGGTACGGGCAGTCGTAGGTCGGGTTGTAGAAGCAGTACGGGTGGTACGCGCGGTTGAAGTCGAGATCGTAGTAGCCCGTCGCCGTGCGATCGAGATCGAGGTAGCGGCCGCCCGCGTACGTCTCGGTGCCGGTCGTCAGATCCGTGAAGGGCACGAACAGCCGGGCGGGCCGCGGGTCGTCGGCGTCGGCGAAGGCCGACAGCTTCAGCGGCTTGCCCTTCAGCACGAACTCCAGGACGCCGACGCGCACCATGTCGCGGACCTGGCCCGTGGAGGTCGGCATCTTGATGATCCGGCCGGCGTCCTCGGGCGACACCTGCAGCGACGCCGGCACGCGATAGGACTCGTCCACCGGGAAGTAGCTCAGGTGCTGGAACGTCGCCCGCTCGGCCTCGGGGATGGGCGAGGACGCCGTGGTGCGGAACGCCTCGTCCTTGGCCGCGCGATCCGCGAGCAGCCGCTCGGCGTAGGTCTGCTCCGGGCTCGAACTGGAGCAGGCCGCGAGCGTCGCGCCGAGCGCGAGGACCGCCAGAGCGCCGCCAGGAGCACGAAGCATCGTCGATTCAGTCTAGCTTAGTGCTTGGTTCAGGAGCAGGTTCACAACCGGCGCGGGTCCTGTCGCCGGACAGCCCACCGGTGCTCTGGCCCAACACCGCGACCACGGTTGGGGGCCTTGCGCCTTTCGACAAGCTCAAGGCGCCCTGAGCCTGCCGAAGGGCGCGCCGGCGGGCGCCCGTCCGGCGCCACCCGCAGGGTTGTGAACCGCGTCCAAACACTATCCTGGCTAGGCACCAGCGATCGGATAGCCGTTTCTGGCGAGCGCCGCGCCGGCCAGCGTCCGGCGGAGCGCCACGGTGTTGGCCGGCGTCGTCTTGACGAGCCGGCGCAGGGCCGCCATGAGCGTGCGGAGCGTGTCGCCCTGGGCCATGGCGGCGAGCGCCTGCCGCGCGTTCAGCTCGGCGCGGGCGACGGCGTCGTTCACCACGACGCGCGCGGCGTCGGCCGCCAGCGGACCGGCGCCCTGCCGCGCGCGCAGGAGCGCGCTCTCGGCAGCGAAGGTGTCGATGAGGATGTCCGCCGCCAGGCAGAGCACCTCCTGCTCGTCGGTCAGCTTCTCGCCGTAGGTCTGGAGCGCGGTGCCGACGACCATGAGCGCCACCTTCTTGAGCGCCGCGACGGCGTGCGCCTCCTCGTCCTCGACGACGGCCAGCGCGGGCGGGCCGAGCAGCTCGTCCTGCAGGCGCCTGGCGGCGGCGATGAGGGGCAACGCGCCCTTGAGCGCGCGGCGGATCAGCATGCCGGGAATCAGCAGCCGGTTGATCTCGTTGGTGCCCTCGAAGATGCGGTTCACGCGCGCGTCGCGGTAGTGGCTCTCGGCGGGGTAGTCCTTCACGAAGCCGTTGCCGCCGTGGATCTGCACGTTCTCGTCGATCACGAAGTCGATCATCTCGCTCGCCGCCACCTTCAGGATGGACGACTCGACGGCGAACTCCTCGAGCGGCGCGAGGAGCGCGTCGCCCTCGTGCGCGTGGCCCTGCCCCATGGCGTCAATCAGACCCACGGTGCGGTAGAGCATGCTCTCCACGGCGTACTCCTGCGCCACCATCTCGCCGATCTTGTGCTTGATGGCGCCGAAGTTCGCGATCGCCTGGCCGAACTGCTTCCGCTCGTTTGCGTAGCGGCACGCCTCGGCGATGACCGCCTTGCCGCCGCCGCAGCACATGGCGGCCAGCTTGAAGCGCCCGTAGTTGAGCACGTTGAACGCCACCTTGTGCCCCTTGCCGATCTCGCCGAGCAGGTTCTCGGCGGGCACCCGCGCGTCCTGGAGGATGATGGGCGTCGTGGACGAGCCGTGGAGGCCCAGCTTGTGCTCCTCCTTCCCGCCCGACACGCCCGGGAAGCCCCGCTCGACGATGAACGCGGTGAACTGCTCGCCGTCCACCTTCGCAAAGACGATGATCACGTCGGCGAAGCCGCCGTTGGTGATCCACATCTTCTCGCCGTTGAGGAGGAAGCTGCCGTCGGGCTGGCGCACGGCGCGCGCCTTGGCGGCGAGCGCGTCCGAGCCCGAGCCGGACTCGCTCAGGGCGTAGGCGCCGACGATCTCGCCGGCCGCCAGGCGCGGCAGGTAGCGGGCCTTCTGCTCTTCGGTGCCGAAGAGGAGCAGCGGCATGATGGCGAGGCCGGTCTCGGCGCCGAACGTCGCGCTGAAGTCGGCCGAGCGCCCGATGGCCTCGGCGACGACCACGGCGCTGGTCTTGTCGAGCTCCACCCCCCCGAACCGCTCGGGCACGTCGGTGGCGAGCAGCCCCACCTCGCCGCACTTGCGGACGAGCCGCCGCGCCAGGTCCCAGTCCTTCGTCTCGAGCTGCTCGGTGGCGGGCAGCACCTCGCCGGTCATGAACTCGTCGGCCGTCCGGCCGATCATGCGGTGCTCGTCGGTGAGCATGGCCGGCGTCAACACGTCGCCAGCCGGCGTCTCCTCGAGCAGCCAGGAACCACCCTTGCGGATCGCGGTGTTCGTAGCCACACGGTCTCCTCGCGTCTATAGCTTCCGGGCCCAGGCGGCCTCAGCCCCCAGTCCCCAGCCCCAGTCCCCAGTCCCTCTTCCCTCACACCCTCTCGAAAATCCCCGCGGCGCCCATGCCACCCCCGACGCACATCGTGACCATGCCGTACTTCGACTGACGGCGGCGCATCTCGTAGAGGAGCGTCGTCGTCAGCTTGGCGCCGGTGCAGCCGAGGGGGTGGCCGAGGGCGATCGCGCCGCCGTTCACGTTCAGGCGGTCGGGGTCGATCGGCAGCTCCTTCAAGTCCGCCAGCACCTGCGAGGCGAAGGCCTCGTTGAGCTCGACGAGGTCGATGTCCTCGAGCTTCAGGCCCGCCAGCTTCAACGCCTTGCGGACCGCGGGCACGGGGCCGACGCCGAAGCGCTCCGGCTCGACGCCGGCCGTGGCGAACGCGACGAAACGCGCGAGCGGCTGGAGCTCCAGCTCCGCCGCGCGGCGCGCGGACAAGACGACGACCGCGGCGGCGCCGTCGCTCATCTGCGAGGAGTTGCCGGCCGTCACGGTGCCCGCCACGTGGAAGGCGGGCTTCAGCTTGCCCAGCGCCTCGAGCGAGGTGTCGCGGCGCGGTCCCTCGTCCACCGAGAACTCCAGCTCGGTGACCTCCGGGCGGCCGTTGCCGTTGTTCGAGACGAGCTTCACCGGCAGCGGGACGATCTCGTCGCGGAAGCGGCCGGCGTCGATCGCGGCGACGGCGCGCTGGTGGCTCCGCAGCGCGAAGGCGTCCTGCTCGTCGCGCCCGATCTGCGACTCGCGCGCGTGGTTCTCGGCGACGAGGCCGGTGCTCAGGTAGACGTCGGGGTAGCGCTCGACGAGCGCCGGGTTGGGCGCGATGGTGTGGCCGCCCATCGGGATGAGGCTCATCGACTCGGTGCCCCCGGCGACGATCGTCGCGGCGAAGCCGGCCATGATGCGCTCGGCCCCGAAGGCGATCGACTGGAGCCCCGACGAGCAGAAGCGGTTGACGGTGACCGCGGAGGCCGAGACGGGAATGCCCGCGCGCAGGCTCGCGATGCGCGCCACGTTCAGTCCCTGCTCGGCCTCGGGCATCGCGCAGCCGAAAATGACGTCCTCGACCTCGGCCGAATCCAGCCCCGGCGCGCGGCGGAGCGCCTCGGCGATCACGGTGGCGGCCATCTCGTCGGGACGCGTCGCGCGCAGCGTGCCGCGCGGCGCCCGGCCGACGGCGGTTCGAACAGCGGAGACGATGACTGCGTCAGGCATGGTGTGAATCCTCTAGGTGCATGGTGCAGGGTGCACGGTGCACAAGGTGCGCGGTGGCGCCAAACCTGACGATGGGGCGCGTCCTTCTTGAAGAAAGCTGCGCGCCATCGGAGCTTCCGCGCCACCACGCACCCCTGTGCACGATGCACCGTGCACCTTGCACCACATACGTCACGGTCCGTAGTCTCCAAGAAGGTCTTCGAGCGCGTCAGCAACTTCCAGCACATGGCCGTCGAACAGGTGATTCGCGGCGTCGATGACGGCCAGCTCCTTGGGTTCCGGGAGCGCGCCGTAGAACTTCCACATCGACGGCAACGGACAGATCTCGTCGGCCTCGCCCTGGATGAAGAACTTCGGCTTGGTGCTGCGGCGCAGGCTCGAGAAGTCGTAGCTGTCCACCGGCGGCGCGATGCCGACGAGACCCCGCACGCGCGGGTCGTCGGCGCCGACCTCGAGCGCGACCCAGGCGCCGAACGACATGCCGCCGGCCCAGAGCGGCAGGCGCGAGTACCACTCGGCCATCGCGTCGAGCGCGGCGCGGAAGTCGTCCTTCTCGCCCGAGCCGCCGTCGAACGCGCCGGCGCTCGCCCCGGTGCCGCGGAAGTTGAACCGCAACACGGCATAGCCGACACGCGCGAGGGCCTTCGCCGCCCGGAACACCACCTTCGTGTGCAGCGTCCCGCCGTACTGCGGGTGCGGGTGCGCGAGGACCATCGCGGCACGCGGCGCGCCCACGGGCGTGTCGAGCAGCGCTTCGAGCGAGCCAGCAGGTCCCGACAAGGCGATCATTGGATATCTGTCTCTCCCAGAGCCCCAAGTCCAGAGCTTGGCTCGGACTGTTCATGAATCTGTCGGTCGGCCCGGACCATTCGCTGCGAAAACCCGCTTCCGCAGGCCGGAAAAACGCCGCTCCGGCCCATCGTCCCTGTACGCGGCGTGGGGGCCCCCATCCCCACGCCCCGTCACTGGCCTGCGCGGCGTTTTTCGGGCTGCCGCCGACGGCCTGCTCCAAGGATTTTCTTCGCGAACGGTCCGAACCGACCGCGCAATTCACGAATGATCCCGACTGGAGCCCTGAGCCGTGGGTCGTGAGCCGTTAGCCGCCACGACGAAGTCCCCGACGATCTCCGCGAAGCGCTCGGGCCGCGTGACGAGACCGATGTGGCCCGTGCGCTCGAGCGTCACGGCGCGGGCGCCGGCGATCGCGGTTGCGTACTGGCGCGTGCCGTCGACCGGCACCACGCGGTCGAGGTGCGGCTCGCCGGTCACGACCAGCGTGGGCGCCTGCACGCGCCGGGCGGCTTCGGCGAAATCGATCGTGCCCGCCAGGCGGGCCCGCTCGCTCATGCGCGCCGGTGAGGCCGGCGAGGCCAGCACGCGCGCGAGGTGCCTCACCGCGAAACGCAGCCTCGGCCACCAGCCGTCGAAGGCCGCGACGATCTCGGGCCCGAGCCGGCGCAGCGCGCCCACGGCGAACAGGGGCACCGACAGCCGCGGCCGCCGCACGTAGCCCATCTGCCGGGTGTTCGGCCGCCAGCCGGGCCCCGGCGTCGAGACGAGCACCAGCGCGCTCACGCGCTCGGGCCGCTCGGCCGCGTAGCGCAACCCGACGTAGCCGCCCAGCGAGATACCGCAGACCGCCACACGTTCGAGGCCGGCCGCCTCGCGCATCCGGTCGATCTGGACGACGAAGCTGTCGAACCCGAGCGCCGGGTCGACGACGGCACCGCTCCCCGGGTCGCCGGCGAGCGAGGCCGACAGCACCCGGCAGCGCCCCGCCAGCGCGTCCACCGCCGGCCGCATCCACTCCCATCGCCCCTGGATGCCGGGGATCAGGACGACGGGCGGACCCACGCCACGATCGATCATTGTCCGTTCACGGGACTCACGCTTGTCCGTTCACGGTTCTGACGCTTGTCCGTTCACGGAACTGACGCTGGTTCGTTCAAACGGCTGACGCGTGCCGTTCAACGGGCCCTCACGCGTGCCGTTCGGGCCGTTCAACCGACCCGTGCCGTTCGGCAGCGGACACGTTCCGAACGTCATCGAAGCCCCCGAACGGACCAGGATCCTCCGAACGGACAAGCAGTCTCCCGAACGGACAAGGATCCTTCTGAACGGACCAGAATCCCCGTGAACGAACAAACGGCCGTTCCCCGTGCGCGGCCGTTCCCGTGAGCGTCAGTTCCGTAAGGTCTTGCCCGTCTTCAACGTGTAGCCGATCCGCTCGAGCGTCTTCGCTTCGCCGCACAGGCTCAGGAAGGCCTCGCGTTCGAGGTCGAGCAGGTACGCCTCGCTCACCTCGGTCGCGTGCGGCAGCGAGCCGCCGGCCAGGATCCAGGCCAGCTTCGTGCCGACCACCTTGTCGTGGTCGGTGATGTGGCCGGCGCGGTGCGCCAGGTGCACGCCGAGCTTCAAGGCGGCCAGCAGGGTCGCGCCGCCGACGGGGATGCCGGCGGGTGGCGCGGGCCGCTGGTAGCCCTCGCGCGCGCGGTCGAGCGCGCGCGCCTTCGCGTCGAACAGCAGGCGCTCGCGGTTCATCGTGATCCCGTCGTGGTCGCGCAGGTAGCCCAGGCGCTTCGCGTCGGGTCCGCTCATCGACACCTTGCCGAAGCCGATCGTCTCGAAGGCGCGCTGCACGAAGGGCAGCGCGTCGGCGCCCTTGGGCGCGGGCGCCATCGCGCGCGCCAGCATCTCCGTCGTCCCGCCGCCGGCCGGGATCAGGCCGACGCCCACTTCCACCAGCCCGATGTAGCTCTCGGCGGCCGCCTGCACCCGGTCGCCGCGCAGGGTGACCTCGCAGCCGCCGCCCAGGGTGAGCCCCGCGGGCGCCACCACCACCGGCACGTCGGCGTAGCGAAGGCCGACGACGGCCTGCTGGAAGCCGCGGATCATGAGGTCGATCTCGTCCCAGTTGCCCTCCTGCGCCTCGAGCAGCAGCAGCATCAGGTTGGCGCCGGCCGAGAAGTGCGGGGCGTCGTTGCCGACGACCAGCGCCTGGTAGTTGGCCGCCGCCTCCTTCACGCCCGCGTCGAGCATGGCCACCGCGTCGGCGCCGAGCGCGTTCATCTTCGAGTGGAACTCGACGGCGAGCACGCCGTCGCCCAGGTCCACCAGGCTCGCGCCGGCGTTCGTCTTCACGACCCGTGCGAGCTCCTTCGCCGAGCGGAGAATCTGCAGGTCGGGCGCGGCCGGCGGCACCTCCGCCGGCGCGGCCCCGGCGTCGCCGCGGAAGCGCGTGCGGCCCGAGGCCAGGCGGTCGGCGAGGAGCGGCGGCGGATCGGTGACACCGCACGCCTCGAGGAGCGCCTCCACGCCGATGGCGTCCCAGGTCTCGAACGGGCCCAGGTCCCAGGCGAATCCCCAGCGCATCGCGCGGTCGATATCGTCGATCGAGTGGGCGATCTCGGGCGCGACGCGCGCGGCGTAGACGAGTGTGGCGCCGAGCGTGGCGCGCAGAAACGCGCCGACCTCGTGCCGGCCCAGGACGAGCGTCCGGATGCGCTCGCCGGGGTCCTCGATCGCGCGCGCGGCCTCGAGCGGGGCGAGCGACACCTTCTGCGGCGGCCGGTACTCGAACGTGGCCGGGTCGAGCGCGTGGATCTCGGTGCGGCCGTCCTGCTTCACCTTCTTGTAGAAGCCCTGGCCGGCCTTCTCGCCGACCCAGCCGCGCTCGACCATCCGCTCGACGAAGGGCGGCAGCGCGAATGCGCGCCGGTCGTCGGCCGACGGCAGCCGCTCGGCCAGGTTGCGCGCGACGTGCGCCAGCACGTCCACGCCCGCGATGTCCATGGTCCGGAACGTCGCGCTCTTCGGCCGGCCGAGCGCCGGGCCGGTGATCTGGTCGATGGCCTCGATCGAGAACGGGCCGGCGGAGAGCGCCTCGAACACGCGCATCACGCCGTAGAGCCCGATGTGATTGGCGATGAAGTTGGGCGTGTCCTTCGCGACGACGACGCCCTTGCCGAGGTGGTGGTCGGCGAAGGCGGCGAGGCGCGCCACCACGGCCGGGTCGGTGTCGGGCGTGGGGATGATCTCGAGGAGCCGCAGGTAGCGCGGCGGGTTGAAGAAGTGCGTGCCGAGCCAGTGGCGGCGGAACTCCTCGCCGCGTCCCTCGGCGATGGCCGCGATGGGAATGCCCGACGTGTTCGAGCTGACGAGCGCGCCCGGCCGGCGGTGGCGCTCGACCCGCTCGAGCAACGCGCGCTTCACGTCGAGGCGCTCGACGATCGCCTCGACGATCCAGTCGCACTCGCCGATGCGCGCCAGGTCCTCGTCGAAGCCGCCGGTCGTGACGAGCCGCACGGCGTCGGGCGTGAAGAAGGGGTCGGGCTTCAGCTTGCGCGCGCGCTCGAAGCCCTCGCGCGCGACCTGCGGCGTGAGGTCGAGCAGCAGCGACGGCACGCCCGTGTTGGCGAGGTGCGCCGCGATCTGGGCGCCCATGGTGCCGGCGCCGAGGACGGCTACGGAACGGATGCTGGACATGGCGCTGACCCTTGCCGGAGCCGGCCCTACGCCCCGACTCCTTTCACGAACAGATCCACGATGGCGTCGGCGTCGGCGACGAGCGAGTAGCGGCGCCGGCTCAGAATCCAGTTGGTGGCCATCTCGTCGAGCGCGCCGAAGAACACCTTGGCCGCCAGCCGCGGGTTGAGATCGGCGCGGAACTCGCCGGTGGCCTGGCCCTCGGCGATGACGTCCCGGATGTCGCCGAGGTAGTCGCGCAGGAGGCTGGACGAGAACTGCTCCATGAATTTCGTGGACTGGCGCAGCTCGACCTGGAAGACCACGGTCATGTCGCGGTCGCGGCCGAGGCGGCCGAGATGCACCCGCGCGATGCGGCGGAGGCGGTCGGCGGCGCCGGTGGCGCCGGCGAGGGCGGCGCGGCCCTCGGCGATGGCCTCCTCCATGTTGCGCTCGAAGATGGAGACGAGCAGGTCGTCCTTGCTGCGGAAGTAGAGGTAGACGGTGCCGGCGGCGACCCCGGCGGCGCGGGCGACGTCGGCGACCTGGGCGCCGAAGAAGCCGCGGCTGGCGAAGGTGCGCACGGCGGCCTTGAGGATGAGCTCGCGCTTGTCGGCGGGGCCGGCGGGGCGAGCGGCGCGACGGGACGCGGCAACGGGCATGGCGGTGCTGACTGAATGAACGTTCATTCATATCTTGCGCCCCCTGCCGCGCCCCCGTCAAGTGCTACAATCGGCGCTTTCCGGCGACCCTGCGCCTCGGCCCGGCCCGCACGTCCGATGGTCGAGGCGCCGCGTCGCCGGTCGCCATTCTACCGGGCGGGCCCTCGCCCCCCATCCAGCGTGCACGTCCGGCGGCACCACGCGAGGCCGTCGGGGGAGGTTCGACATGACGCGATGCTCAGCGTGGCTGTGCGCATGGCTCGTGATCCTCGGACTCGCCGGCGCCGGCCCGGCGGGCGCGCAGAGCCGCGCCACGGCCGCCGACCTCGGCGGCCGCGTCGTCGACTCGTCCGGCGCCGTGCTCCCGGGCGTTACCGTGACCGCCACCAACGTCAGCACGAACCTCGAACGGACGGCCACGACCGGGCCCGACGGGCGCTTCATGCTGCCGGCGCTCCCGCCCGGCACCTACACCCTCAAGTTCGAGCTCACCGGCTTCGCCACCGAGGTGCGCGAGGGGCTGCAGCTCGCGCTCGGCGCCTCGGTCACGCTGCCGGTCACGATGAAGGTGGCCGGCACGAGCGAGTCGGTCACCGTCCTCGCCGAGGCGCCCCTCGTCGACACCCAGCAGACCTCGGTCTCGACGACGGTGTCGCAGCAGCAGATCGCGAGCCTGCCGATCAACGGCCGCGACTTCATCTCGTTCACCGTCATCACGCCCGGCGTCACCGTGGACAACACGCCGCAGCAGGGCGCCTCCGCCACCTCGGGGCTCTCCTTCGCGGGCCAGCGGGGACGGTCGAACAACATCACCGTGGACGGCCTCGACAACAACGACGCCACGGTCGGCAGCGTCCGGGCCGTGTTCAGCCAGGAGGCCGTGCGCGAGTTCCAGGTGCTCACCAACTCCTACTCGGCCGAGTTCGGCAAGGCGTCGGGCGGGGTGGTCAACATCGTCACCAAGAGCGGCACGAACCAGGTGGGCGGGAACCTCTTCTACTACTTCCGCGACAAGAGCCTGAACGCGAAAGGGCACTTCGAGAAGTTCGACCCGGCGGGCAACGCCATCGACCGCGCGAAGGCGCCCTTCCAGCAGAACCAGTTCGGCGGGACACTGGGCGGGCCCCTGAAGAAGGACCGCACGTTCTACTTCATGGCGTTCGAGCGGCAGCTGGTGGACACGAGCAACTTCGTGACGATCGACGACACGACGCCGCTCACGCTGTTCGGGCAGCCGATCGGCACGGCGGCCGACGTCATCCGCCGCGCGGGCTTCCCGTTCGACACGGGCAACGTGCCGTACCGGATCTCGAACACCTCGTTCCTCGCCAAGGTCGACCACCAGCTGGCGCCGAACCACCTGCTGACCGGCCGCTTCAACTGGTCGAACGTGCTCAACCAGAACATCGAGCCGTGGGGCGGGCAGGTGGCCAAGAGCCGCGGCGCCGAACTGAAGAGCAAGGACTTCATGGGCGCCGGGTCGTACACGGGCGTGCTCTCCGACAAGCTCGTGAACGAGCTGCGGTTCCAGGTGGCCTACCGCGACCAGAAGGTGCTGTCGCTCGACCCGCTGTGCGGCGGCGAGTGCGACGGCTACGACCAGGGCGGGCCCACGCTCGACATCTCGGGCGTCGCCAGCGTCGGGCGGCAGCGGTTCACGCCGCAGCCGCGCAAGAACATCCGCTACGAAGTGCTCGACAACATCAGCTGGTACAAAGGCCGGCACCAGCTCAAGTTCGGGTTCGACTACAACTACATCAACCACGAGTCGCAGGCGCTGCCGCTCTACTTCGGCGGCCGCTACATCTTCCTGCCGCTGCCGGCGATTCCCGGCGTGCTGCCCGCGCCGATCACCGCGATCCAGGCACTGGCGCTGGGCCTGCCGGCGGCCTACGTGCAGGGCTACGGCACGCCGAGCCTGCCGTACGGGTACCAGGACCTGTCGCTCTTCGCCGAGGACGAGTGGCGCCTGAAGACGAACCTGACGCTCAAAGCCGGCCTGCGCTACCAGAACCAGTTCTGGGCCAACATCACCTACGACAACGTCGCCGGGATCGCGCCCTACACCTTCCCGGCCGACAACGACAACTTCGCGCCGCGCCTGGCGCTGGCGTGGGACCCGGCGGGTGACGGCAAGACGTCGGTGCACGTCGCCTACGGCCTGTTCTTCGACAACATCATCACCGGTGTGGCGGGCATCACGGACCTCATCGACGGCAAGGACCACGTCCGGACGCTGGTGGCGCAGTTCCCCAACTCGCTCGGCGGCTGGCGGGCGCCCGGGCACAAGCTGCCCGAAGCGGCGGCCGGCCAGTTTCCCAGCCTGGTCATCTCGATGGACCCGGGCCTGAAGACGCCCTTCGCGCACCAGTTCTCGACCGGCATCGAGCGCGAGATCGCCAACAAGTTCTCGGTGGCGGCGAGCTTCGTCTACGCGCGCGGCTTCAACCACCTCGGCACCATCGACTACAACCCGCTCGTGGCCGCGCTCGGTCCGGGGCGGCGCCCCGAGGACCTGGTGAACCCGACGACCGGCCAGGCCATTCCGGGCAGCTCCGCGTCGATCCTCCAATACACCGCGTTCGGCGAGACCTGGTACCGCGGGCTCACGCTGTCGGTCACGCGCCGCTTCAGCGACAACCTGCAGTTCCTGATGAGCTACACGCTGTCGAAGGCGGAGGACAACTCCACCGACTTCCAGAGCGCGTTCATCCCGCAGACGAACGGGGTCGGCCGCGACCCGAACAACCCGAAGGGGCTGCCCGTCGGTTTCGATCCCATGGCGGAGAAGGGGCCGTCGCTCGAAGATCAGCGGCACCGCTTCGTGTTCAGCGACTTGTACGTGTTCCCCGGGGACGTGCAGGTGTCGTCCATCGTGACGGCCGCGTCGGGCCGGCCCTACAACATCCTGGCCGGCGTGGACCTGAACGGCGACGGTGACGGCGGCTCGTTCCCCTCCGACCGCGCGCGCACCAACCCCGCGGACCCGGCGTCGAGCGTGGGGCGCAACACCGGCACCCTGCCCGCCCAGGTCACGGTGGACCTGCGGGTGATGCGCCGGTTCCCCCTGGCGGGGCGGGCCAGCGTGGACGGCATCTTCGAGGTGTTCAACCTGTTCAACCGGGTCAACTACACCGACATCAACAACGTTTTCGGCACCGGGGCCTACCCCTCGAGCCCGCTGCCGACCTACGGCCAGTACCAGCAGGCTGGGGCGCCCCTGCAGGCGCAGCTCGCCGTGAAGATCAACTTCTGACGGCCAGGGGCCGGAGGCCGGGGACTGGGGGCTGGGGGCTGGGGACTGAGATGCCGGCGGGGCAGGCCGGCCTCCAGTCCCCGGCCTCTGGCCTCCTCGCCTTCGCCAAGGCTACGGCGGGCTCGGCGGACCCCGCCTTCGCGAAGGCTACGGCGGGCCAGCCGGCCTCCGATCGAAGGAAGAATCCGGAACCCCCCGGTGTCTAAGGAAAACAGTGGCGACAGCCCCCGCGAAACCCTGCTCTCCGGTGAAATGCGTGCGGAACCGGTGCGCAGATAGGGTAAACGGGGTGTCCGGCCACAGCGTATTTCAATACTAGCCAGCAGCCGCTAGTGGCCCAGGCTGGGGGGAGTCGATTCAGGTGACTGTATCCGCACGGGGAGCCGTAGTCGCGCCAGCCCAGCCGGAGCCACGCCGAGGTGGTGAAATGCCCCTTTCGGAGTCGAGTCAGCAAGCCCTCGTGGGTCGTTTGAACCGAGTCGAAGGCCAGATTCGCGGGATCCGCCGGATGATCCAGGAGCCGCGGCTCTGCATCGAGATACTGCAACAGCTCGCGGCCGCCGAGGCCGCGTTGAACCGGGTGAGCCTCGCCGTCTTCAAGTACCACGTCGAACACTGCGTGCCGGAGAGCGTCACGGCGGGCAACGGCGAAGCGAACAAGAGTCTGGCCGAGCTCATCGATATCTTCGACAGATTCTCGGCCTGACACCCCGCCGGTTCGATCGGGCCTGTTCGGGCAAAAGCCTGCGGCGGAAACCGCGGGCTTTTTCTTTGCCTCAGGCGGCGGCTCGGGTAGTGTAGGGAGCGCTCGCGAGATCCAACCGGGGCGTCGTCGCCCCCAGGGATACGACTCCAGCGTCGGAAGGGGAGCCACATGCCGCTCGATGCCGCGAACCAGCAGAACCTCGTCGCCCGCCTCAACCGTATCGAAGGGCAGATCGGCGGCATCCGCCGCATGATCCAGGAACCCCGCCTCTGCGTGGAAATCCTGCAGCAGCTGGCCGCCGCCGAGTCGGCCCTCAACCGGGTCAGCCTCGCGGTTTTCAAATATCACGTCTCGAGCTGCGTGCCCAAGGACATCGAGCAGGGCGACGTCGAGCGCACGAAGAGCCTCAGCGAGCTGGTGGACATCTTCGACCGGTTCTCCGGCCACTAATCCTTCCCGGGGCTCCGCCCCGGACCCCGGCTCGAGGGACGCAGGCCGCGCCGTGCGCGGCCTGCGTATAACGGGCCTAGTCTTCCGGCACTTTCACCCAGTCGAGGTTGTTCAGGGCGGCGCGAGCCTGAGTCACGAACGGGCCGCCGATGACGAGGTAGCGCTGGAAGTACTCGCGGGCGCGCTGCCGGTAGGTTTCGCTGGCCGGCACCCGGCCCGTGCCGCCCGTCCGCAGCGTCCGCTCGTAGCGCAGCTGGTAGACCTTCCCGAGATTGAAATACGCCAGACCATCGGCGGCGTCGGCGTCGACGGCCTTCTGGAACGTGCGAATCGCGCCGTCCAGGTCGTCCTGGTGATACTGCACGATACCGAGCGCGTTCAGGACGTCCGTGTCGGCGGGCCACCGCTCGCGGGCGGCGTCCAGCACGGCCTCGGCCTGCTTCGGCCGGTCGAGCTGCAGGAAGCTGTCCACCAGATCGAAATAGACCGGCTGGAAGGTCGGGTCGGCGGCGCGGACGCGTTCGAACGACGCGGACGCCCCGTCGAACCGCCCGAGCGCGAACCGGGACAGGCCCAGGGCGTAGTGCACCCACGCGGGCGCGTCGGGGTTGTCGGCGGCGAGCGCGAGGTCGCGCTCGGCGCCCTCCACGTCCCCGCGCCGG
>JAHECP010000122.1 GCA_024641665.1 Acidobacteriota bacterium
CGACCGGCCCCGTGGTCGACGCCGCGGCTCCGGAGCCGGCGCCGCAGCCGCCGAGCCCGTCGTACCGGCGCACGGATCCGCGGCGCGGCCGCCGCGCCAGGCCCCGATCGTCATGACGCCGCCATCGCCCGCGTCGACCGGCGCGCCGCGCGTGGACCAGGTCCTCGCGACCCTGGGCTACGGCGACGCCATCGGCAACGAGGTGCTGGGCATCCAGCGCGCGCTGCGGGCGGCGGGCTACGTCTCGGACATCTTCGTGGAGACGGCCGACCCGCGCGTCGAGCCGCTGACGCGCAGCTACCGCGAGATGCTGACGGCGGTCGGCGAGCACGACCTCCTGATCCACCACTTCTCCATCGGGTCGCGCGCCTCCCGGTCCGCCTACGCGCTGCCGCCGCGCATGCTGCTCGTCTACCACAACATCACGCCGCCCGAGTACTTCATCGGGGTGCACAAGCACCTCGTGCGGCAGTGCTTCAACGGCCGGCGCGAGATCACGGCGTATGTCGACCGCTGCGATCTCGCCCTCGGCGACTCGGAGTACAACCGGCGGGAGCTGGAGGCCCTGGGCTTCGCGCCGACGGGCGTCCTGCCCGTCGTGCCGGATTTCTCGCACCTCGACGTCGAGCCGGACCGCGCGCTGGCCGGCACGTTCGATGACGGGTGGACCAACATCCTGTTCGTGGGCCGGGTCATCCCGAACAAGCGGTTCGACCTCCTCATCCGGACCTTCCACGTCTACAAGACGTTGTTCAACCCGCGGTCGCGCCTGCTGCTCGTCGGGGCGCACGCCGGGTTCGAGCGCTACCTGGCGCAGCTCTACCACCTGATCGGGACGCTCCGGACGCCGGACGTGCACCTGATCGGCCACGTCTCGAACGAGGAGCTGACGGCGTACTACGACGTCTCGGACCTCTTCCTCTGCGCGAGCGAGCACGAGGGCTTCTGCGTACCGCTCGTCGAGGCCTTCTACAAGGGGCTGCCGGTCCTGGCCTACGCGGCCACCGCGGTGCCGGCCACCATGGACGGCGCCGGCGTGCTGTACGAGACGCAGGACCCGCGCGAGGTGGCCGCCCTCGTGCACGCGGTCCTCGACGACGAGGCGCTCTACGACCGCGTGGTGGCGTCGCAGGACGCCGCGCTGGCGCGGCTCGAGCGCCAGGACTTCGCCGGCACGCTGCTCGGGTTCGTCGACCAGGTGCGCCGGTCGCCGCGCAAGCCGATGCCGCCGGTCGCGTGGGACTTCTGGCAGCAGGTGCGCGACGCCGAGCGTCTGAAGGCGCTGAAGCGCCACCGGCCGTCCGCCTTCCTCGCGCTCCCCCCGCCATGATCGTCAACCAGTGGGTTCCCGCCGCGCACCGGGGCGATGCCATCGGCGACAGCGCGCGCCGCGTACGGGACCTGCTGCGCGCCCAGGGGCACCAGTCCGAGATCTTCGCGCTCACGATCGACGACGACCTGCGGGAGGAGATCCGGCCGTTCGGCGACGCGGCGGCGGCGGCCGGCGACGTGACGGTGTTCCACTTCGCGCTGCCGTCGCCGATGACCGAGCCGTTCGCGGCGCTCGGCGGCGCCCGCGTGCTGCAGTATCACAACATCACGCCGGCGCACTTCTTCGCGGCGTACGACCCGCAGCTCTTCCGCCTCGCGGCGCTCGGGCGGCGCGAGCTGGCGACGCTCGCGGGCCGCGTGGACCTGGCGCTCGGCGACTCGGAGTTCAACCGGCTTGAACTCGAGGCGCTGGGCTTCGCGCCGACGGGCGTGATGCCCATCGCGGTGAACACGGCGCGCATCACGGCGGCCCCGGCGCGGCCGGCGCTCGAGGAGGTGCTCTCCGACGAGTTCCGGAACATCCTCTACGTGGGCCGGATCGCGCCCAACAAGCGGATCGAGGACCACATCAAGCTGGCCGAGCACTACAAGCGCTACGTGGACGAGCACTACCGCTTCATCTTCGTCGGGCGGCACGACGTCGTCCCGCGGTACTACCGGACGATTCGGGCGCTGGTGGCGCGGTACCAGATGCGGCCCGAGCGGTTCCTGTTCACCGGGCCGGTGCCCGACGAGGATCTGGCGGCCTACTACCGGTGCGCCGACGCGTACGTCTCGCTGAGCGAGCACGAAGGCTTCTGCGTGCCGCTCCTCGAGGCCATGGCGGCGGACGTGCCGGTGATGGCCTACGCGGCCGGCGCGGTGCCGGAGACGCTCGGCGGCGCCGGCGTGCTGTTCTCGCCGAAGGACCTGGAGTTCGCCGCGGAGCTGCTCGGACGGCTGGTGTACGATGAGACCCTCCGTGACGGGGTCCTCGCCGGCCAGCGCCGCCGCCTGGCGGACTTTGGGGACGATCGCATCGCGCGGCACGTCAGCGACCTCGCCGCGCGATTCGCGTGAGGAGAACGCGGAGACCTTCACCACGAAGGTCTTCACCACGAAGGACACGAAGAGGACGGAGTCGGGTCTTCGGGGATCACGCCGCCCCCGGGCATCGGGGTCCCGGCCGGCGCTCGGACGCCCCGGCCTCCGATCCCCGGCCCCCGGCCTCTGAAGGGATGCACTCGTGAAGATCGGCATCGTCGTCCAGCGGTACGGCACGGAGATCCTCGGCGGATCCGAGTACCACTGCCGCCTCATCGCCGAGCGGCTGGCGGAGCGTCATCAGGTCGAGGTGCTCACCACCTGCGCGCGCGACTACATCACCTGGAAGAACGAGTACGCCGAGGGGCCGGACCGGGTGCGCGGCGTCACCGTGCGGCGCTTCGCCAACGTGCGCACGCGCGACATCGAGTCGTTCAACCGGTACTCCGACTGGATCTTCTCCCACCCGCACACGCGGCAGGACGAGATGGAGTGGCTCGCGCAGCAGGGCCCGTGGTGCCCGGCGCTCCTCGACCACCTCGAGCGCCAGCACGCGGCCTACGACGTGCTGATCTTCTTCACGTATCTCTACGCGCCGACGGTGCTCGGGCTGCAGATCGACCCCGGCCGGAGCCTGCTCGTGCCGACGGCGCACGACGAGCCGGCCATCCACCTGGAGATCTACAAGGAGGCCTTCAGCCTGCCCGCCGCCATCGCCTACAACACCGACGTGGAGCGCAAGTTCCTGACGACGCGCTTCTCGATCCGGGCCATTGCCGAGGAAACGGTGGGCTGCGGCGTGGACCTGATGCAGGCCGGCGGCGACCGCGCGACCGCCGACGAGGAGGACGTGCGCGCGGCCGGCGACGAGGCGGACGACGATCGCCACTACCTGTCGGCGCGCGGCGCCCGGTTCCGGCGGCGCTACCGGCTGCACGGGCCGTTCGTGCTCTACGGCGGCCGCATCGACCCGGGCAAGGGGTGCGAGGAGCTGATCGAGTACTTCGGCAGCTACGTCGCGGCCGGCGGCGACGCCTCGCTCGTGCTCATGGGCGTGAAGCTGATGCCCTTGCCCGAGGAGCCCTACATCCGGTTCGCCGGGCGGCTGTCCGACGAGGAGCGGCTCGAGGCGCTCGAAGCGGCCACGGTCGTCGTCGTGCCGTCGCCCTACGAGAGCCTGTCCCTGCTGGCGCTCGAGTCGTTCGCGGTCGGCACGCCGGTGCTGGCCAACGCGCGGAGCGACGTCCTGGTGGATCACTGTCTGCGGAGCAACGCGGGGCTGTACTACGCGGACCGCGACGAGTTCGTCGAGTGCCTCACGCTGCTGGCGGCCGACGAGGCGCTGCGGCGGGGCCTCGGGCGGAACGGGCGCGGCTACGTGCGCCACAACTACCGCTGGGACGTGATTCTGAGGAAGTACGAACGGATGTTCTCGCGCCTGCGCGGCGCGACCCGGGACCCCGAGCGCTAGCCGACACTCGGAGGGGAACGCGGCGTCAGCCCCCGTGTTCGGCTAGTCTTCGCGCTCGGCGCCGACCCGCGGGAACTCGTCGTTCGGCGCGCCGCCGGCCGCGGCGTCGTCGGTCCACCCGGCCTCCTTCGCAGACGGCTCCGAGGGGTCGGCGTCGCCCGGCTCACCCCCGGCCGCCGCGGCGCGCTTGCGGCGCGGGCGGATGTCGTACCGCTTGATCATCTCGTTCAGGGTGGTGGGCTTGATGCGCAGCAGCTCCGCCGCCCGCTTCTGCACCCCGCCGGCGGCTTCGAGCGTGGACTCGATGAGGCGCTTCTCGAAGTCGGTGATCACGTCCTTGAACGAGATGCCCTCGGGCGGCAGCACGAACTGCGGCAGCTGGAAGGCGCGCGTGCGGCGGACGTGGTCGGGCACCAGATCGGCGTCGATGCGCGAGCCGGCGCTGAGGACGACGGCCCGCTCGATGACGTTCTCGAGCTCGCGCACGTTGCCCGGCCAGTCGTACTCGGTGAGCAGGTCGAGCGCCTCCGGCGACATCTCGAGGCCGGCCCTGTTGTTCTCGCGGCCGTACTTGTCCAGGAAGTGCTGGACGAGCAGCGGGATGTCGTCCTTGCGGTCGCGCAGGGCCGGCAGGTGCACCGTGATCACGTGCAGCCGATAGTACAGGTCCTCCCGGAACCGCGCCTCCTCCATCATCCGCCGCAGGTCCACGTTGGTGGCGGCGATGATCCGGACGTCCACCTTGAGCGTCTCGACGCCGCCCAGGCGCATGAACTCGCGTTCCTGGATCACACGCAGCAGCTTCGCCTGGGTCTCGATCGGCACGTTGCCGATCTCGTCGAAGAAGATCGTCCCCTTGTCGGCCAGCTCGAAGAGCCCCTTCTTCGGGTAGACGGCGCCGGTGAAGGCGCCCCGCACGTGACCGAAGAGGTTCGACTCGAGCAGGTCCGGAGGCAGGCTGCCCGAATTGACGGTGATGAACGGCCGGTCGGCGCGGGCGGAATTCGTGTGGATGGCGCGCGCGACGAGCTCCTTGCCGGTGCCGCTCTCGCCGGTGACGAGAATGGTCGTCCGGCTGGGCGCCGCCTGGATGACGAGGTCGAAGACCTCGCGCATCCGGGCGCTCTTGCCGATAATCCCGCCGAAGCGGTGCGAGTGGGCCTGCAGGTTCTGCCGCAGGGCGCGGTTCTCGTCCACCAGCCGGCGCCGCTCGATCGCGTTCTTCAGGACGACGAGCACCTCGTCGTTCTTGAACGGCTTGGTGATGTAGTCGAAGGCGCCGCGCTTCATCGCGGCGATGGCGTTCTCGACGGAGGCGAACGCCGTGATCATGACGACGGGCAGGTCCTCGTCGAGCTTCTTCAGCTCGTCGAGCACCGCGATGCCGTCCATGCCGGGGAGCATCACGTCCACGATCGCCGCGTCGAACGGCATCGTGCGGGCGAGCTCGAGCCCCTCCTGCGCGTTGGCGGCGAGACGCACGCCGTAGCCCTCCCGCGCGAGGAGCGCGTCGAGGATCTCCCGCATGATCTCTTCGTCGTCGATCGCCAGAATGTTGCCGTGACGCGCCATGGCTCTCTCTATTCGACGTCTCCGGGCCCGTGGACGGTTCGGTGCCGCGCCGGCGGCGGCGACGCGCCCCCCGGGATCCGGCCGCCGCCTGCGGATCAGTTCGCCGCTTCGCTCGATCGGGCTCTGGCCGCGAGCGGCAGTGTCAGGTGGAACCGGGTTCCCTGGCCGACCACGCTGTCGCAGGCGATCGCCCCGCCGTGCTCCTGCATGATCCCGTAGGTGATCGACAGGCCCAGCCCGGTACCCTGGCCGATCGCCTTGGTCGTGAAGAACGGATCGTAAATCCGGGACAGCTGCTCGGGCGGAATCCCCGACCCGGTGTCGGCAATCTCGACCGAGGCCTGGTCCTCGGCCACCGCGGACGCAATCGACAGCCAGCCGCCCTTGGGCATGGCGTCACGGGCGTTGAGGAAGAGGTTGAGGAACACCTGCTGGAGCTTGTACTCGATGCCCTCGACGATGAGCGGTCGGGGCGCGAGCTCGCGACGGACCTGGATCCTGGCCGTCCGGAACTGGTGCTCGAGCAGCGACAGCACGTCGTTGATGACCGCGTGCAGATCCACGGGCCCGCTGTCCACGCGCGGAGGCCGGGCCAGGTTGAGCAGCCCGTTGACGATCTTGGCGGCGCGGAAGGTCTGCCGCTCGATCTTCTCGAGCAGCCGCGTGCGCGGGTCGTCCGTGTCGGCCTGCTCGAGCAGCATCTGCGTGAAGCTCGAGATGCCCGTGAGCGGTGTGTTGACCTCGTGCGCGACGCCGGCCGCGAGCAGACCGATCGACGCCATCTTCTCCGAGATCTGCAGCTGCTCCTCGAGCTGCACGCGGGACGTGATGTCCTCGATCACCACGATGGTGCCGCCCGTCGCGCCGGACGGCGTCCGGAGGGGCGCGGTGGCGACGTTGGCCAGCAGCCGGCGCCGCGCGCCGCCCGGGCCGACGTCGAGTCCCAGCCGGTAGAGCGTGGTGCCGTCCGGCGCGTCGCGCCGGGCGTGCCGCAGCGTCTCCACGAACGCCCCGTCGAAGAGCTGGTCGATCAGGCGGCCCACGGCGTCCACCCGCCGGATGCCGGAGAGCTCCTCGAGCCGCGGGTTCCAGCGAACGACGCGGTCCGTGGTGTCCACGACGAGCAGGCCGTCGGTCAGCGATTCCAGGATGTTCTCGCTGAACTCGCGCATGCGCTCCACTTCGTCGGCCTTGACGCGCAGCTCGCGGTAGAGCCGGGCGTTCTCGAGCGCCGTGGCCACCTGGCCGGCCACGGCCGCGAGCAGCGCCATGTCCTCGCTGCTGAGCGGCTCGAAGCGCGGCTTCCGGCCGAGCGCCATCACGGCGATCGTCCCCTCCTTCGACACGCAGGGCACGAAGTAGTGGATCCCCGCGTCGCGCCAGGCCGCGATCTCCTTGACGGCGACCCGCCGGAGCGTGATCGGATCGTCGAGCGCGACGAGGTGCCGCCCGATGACGCGCATGCCGAGGTCCGACGCGCGGTTCAGCCGCACCGGCAGGTTCGTCTCCTCGAAGCCCGCCGAGGCGATCGTGCTGAAGTCCCCCGCGCTGCCCGACGCGAGCGGCGCCAGCATGAGCGCCATGCGGTCCACCAGCAGCGTCTCCCGCACGCGCGTGACGAGGCGCTCGCTCAGCCGCAGGAGATCGAGATCGCTGTTCAGGTCGCGCGCAAACGCCACGAGCGCGCGCCGGTAGTCGTAGCGGTCACGGTAGTAGACGCGGTCGAGCGCCGTCTGGATCGCGTTCTTCACCGGGTTGGCAAGCAGCACCACGACCAGCGTGGCGAGCATCGCGATGACGGTGTTGTGCTGATCCGGCGCGTCGAGCAGCACGCCGCCCGCCAGCCGCAGCAGGACGGCGTAGATCGCCGCGATCGCCGCGACGGCCGCCGCGTAGACCAGCCCGCGCTTGATGATGACCTCGACGTCCATCAGGCGGTAGCGCACGATCGCCGACGCGAAGGCGAGCGGCACCAGACCGAGCAGCACCGCCGTGTACTCGATCCCCGGCAGCGGGTTGAAACCGAACGCCCACGGCAGGCCGTAGCCCAGCACGAAGGGCAGGCCGCCGCACAGCGTGCCCCACGTGATCCACCGGAGCTGGCGGCGCGCCGTCACCGACCGGACCCGTCCGAGCGCCCGCACCATCAGCGCGAGGCCCGCGACGAGGTAGAGCGAGAGCATCAGCAGCTCCAGCCGATCCACCGTCGCGAGCACACTCGAGATCAGCGCGCCCGCCGAGCCGCGCGCAATCACCGCCACCCGCGCCCCGCCGAGCAGAAGCGCCGGCAGGTAGATGAGCGGCAGCAGCGTGCGCCCGGTGTCGGAGCTGGCCCAGGCGTCGGGCCGGTCGGGAAAGACCAGCGCGAAATGCAGGAACATGGGCGGCACGGCGAGCATCGCCACCACGTCGCCCCAGTAGAACACCCAGTCGAGTGTGTCGAGCCGGCCGCTGTAGGAGAACGCCAGCACGCCGAAGAAGGCGACCGACAGCCAGAAGAAGTGCAGCGTCGCCTGGTCGCCGGGCCGGCGCAGCCGCACCGACGCGCCGACGAGCAGCGTGAAGATGCCCACCGCCGCCAGGATGTAGTAGATGGTCAGGTCGCCGGTCGGAATCGGCTCCAGGTGCAGCGTGAGCGCCAGCTGCGCCGAGGGCCGCACCAGCGTGTAGGTCAGCGCCTCGCCCGTGTGCCCCCGGTGCAGCGCCTCGATCACGTCGCGCGGCCGATCGACCGGACGGCCGTCCAGCAGCTCGAGAATGTCACCCGCCTGCACGCCCGCCAGCGCCGCCGGCGATCCGGGCGCCACCTCCACGGCCATGACGCCCTCGGGACGGCCCGCCCAGAGCACGCCGTCCTCGACCTCGGTCCAGGCCCGGCGCGCCACGTTGGCGGCGGCCAGGCACAGCAGGATCGCGGCGACGCCCACCGGCCACGCCACCCGCACCCACGAGAACCTGGCTCCAGCCGTCATGCGTCCGGCGCGGACAGACCCCAGGTGACCTGAATTGGGCACACGTGAAGGTCCAAACGCTGGAGTCGAAGCAAATGACATTCCACGACCCGGTCCCGCCTGTTCGGGCTAACCGACGCTATTCCAAGACGTTAAACGCGATTCAGCGGTGAACGCCACGAAAATGTCCAACCGTCCGTAGTTCCACTTCAATCCCTTGAATCTGCCGGGATCGTGGCGTACCCGCACACGCTAAATTCCGTATTCACACACAGTTGTGAAATCGGCTCGATCCCACAAACACAAAGGGGTGCAGCGAGCGCTGCACCCCCTCGAATGCACGCCGACCGGCGAGCGACCGCCGCCTAGAAGCGCACCAGCACGCCGCCGATGATGCGCTTGGGTGGCCGCACGACCAGCAGCTCGTCGTACGCCGACCCCGGATCGCCCGTCTCGCGGAACAGGTTGCGAACGCCGACGAGCACCTCCCATTCGGCGCTGACCAGGCGGAAGGGCAGCGTCTGGTTGACCTGCACGTCGAAGCGGCCGTCGAGCCCGGGCGTGCCGGTCTCGGTGCGGGCATAGGCCGTGTTCAGCTTGTAGACGACGAAGACCCGCGTGGCCGTCTCGGGAATGGCGGCCTCGACCGAGGTCGTGAGGTCCTGGAAGTCCTCCGACGCGAGCCGCACGGCCGAGGGCACCAGCGCCTCGATGAGGTCGGCGTCGGACGAGGGCGTCCAGCGCGCGCGGGTCAGGCTGTAGTCGATCGAGCCCCTCAACCGGTGTGTCGACGGGCTGCTCAGCCTGACGCCCCACCCGTCGGTGTCGACCCCGCCGGCCGACCCGACGTAGTAGTGCCCGAGGTCGGCGCCGGCGCCGAGCGCGGGCCCGATCCCGAAGAGCGTCACCATCTGGTCGTCGGACCGCTGGTAGAAGCGACGGACGGCGAGGACGAACGCGTCGTCGAGCTGACGCTCGAGCGCCACCTCGAACGACCGCACGCGCTCGGCGCGGAACCCGTCGGAGCCGATCGCCGTGAACGTGCGCTCGGGCGGCAGCCAGACGCCGATGGCCGGCGGCAGGAACTCCTCGGCGCCGGGCGCGAGCATGCGCTGGGACACCGACGCGCGGACGAACGTGCGGTCGAAGGGCGAGACGCTCACCGCGACGCGCGGGCTGAGCATGTTCGGCCGGTCGACATAGCCGTAGCGGGCCCACCGCGCCCCGTAGTCGAGCTCGACGTGGCGGGACACCTTCCAGTCGTCGAACGCGTACACGGCGCCGACGTTGCGGTTGCCGTCGGCGAGCGCGGCCAGCGCGGCGTTGCTGCCGCCCTTGTAGGCCTGCGTGCCGTAGGACATGCCGATGTCGTAGGCGTGGGTCCGCGGCCCGTGCACCGAGTACGCGCCGGCCAGGATCCAGGACGACACGTCACCGCCGGTGAGCGCGGCCTTCATCGACCAGTCGCCCTGGCCGGCGGGCGCGCCGAGCGACAGGAACGCGACGCCGCGCGGCAGGCGATTGGCGGAGAAGAGGTCCTGCGGCCGGTCGAACGTGCTCGTCGTCAGCAGGTTCAGCTCGCCCGTGAAGGGGAACTCCGAGAACACGGCGCTGGCCAGCCGCGCCGACGAGGCGAACGCCCAGCCGAGCCAGGTGCCCGGCGTCGCGTCGCCCGGCTGCAGCGTGTCGTCCGCCGCGCCGAACTCGAGCGGCAGGCCGTTGGCGTCGCGCAGCACGCTGCGCTTGATGTGCCGCAGCTGCCACGCCATGGGCGTGTGCGGATGATCATCGCCGCCCGCCGCCCCGTCGCTCGTCTCGGCCGGTGCCGGCTGGAAGGGGTCTCCGCCAAAGCCGGCGGTCATCACCGTCGGCAGCGACATGACCTCGGTCGGATCGACGGCCACCGGGCGGAGCTGAATCGTCTTGACGAGCCGGCTGTTGGGCCGGAGCTCGACCATCTCGCGCTCGGAGGCGAAGAAGCCGCCCAGATGAGCGCGGAGCAGGTAGTGGCCCGGGGGCAGCCCCCGCAGGGCGAACTTGCCGTTGACGTCGGTCGTGACGACCGCGCTGGCGGCGCCGAGCGCGGTGACGAGCGCACCGGGCAGCGCCCGGCCCGCGCCGTCGCTGACCGTCCCCTGGATGACCCCGGACGCCAGGCTCGCCTGGCGCACGGGCTCCGGGACGGGCGCCGGCTGGGCCCCCAGGCGCACGACGCCCGCCAGGCTGAGCACCAGCGCGGTCGCGAGCGTTCGGGATGGGTGTCTCATCGGCCCTCCGGGAGCGGGAGGTTGACGCGCCAACGATCCATTACGAGCCGGCCACGGTGAAGAAGACGTCGTGCGTGATCGTCTTCTGGGCCAGCTTGTCCTGCACCTCGATCTGCAGCCGGTAGTCGCCGGGCGGGAACGACGCCAGCGGCACCGACTGGCCCGCCACCAGCTGATGGCCCGCGCCCAGGTCGAAATCCGGCGGGAGCGTCGAGGCGTTCAGCAGCGTGGGGGCCGTCTTGTTGAAGTACTTCTCGCCGTCGGCGGTCTTCTGGTTGAACTTGTACTCGACGGCCACGTCCGGCTTGTTGTCCTTGAGCGCCGGATTGTACACGAGGAAGAGGATCGACAGCTCCTCGTTCTTCTTGAAGGTGTTGTCGAACGCGGGCGTGATCTGCATCTCCCCGATCGTGTAGGGCTGCTCGGCCTGTTCCTCCGCGGACAGCGGTGCGGCCAGGTGCTTCACGCCGTCGGCAACGATCACGCTGCTCGTCGCCAGCTCGCCGTTCCAGTAGTCGGGCACCGTCAGCGGCTCCTTCAGCACGGCCTCGACCGGCGTCGCCTTCTTGTTCTTCGTGCGCTCGCGGATGCCGACGTACACGTCGTACTCGCCGGCCTTGACGGCGAACGCGCGGCTGATCTCGAGCGGCAGGTTCGGCCCGGGCGAGGTGAGCGTCGAGAACCAGGCGTCCTCGTAGGGATAGACAGCGGCGCCCTTGTTCTTGTCCGTCTTGGTGTCCGTCGCGGTCGCCTCGGCGGCGGCCGGACGCGCGGCGACGCGCAGGTAGAGCACGACGTCGCGCGTGGACAGCTTGGCCGGATCGATCGACAGCGTGAACGGCACGTAGATGAGGCCGTTCTGCGCCTTCAGGAAGTCGTTGCGCCAGCCGATGCCGAACGGAGCGGGCGCCGGCGCGCCGTCCATCACCTTGTCGACCAGCTGGTAGATCGCCTGGAGCTGCTGTGTCTGCTCCTTGGTGCGCTTCGGTTCCTGCTTCTTGTCGTTCTTCTGCGCCGCCACGACGGGCGACACCGCCAGCGCGACCGCCAGGACGGCCGCCAGCCGCCAGCCCAGATCCCTTCCCCTCGCTCCCATGAAGTTCTCCCGATACTGTATGAAGCCGACCCCCCCAGTCTTCTAATGATAGGCGAGCCGGCGGGGCAAGTCAAACCGTTGAATCTACGAGATTTTGTCGGTTTCAGCCGGCCGCGCCTCGCGTGGTATCATCCGGTTTCGTGCCTCCGCGGCCGGGAGGCGCCAGGGGCCAGGCCGCCGCACCGCCCGTCTCGAAGGGCCGACCATGCTCGACGACGCGATCGTCATCGTGCTCGCCGGCGGCGCCGGCGAACGTCTCTATCCGCTCACCCGGGAGCGGGCCAAACCGGCGGTGTACTTCGGCGGGCCGTACCGCATCATCGACTTCACGCTCAGCAACTGCATCAACTCCGGCCTGCGGCGCATCTTCATCGCCACGCAGTACAAGTCGCTGTCGCTCAACCGGCACATCCGGATGGGCTGGAACGTCATCTCGGAGGCACTGGGCGAGTTCATCGAGATCCTGCCGCCCCAGATGCGCACGGGCCAGCGCTGGTACGAGGGCACGGCCGATGCCGTGTACCAGAACCTCTACTCCATCGTGCGCGAGGCGCCCACCCACCTGATCGTGCTGTCGGGCGACCACGTCTACAAGATGGACTACGGCAAGATGCTGCGCGTCCACAAGGAGCGCGGCGCCGCGGCGACGATCGCGACGATCGAGGTGCGCCGCGAGGACACGGCCCGGTTCGGGGTGGTGCAGGCGGACGACGACGACCGGGTCGTCGGCTTCCTCGAAAAGCCGGCGCCCGACACGGTCGGGCCGGGCCACGCGCCGGTGCTCGCGTCGATGGGCATCTACGTCTTCCGGATGGACGTGCTCACCCAGGCGCTCGAGGCCGACGCGGCCTCCGCGTCGCACCACGACTTCGGCCACGACATCCTGCCGGCCCTGATCGCGCAGGCGCCGGTCGTGGCCTACCGCTTCTACGACGAGAACAAGAAGGCGGCCAAGTACTGGCGCGACATCGGCACGCTCGACGCGTACTACGAGGCCAACATGGACCTGTGCCAGGTGAACCCCGAGTTCAACCTGTACGATCCGGACTGGCCGATCCGGACCGCCCAGCCGCAGGCGCCGCCCGCGAAGTTCGTCTTCGCGGACGACTGGCGCCGCGGCGAGGCAATCGACTCCACGATCTCGAGCGGCTGCATCATTTCGGGCAGCCGGATCCTCGGCAGCGTGCTCTGCCCCAACGTGCGGGTACACAGCTTCTGTCACATCGAGCAGAGCATCCTGCTGCCGGGCGTGCGCGTCGGCCGCCACGCGCGGATCCGGTGCGCGATCGTCGACCGCGACGTGTTCGTGCCGCGCGGCGCCCGCATCGGCTTCCACCCCGACGAGGACCGGCGCCGGCACACGGTCACCGACCGCGGCATCGTCGTGGTCACCCGGGACGACGCGGCCTACACGGAGCCGATCGACGAGGAGGCCCTTCGGCTCGAGGCCGAGGCGGACCGGCGGGGCACGGGCTCGTGAGGCACGACGGGTGACGGTCCTGCCGGGCGGCATCGCGACCCTACCCGTGCTTGCGCCCCAAGATGTGTTGGACACAGTCACATGCTCGCCAGCACGGCTAGGCCGCGCACGGCGCGGCCCGCGAGGGAGCGGCGCGGGGCATGGGGGCCCCGCAAGCGACCGAGCCGGGGTGTGGGGCGGAGCCCCACGCTAGGGGGAGCAGTCAGGAGGCGGCAGTGCAGATCGAACGCATCCAGGGACGGCAGATTCTCGACTCACGGGGCAACCCGACGGTCGAGGTGGACGTGACGCTGGCGAGCGGGGCGCGGGGACGGGCCGCGGTGCCCTCGGGAGCCTCGACGGGCCAGCGCGAGGCGCTCGAGCTTCGGGACGGCGACAAGACGCGGTTCAAGGGCAAGGGCGTGTCCCGGGCGGTCGGACACGTGAACGGCGAGATCGGCCGCACGCTCGCGGGATTCGAGGGGGACCAGCGCGCGCTCGACCGCCGGCTCGTCGAGCTCGACGGCACGCCCAACAAGGGGCGGCTCGGCGCCAATGCGCTGCTCGGCGTGTCGATGGCCGCGGCCAAGGCGGCGGCGGCCGAGGCCGGCCAGCCGCTCTACGCGTACCTGGCGGCGCTCGGCGGCGGCGCCCCGCGCGAGTGGCGGCTGCCCGTGCCCATGATGAACATCCTCAACGGCGGCGCGCACGCCGACACCAACGTGGACTTCCAGGAGTTCATGGTGGTGCCCGCGGGCCTGCCGTCGTTCGCCGAGGCATTGCGCGCCGGGGCGGAGATCTTCCACGCCCTCCGCGACATCCTGAAGCAGCGCGGGCACACCACCGGCGTGGGCGACGAAGGCGGGTTCGCGCCGAGCCTGTCGTCGAACCAGGAGGCCGTCGAGGTGGTGCTCGAGGCCGTGCAGACGGCGGGCTACCGGGCGGGCCAGGACGTGCACCTGGCCATCGACGTCGCCGCGAGCGAGCTCTGGACCGACGCGGGCGGCGGACGCTATGTGTTCGCGAAGTCCGACGGCCGGGCCCGCACCGCCGACGAGCTGATCGCGCTCTACGAGGACTGGGTGCGGCAGTACCCGATCATCTCGATCGAGGACGGGCTGGCGGAGGGCGACTGGGCAGGCTGGAAGGCGCTCACCGCGCGCCTCGGCGACCGGGTCCAGCTCGTGGGCGACGACATCTTCGTGACCAATCCCGTGATCATCAAGCGCGGCATCGACGAGCACGTCAGCAACGCCCTGCTCGTGAAGCTCAACCAGATCGGGACCGTCACCGAGACGCTCGACGCGGTCGCGATGGCGCAGGGCGCCGGCTGGGCGACGGTCATCTCCCACCGCTCCGGCGAAACCGAGGACACGACGATCGCCGACCTCGCGGTCGGCACGAGCGCCGGCCAGATCAAGACGGGCTCGGCCAGCCGGACCGACCGCGTGGCGAAGTACAACCAGCTCCTGCGTATCGAGGAGGCGCTGGGCGCCGCGGCGCGCTACGCGGGCCGTGCGGCCATCAAGGCGCCCGTCCGCTGAAGCCGGCGCCCGTACACGCGAACGCCGAACGAAGCCGCGCCGGCTTCGTTCGGCGTGACGGCGCCGCCGGTCTGGCGGACGCCGGAACTAGTCGACCTGCTTTCCGGTGGGCTCGTCGGCGGCAATCCGCAGCGACCGCAGGAACCGGCGGTCGTTCGCGTTCATCTCGGGCACCCGCGCCGGACGCATGCGGGGGACCTTGGGCTTGGCCAGCGTGCCGGGCGCCGTCCGGCTCGCAAACCCGACGACCGCCTCGAGCGACACCCGCATCTCATAGCCGGCCGCACGCGCCTTCTCGCGGCAGGCTTCGACTCGTGGATCCTCGGCTACCGCGGCCGCAATCGTCTCGGCCAGCTCGCTCGCCAGGCGATTCACGATGTCATCCATGGTGCCTCCTCCGCGCCGCCGGTCCGCGGGCCCCGGCGCGCGCCGCCGCCCGATCCGTATCGGCCTGAAGTGGTCGCTTCGCTGGGATCAGGGGGTTCATGGTGTCCATAGGGAGGGCGAAATGCAGGACTCGAATTCATTGTAGACTCGGGATCGGTCAGTGTCAATTTGGCGCGGCGTCGCGCGGCCGCATGGACCCTCGGGCCGATGGTTTAGAATGCGACCGGCGGACGGCGCCCGTGGCGCCCCGCACTCCCGATGCCGAAGCCTGTGTTCACGCCGGACGACCTCCCGGGCTGGACCGAGGCCCGCGACCTGGGCTACCCGGGCGGGTTTCCGTACACCCGGGGCATCCAGCCGACGATGTACCGCGGCCGCCTCTGGACCATGCGGCAGTACGCCGGGTTCGGGTCGGCGGCCGAATCGAACCAGCGCTACCGCTACCTGCTCGCGCAGGGCGTGAGCGGCCTCAGCGTGGCGTTCGACCTCCCCACCCAGATCGGCTACGACTCCGACGCGCCGCTCGCGGCGGGCGAAGTGGGCCGGGTCGGCGTGGCCATCGACTCGATCGAGGACATGGCGGAGCTGTTCGACGGCATTCCGCTCGATCGGGTGTCGACGTCGATGACGATCAACGCGACCGCCATCATCCTGCTGGCGCTCTACGTCGCGGTCGGCAGGCGGCAGGGCGTCGCGCCCCGCGCGCTCGCGGGCACGGTGCAGAACGACATCCTGAAGGAGTACGTGGCGCGCGGCACGTTCATCTACCCGCCGCGCGCCTCGATGCGGATCGTGACCGACGTCATCGCGTACTGCGAGCGCGAGATCCCGGACTGGCACCCGATCTCGATCAGCGGGTACCACATCCGCGAGGCGGGCGCGACGGCGGTGCAGGAGGTGGCGTTCACCTTCGCGCACGCCCTCGCCTACGTGCAGGCGGCGATCGACGCCGGGCTCGACGTGAACCGCTTCGGCCGGCGGCTGTCGTTCTTCTTCAACGCGCACAACGACCTTGTCGAGGAGATCGCGAAGTTCCGCGCGGCGCGCCGCCTGTGGGCCCGGCTGATGCGCGACCGCTTCGGCGCCACCCACCCGCGGGCGCAGCAGCTGCGGTTCCACACGCAGACGGCCGGCAGCACGCTCACCGCCCGGCAGCCCGACAACAACGTCGTCCGGGTGGCACTGCAGGCGCTGGCGGCCGTGCTCGGCGGCACGCAGTCGCTGCACTGCAACGGGCGCGACGAGGCGCTGGCCCTCCCCACCGAGGAGTCGGCCCGCCTCGCGCTCCGCACCCAGCAGATCGTCGCCCACGAGATCGGCGTGGCGAACACGGTCGACCCGGTGGCCGGCGCCTGGGCCGTCGAGCGCCGGACGGACGAGATCGAGGCCGGCGCCCGCGAGCTCCTCGACCGGATCGAGGCCGCCGGCGGCACGCTGAAGGCCATCGAGACGGGGCTCATCCAGCGGGAGATCCAGGAGTCGGCCTACCGGGCGCAGCAGGCCATCGACCGCGGCGAGACGGTCGTCGTCGGGGTCAACCGGTTCTCGGCGGGCGAGCCCGCGGCCATCGAGATCCTCCGCATCGACCCCGAGACCGAGCGGCGGCAGGTCGCGCGGGT
>JAHECP010000305.1 GCA_024641665.1 Acidobacteriota bacterium
CCACGCGGATCAACCCCGTCGAGGCGCTACGGCTGGACCAGTAGCCCAAGCGACGATCCTCTCCGTGCCCTCCGTGGTGAATCCGTGGCCTCCTCAGGAGGCTGGCCGAAGGCCAGCCTCCACCCGTGAAATCGTGGCCTCCTCACGCGACTACCGGCGGTACGCGGTATGATCCGGTCCCGACGGCTGGCGTCACCATGAAGATCCGAGGCTCCCACATCGTCGTCGCGGCGCTCGAGGACGCGGGCGCGCGGTTCACGTTCGGCATTCCCGGCACGCACAACATCGAGCTGTACGACGCGCTCGAGGAGTCGGCCGTCCTGCCCGTCCTGGTCACCGACGAGCAGGGCGCGTCGTTCATGGCCGACGGCGTCTCGCGCTCGTCCGATACGATCGGCGTCGTCAACGTGGTGCCCGGCGCCGGCGTGACGCACTGCCTGTCGGGCGTCGCCGAGGCGCTCGTCGACCAGGTGCCGCTCGTGGTGCTCGCGTGCGGCATCCGGCGCGACACCGGCCGGGCGTTCCAGCTCCACGACATCGACCAGGCCGCCTTGCTCGCGCCCGTCACCAAGGCCGTGCTGCGGCCGCGCACGGCCGGCGAGGTCTACCCGGCCGTCCGCCGCGCGTTCGATCTGGCGCGGCACGGCGCGCCGGGCCCGGTGGCGGTCGAGGTGCCCGCCGAGCTCTACATGCTCACGCAGGAGGTGGAGCGGCTCGCGTACGACCCGCCGCCGGACGAGACGCCCGTCGCCTCGCCCGCCGACGTGGACGCCGCCGCGCTGCTCCTCCAGGACGCGAAACAGCCGCTGCTCTATGTCGGCAACGGCGCGCGCCGCGCTGCGCCGCTGCTCGTCGATCTGGCCGATCGGCTGGGCGCGCCGGTCGCGACGACCATCCAGGGCAAGGGCGTGTTTCCCGAGACGCACCCGCGCTGGCTCTGGTGCGGCCTCGGTGCGTCGACGCCGCGCTTCGTGCGGGAGATCGAGTCCGGCTGCGACGCCATGCTGGCCATCGGCTGCCGCTTCAGCGAGGTGGGCACGGCGAGCTACGGTTTCACGCCGCCGGCCGCGCTCGTCCACGCGGACATCGACCCCGCCGCCCTGAACCGCAACTTCCCCGCGAAGGTGGCCGTCAACGCCGACGCCGCAGCGTTCGTGGAGGCGCTGCTCGCGCGCCTCCCGCCCGAGCGGCGCCCCGCCCCGTGGCTGGAGCACGTCGCCAGCGGCCACCGCGACCTGCGGGAGCAGTGGGCCGCCGACACGAGCCAGAATCGCGTGACGCCGGCGGCGTTGTTCGCCGCGCTCGCGCGCTACGCGCCGCGCGCGATCTACACGGCCGACAGCGGCAACGGCACCTTCCTCGCGATGGAACACCTCCGGCTCGACGAGTCTGGACGGTTCCTCGCGCCAGTGGACTTCTCCTGCATGGGCTACTCGGTGCCGGCCGCGGTCGGCGCCGCGCTGGCCAACCCGGAGCGCGACGTCGTGGCGCTCGCCGGCGACGGCGCGTTCCTCATGACCGGCCTCGAGACGATGACCGCGGCGCACTACGGCGCGGCGCCGGTCGTCTGCGTGCTCCGCGACGGCGAGCTGGCGCAGATCGCGCAGTTCCAGCGGACAACGTTCAACCGCGACACCTGCAGCGTGCTGCCGCCGTACAGCGTGGAACACCTGGCCGCGGCGACGGGCGCAGCCTACCTGCGGATGGCGAGCGACGCGGAGCTGGACCGGGTCACGCGCGCGGCGTTCGATTACGCGCGGCGGGGCGAGGTCGTGATGGTGGAGGTCGCCATCGACTACTCGCGCAAGACGTTCTTCGCGCGGGGCGTGGTGTCCACGAACCTCTGGAGGCTTCCGTTTGGAGAACGGTTGAGGGTGCTGGCGCGGGCTGCCTCACGTCACATGGGGCGCAGGTAGTCAGGCGGAGGGACGGAGACGGTTCACCACGAAGAACGCGAAGGGCACGGAGGATCTTTTTTCGGGATCACGCTGCGGCGGACTGAGCCCCCAGTCCCGAGTCCCCAGTCCCGAGTCCCGGCTCCCGGCGTCAGGTCACTGCCATGCTCAAACACATCGCTGACGTCGTCGATCTCCTGAACACTCCGAACGCGAGCGGCGACACGGTGGCGGCGTGGCTGCGTGGCCACGGCGCGGACGTGGACGTCCGGCGGATCGGGTCGGGCGAACGTCACACCGACCTGGTCCGGGTGACGGTCGCCGGCACGGAGGGCCGTCGCGCGGGCGGTGAGGCGCCCACGCTCGGCGTCATCGGCCGGCTGGGCGGCATCGGCGTGCGGCCCGCGCGGCTCGGCCTCGTGTCGGACGCCGACGGCGCCATCGTGGCGCTCGGCGTCGCCGCGGCGCTCGCGCGGATGCGCGCCGCGGGCGATTGGCTGTGCGGCGACGTCCTGGTCCGCACGCACATCTCGCCTGCCTCGCCCATCATCCCGCACGAGCCGGCGCCCTTCGTCAACGTCCCGGTGGACCGGCTCGAGCTGGCGCGCGCCGAAGTGGACGCGGAAATGGCCGCGATCCTCTCGCTCGACTCGACGCGCGCCAACCGCATCGTGAAGGCGCGCGGCTTCGCCATCACCGGCGCCGTCAAGGACGGATACATCCTCCGGCCGACCGAGGCGATGCTCGACATCTGCGAGCGCGTCACGGGCCGCGCGCCGATCGTCGTGCCGCTCTTCACGCAGGACATCACGCCGCCGGAGAACGGGGTACACCACATCAACAGCATCATGCAGCCGGCCACGCTGACCGGCGCGCCGGTCGTCGGCGTTGCGCTCCTCTCGCCGGTCGTCGTCGGCGGCGCCGCGACGGGCGTCACCGACGAGCACGACTTGGCGATGGCCGCCCGGTTCGTCGTGGAGGTCGCCAAGGAGTTCTCGGCCGGCACCCTGCGCTTCTACCACGAGGACGAGCTCGAGCGGCTCGTGACGCTGTACGGATCGATGCGGCACCTGCTGAAATGACCAAGACCATCGCCGCGGTCACCATCGGCCAGTCGCCGCGCGACGACATCGTGCCAGAGATGCGCGCGCTGGTCCCGGACGCGGCCTGGGTCGAGGCCGGCGCGCTCGACGGCCTCGACGAGGCCGGCGTCGCGCGCCTGGGCCCGGTGCCCGGCGAGTTCCCGCTGGTGACACGCACGCGCGCCGGCACGGCGGTCGTCGGCGAGCGCGCGATCCTCCCACGCCTGCAGGCGGCGGTCCGGCGCGTCGAGGCCGCCGCCGACCTCGTGCTCGTGCTGTGCACCGACCCGCTCGCGATCGAGAGCCGCCGTCCGCTCCTCCTCCCGTACGGCCTGCTCACCTCGGCCGTCTCCGCGCTGCGGACGGACCGCGCCATCGTGGTCCTGACGCCGCACGAGCAGCAGGTAGCGGCGCAGGAGCGGCGCTGGGCCGAGCGCGGCGCCCGTGCGTCGATCGTCTTCGCGTCGCCGTACGCCGCGACGGATTTCGCGGACGTCGGGCGCCGGGCGCGCGCGCTCGACGCCTCGCTGGTCGTGCTCGACTGTCTGGGCTACACGGCGGCGATGCGGCACGCGGTGGCCGAGGCGTCGGGCCTGCCGACGATGCTCGCGCGATCGCTCCTCGCCCGCGTCGCCGCGGAGCTCGTCGCGTGACAGCCGGACCGGGCGCCCCGCACGGCGCGCCCGATGCGCCGGCGCCGCGTGCGGCGCCTCCCGTGCCCGGCGCGCTCGAACGCCCAGCCATCCTTCTGTACGTCGTCTTCGCGGCGCTCTCGGCCGCCATCTGCTCCCAGATCAACGTCCGGCTCGGCGTCACGCCGAATACGGCGGTCGTCGGCGTGCTCGTCGCGATCGCGGTCGGACGCAGCGTGCTGTCGCCGTTCCGGTCGCCCGAGCGCCAGGTGATGGTCGAGACCGCGACGTCGGCCGGCGGCTTCGCCGGCGCGAACATCGGGCTCGTCAGCCTGGCGGCGCTCTACCTGCTCGGCCTCGAGCGCCTGGTCCTGCCGCTCGTCGCCGGCATCAGCCTGGGGATGGTGATCGACATCTGGCTGGCCTACCACCTCTTCGGCTCCCGCGCGTTTCCAGCCGACGCGGCGTGGCCCGACGGCGAGGCGGTCGGACGGCTCATCCAGGCCGGCGACGAAGGCGGGCGCCTCGCGCGTCAGCTCCTGCAGGGCGTCGTGGCCGGCGCGGCCGGACGCCTCGTCTCGGTGCCGGGCGCGGGGATCGGCATTGCGTTCATCGGCAACCCGGTGGCGCTGGCGGCGCTCGCCGCCGGGCTCCTCGCGCGCGCGCACGGCTCGACGCTCGGCTACGACTTCGGCGCGTCGTACGTGCCGCACGGCATCATGATCGGCGCCGCACTGATTCAGGTCGGCCAGACCGCCTGGATCGTGCGGCGGTCGCGGGCCGGGA
>JAHECP010000123.1 GCA_024641665.1 Acidobacteriota bacterium
CGGGCGCTGGCCGTGGCCGGCGACGTCGCCGTGGCCGCCGACGCGGCGCGCGCCGTCGCCGGGACGCTGGCGGCCTTCGGCGGCCTGCACGTGCTCGTCAACAACGCCGGCATCATCCGCCGGGCCACCGTCGTCGAGACGACCGAGGCGGAGTGGGACCGCGTGATGGCGGTCAACGTGAAGTCGGTGTTCCTGATGGCGAAGGCGGCGGTGCCCGTCATGGCCGCGGCGGGCGGCGGCGTGATCGTCAACGTCGGCTCGGGCTGGGGGCTGGTGGGCGGCCGCCGCGCGGCGTCGTACTGCGCGTCGAAGGGCGCCGTGGTGCAGCTCACGCGCGCCATGGCGCTCGACCACGCCGCCGAGGGCATCCGGGTGGTGTGCGTCTGCCCGGGCGACACCGACACGGGCATGTTGCGCGACGAGGCGCGGCAGCTCGGCGAGGCCGAAGACGCCTTTCTCGCCGACGCCGCGCGCCGCCCGCTCGGCGGCCTCGGCCGGCCCGAGGACATCGCCGAGGCCGCCCTGTACCTCGCGAGCGACGCCGCGCGCTTCGTCACCGGCACGGTGCTCGTGGTCGATGGTGGCGGGCTGGCGGGATAGACAGAATGTCGAATGTCGAATGCGGAATGTCGAATTGTGAATGGCGAATTCGGAATGTCGAATTCGAATGCCGAATGCCGAATGCCGAATGAGGATCACCTCATGAAGGGTCTTGCCAGAAGACGTGTGCTCGTGACCGGCGGCGCGAGCGGCATCGGGGCCGCGACCGTGGCGCGGTTCGTCCAGGAGAGCGCGCGGGTGGCCGTCGTCGATCGGGACGAAGCGGGCTGCCGCGCGCTCGAGACGCGGCACGCGGACCTCGCGGCGGCGATCGTGGCCGACGTGGGCGACGCGGACGCGGTGGCGCGCGCGTTCGACGAGATCGATCGGCGGCTCGGCGGCCTCGACGTCCTCATCAACAACGCCGGCATCAGCATCCGGCACGCGTTCCTCGACCTCACGCCCGACGAGTGGCGCCGGGTGATGCGCGTCAACCTCGACGGCGTGTTCTACGTGGCGCAGGCGGCCGCGCGGCGCATGCGCGCGCAGGGGAGCGGCGTCATCGTCAACATGGGCTCCACCAACGGGATCATGGGCTACCCCTTCTACGCGGACTACAACGCGTCGAAGGCCGGCGTGATCGAGCTGACGCGCTCGATGGCGCTGGAGCTAGCGCCCGCGGTGCGCGTGGTGGCCGTCTGTCCCGGCTACGTCTTGACGCCCATGCAGGAGGCCGAGTACACGCCCGAGATGATCGCCGCGGTGAACGCGAAGATCCCGCTCGGCCGCCACGGCCGCCCCGACGAGGTGGCGGCGCTCTTCGCGTTCCTCGCCTCCGACGAAGCGCCCTTCATCACCGGCCAGACCTTCGTCATCGACGGCGGCGAGATCGCCGGTGGGCTGGCCAGCCGGTAGCCACGAAGGGCACGAAACGGGCGCTGACGCTGTCCCACGAAGGGCACGATGGCTGTCACGCCGCATTCGTGTACACGAGGATCAACCACGAAGCACACGAAGGCTACGAAGACGGAAGATCATCTTCGTGCGTCCCTCACGCCGCGGCGATCGGCGCGGCCCGGCCGCCGCCGCTCGAGCCGGCCGGGCCACCGGCGGGAGACGGGGCGGACGCGCGCAAGAGTGCGCGGAAACCCGTATGCGTGGCGCGCTCTTGCACGCGTCCGTCCGGTCTCCCGCGGGCCCATTCGGGCTTGCCGATCGCCGCGCTCAGCGTGACGGCCTCCGTGACACTATCCATCCAAAGTTCGTTTTTTTGACAAACTTCATTACGTCGATGACCGTAACACTTTGGGTTGCGGCCGTTTAGGCCGCTCTGGGTTCTTCGTGCCCTTCGTGGTTCTCGTACGTGGGCACGGTCGCCGCGTGATCCCGTCCGGGGTGGGCGTACGGGCCGCGAGTAAGGTAGGATCGAAGGTTGAAGTGCCGTTCCGGGCCGGCGCTTTCCATCAACGGGGGAGGTCTGCATGCGGCCTACGCTGCGCCTGCTCGAGGACAGCCTGATCGAGCGCATCCTCGACGAAGCGCGCACGATCGTCGGCACGCTCGGCGTCGAGATCCACAACCCGGGCGTGCTCGCCCTGCTCGGCGACCACGGCGCCCGGATCGACGCCGCCGGATCCCGCGCCTTCATTCCCGGCGCGCTGATCGATCGCGCTCTCGAGTCGGCGCCCTCGGGCTTTCACCTCTATGACGTCCTCGGACAGGAGACGCACCATTTCTGCGGCGACCGCGTGCACTTCACGCCGGGCTCGGCCGCCATCACCGTGCTCGACGGCGACACCGGCGAGATCCGCAAGCCCCACACCGCCGACTACATCAAGTACGTCAAGGTGGTGAGCGGCCTGCGGCACATCGAGGCGCAGAGCACCGCGTTCATCCCGGCGGACGTGCCGAGCCGGGTCTCCGACTCCTACCGCCTCTATCTCAGCCTGCTCTACGGCGAGAAGCCGGTCGTCACGGGCGCCTTCACGATCGAGGCGTTCGCGATCATGCGCGACCTCCAGCTGGCCGTGCGCGGCAGCGAGACGGCGCTCGCCGAGAAGCCGCTCACCATCTTCTCGTGCTGCCCGACCTCGCCCATCAAGTGGAGCGACGTGACCAGCCAGAACGTCGTGGACTGCGCCCGCGCGTCGATCCCGGTCGAGTTCATCTCGATGCCGCTCACCGGCTTCATGGCGCCCGTCACGCTTGTCGGCAGCATCATCGAGCACGCCGCCGAGACGCTGAGCGGCCTGGTGATCAGCCAGCTCGCCAATCCCGGCGCGCCGGTCCTCTGGGGCGGATCGCCCGCCATCTTCGACGTGCGCTACGAGACCACGCCCATGGGCGCCGTCGAGACGATGATGCTCGACTGCGCGAACAGCGAGGTGGGCAAATTCCTCGGCCTGCCCACGCAGGGCTACATCCAGATGAGCGACGCCAAGCAGCTCGACGCGCAGGCCGGCCTCGAGAGCACCATGGGCGCCACGCTCGCCGCGCTCTCGGGCATCAACAGCGTGTCGGGCCCCGGCATGCTCGACTTCGAGAGCTGCCAGAGCCTCGAGAAGCTCGTCGTCGATCACGAGGTCTGCGCCATGACACAGCGGCTCCTCGCCGGCATCGAGCCGCGCGACGACTTCCCGTCGCTCCCGCTCTTCGAGGAGCTGCTGCGCGAGAAGCACCTGCTCATCGCGAAGCACACCCGGAAGCACCTGAAGGCCGAGATCCTCGTGCCCGGCCCGGTCATCGACCGCGCCAACCACGCGCGCTGGGTCGAGGAGGGCAGTCTCACGCTCGGCGCGCGCGCCCGGGCCGAGGTGGCGCGCCTCGTCGCCGCCTACACGCCGTCGCGTCTCGCCGACGAGGCCAAGGCCGAGCTGACGCGGCGCATGGCGGCGGAGGCGAAGCGGTACGGCATGGACCGGCTGCCTGCGCAGACATGAAGTGGACCGTCGAGTGGACCGCCGCGGCCTCGACGCCCGACTGGAACCAGGTGCTCCGCAGCCAGGGCCTGCCGGAGGGCGAGGCGCTGCCCACGCGCCTGGTCGGCCTGGTGGACGCGGCGTTCGAGCGCTACCTCGCGCTCGCCGAGCCCCGCGCGATCCTCGGCTTCGTCGAGCCGGACGTCTTCGCCGGGATCTACCGCGGCGAAGGGCTCAACTCGCACGAGACGCCGCTCGAGTCGATCGTGCCTCGCGCCAGCCGCCTCGCGCTGTTCGTGGCCACCGTGGGCCAGCGCCTGAGCGCCGAGATCGGCGACCTGTTCGCGCGGCACCAGCCCGCGGCCGGCTACATGCTCGACGCCGTGGCGTCGGAGGCCGCCGACGGCCTCGCCTACGCCGCCGGCCGCGAGCTCCTCGCGCGGCTCCAGGACGCCGGCGAGCTGGCGAACGGCGCCAGGGTGCTGCCCTACAGCCCGGGCTACTGCGGATGGCACGTGAGCGGACAGCGGAAGCTCTTCGCGTTCCTCGGGCCCGAGACGATTGGCGTGACGCTCAACCAGAGCTGCCTGATGCAGCCGCTCAAGTCCGTGTCGGGTGTGCTCGTCGTCGGCGACAGCGCGACGCATCGCGTCCACCCGACGTACTCGTTCTGCGACCATTGCGGCACGAAGCAGTGCCGCGAACGCATGGCCAGCGTGAAGTAAGCGGTCAGGAGTCAGTGGTCAGGGGGAAGCCCGAGTACCGAGTACCGACACCAATGCAGTCATTGCTGGAGCCGACATGGACCTTCTGAAGAGCATCGCCGAGAGCCTGGAGCACGGAGACGACGAGCGCGTGCACGCGCTGGTGACCGAGGCGGTGGCCGCGGGCCTGCCCGCGGGCGACGTCCTCAACCAGGGGCTCATCGCCGGCATGGGCGTCGTCGGGGAGCAGTTCCGCCTCCGCGAGATCTTCCTGCCCGACGTGCTGCTCGCCGCGCGCGCGATGTACGCGGGGCTCGACGTCCTCAAGCCGCTGCTGGCGCGCGACGGCGTGCCCACCGCCGGCACCGTCGTCATCGGCTCGGTGCAGGGCGACCTGCACGACATCGGCAAGAACCTGGTCGGCATCATGCTCAAGGGCGCCGGCTTCGAGGTCGTCGACCTCGGCAACGACGTGGCGCCCGAACGGTTCGTCGACGCCGCCGCCCGGTCGGGCGCGGCGGTCATCGGCCTGTCCGCGCTCCTGACCACGACGATGTCGGTGATGAAGGACGTGGTGGACCTCGTGAAGGCGCGCGGGCTGAAGGCGCGCGTGATCGTGGGCGGCGCGCCCGTCTCGGAGGCCTTCGCGAAGGACATCGGCGCCGACGCCTACGGCTTCGACGCCGCCAACGCCGTCGATCGCGTCAAGGCGCTCGCGGCCGGCGCGTGACCATGCGGCCCCTCCTCGAACGGCTGGCGGCGGGCGAGACGATCGTCGGCGACGGCGCGTGGGGCACCATGCTCATGGCGCGCGGGCTGCGCCCGGGCGTGCCGCCCGAGACGCTCAACCTCTCGAGCCCCGAGGCGATCGAGGAGGTGGCGGCGCTCTACCTGGACGCCGGCGCCGACTTCATCACCACCAACACCTTCGGCGGGTCGCCCCTGCGGCTCCGCGCCTACGGTCTCGAGGATCGCCTCGAGCCGATCAACCGCGCCGCGGTCGAGGCCGTCCGCCGCGCGGTCGGCGGCCGGGCGTACGTGGCCGCGTCGATCGGCCCCTGCGGCCACGTACTGAAACCCTACGGCGACGGCGACCCGGACGAGATTGCCGGCGGCTACGCCCGCCAGCTCGAGATTCTCGCGGACGCGGGCGCCGACCTCGTCATCGTCGAGACCATGACGGATCTCACCGAGGCGCGGCTGGCCGTCGAAGCCGCGAGGCGCGCGGCGCCGGACCTGCCCGTGATGGCCACGATGACCTTCGATCGCACGCGGCGCGGCTTCTTCACCGTGATGGGCGTCACGATCGCGCAGGCCGCCGAGGGCCTGGCCGCCGCCGGCGCCGACATCGTCGGGTCGAACTGCGGCAACGGCATCGAGGCGATGGTCGAGATCGCGCGCGAGCTGCGCGCCTGCTCGGAGCGGCCCCTCGCCATCCAGGCGAACGCGGGTCTGCCCGAGTCGCGCGGCGGCGCGGTCGTCTATCCCGAGACGCCCGACGTGCTGGCGTCGTGGGTGCCCGCGCTGCTCGCGGCCGGCGTCCGCGTCATCGGCGGCTGCTGCGGCACGACGCCCGACCACGTGCGGGCGCTGCGCGCGGCGGTCGCCGCGGCGCCGCCCGCGCGCTGACCGCAGGAACCGGGTCGCCCGGGCCGCGGCGTCTGGCCGATACTGATCCCGGCCGGCAAGGGCCTGGAGGTGGTGCATGGACGGCTACGCTGACGAGGCGGTCAGGACGGAGCTCGAGAGCCGGCGCACGCGGCTGGCGTGGGCCGCCGGGCGAGGCGACGAGTCGGGCCGGCTCCGCGAGCTGCTCGCCGAGGTGGACGACGCCCTGGCGCGCATGGACGCGGGCGCGTACGGGCGGTGCGACGTCTGCCGCGACCCCATCGAGCACGACCGGTTGATGGCCGATCCGCTCGCGCGGACCTGCCGCGACCACATGTCGCCGGGCGAGTACCGCGCGCTCGAGCAGGATCTCGACCTCGCCGTCCGGATCCAGGCCCAGATGCTCCCGCGGCACCAGCTCGCGGTGGCGGGCTGGGAGGTCGCCTATCACTTCGAGCCCAAGGGACCGGTGGGCGGCGACTACTGCGACGTCATCTTCGGCGAGACCGAGGGCGTGGCGGACGCGCTCCTCCTGCTCGGCGACGTCTCGGGCAAGGGCGTGCCGGCGTCGATCCTGATGGCCAACCTGCACGCGACCTTCCGCACGCTGGCCGACGTGGGTCTGCCGACCGAGGCGCTCATGGCGCGGGCCAACCGCCTGTTCTGCCGCAGCACGCTCGACGCGCACTACGCCACGCTCGTGTGCGCGCGCGCGACGCCGCAGGGCGAGGTGGACGTCGTGAATGCCGGACACTGGCCCGTGCTGATCGCGCAGCCGGACGGCGTCCGCTCGATTGGCGCCACCGGGCTGCCGCTCGGGCTGTTCTGCACGGCGGAGTACCGGCACGAGCGGGGGGCACTGGCCGCCGACGACTTGCTGGTGCTGCACACCGACGGGCTGTCGGAGGCGCGCAATCCGACGGGCGAGGAGTACGGCACGTCGCACCTCCTCGCGCGGCTGGCCGCGCTCGTCGCGTGCGGCGAACGCGACCCGCACCGGGTGCTGGCCGCCTGTCTCGACGACTTGACGACCTTCCGCGCGGGCACCCCGCTCGACGATGACCTGACGTTGATGGTGGTGCGGCGCACCGGCTGACGGCGCGACTCATTCTTCATTCTTCATTCTTCATTCTTCATTCGACATTCGACATTCGACATTCGGCATTCGGCATTCGCCATTCGCCATTCGCCATTCTTCATACAGGGAGTCCTTCATGCCGACCGAGAAGACCGACACGACGATCGCCCTTCCGCCGCCGAAGACCCGCGGCGTCCAGTCCCTCGAAGAAGTGCTCCAGCGCCGCCGCTCGATCCGCGAGCTGGCGACCCCGCCGCTCACGTGGGGCGAGATCGGCCAGCTCCTGTGGTCGGCCCAGGGCATCACGAACGCCGAGGGCCTTCGGACCACGCCGTCGGCCGGCGCGCTGTACCCGATGGAGCTGTACGTGGCGACGGCGGACGGCGTCTTCCACTACGAGCCACGCGCGCATGCGGTCACCAGGACCCTCGACGCCGACGTGCGGGCCGAGCTCCGCAAGCTGTCGCTCGATCAGGACTGCATGAACGCGCCGTGCGTCGTCATCATGGCCGCGGTCGCCGAGCGCGTGACCAAGAAGTACCCCGAGGTGGGCGACATCTGCGTGAAGCTCGAGGTGGGTCACGCCATGCAGAACCTGCTGCTCCAGGTCACCGCGCTCGGCCTGGCGTCGGTGCCCGTCGGAGCCTTCGACCCGCGGAAGCTGAGGAAGCTGCTGCGGCTGCCGGCCGACCAGGAGGTGATGTACCTGGCGCCGGTCGGACGGGGGAAGTGAGCTGCGGTAAGATCGTCTTGAAGACCGAGTTGCCGGTCGCCGGCAGGTGACGGCCGGCCGGGAGGACGCCCATGGCGCTGCTGCAGGGTCGCGATCGCCAACGAGTCCAGAGCGAGCTCGCCTCGCTCGCCAACCCCGTCAAGCTGATCAACTTCACCCAGGAGCTGGCGTGCGAGTACTGCCGGGACACCGAGCAGATCGCGCGCGAGCTGGGGGAGCTGTCCGACAAGCTCCAGGTCGAGGTCTACAACTTCCAGATCGACAAGGAGCAGGTGGCCAGGTACCGCATCGACAAGATCCCGGCGCTGGTGGTGGAAGGGGAGAAGGACTACGGGGTGCGGTTCTACGGGATCCCGATGGGCTACGAGTTCATGTCGCTGCTCGGCGCGATCAAGGACGCCGGCGCGCGCGCCACGGGGCTCGCGGCGAAGACGAAGGCGGCGCTGGCCACGCTCGTCAAGCCCGTGCACCTGCAGGTGTACGTCACTCCCACTTGACCGCACTGCCCGGCCGCGGTGCGGCTGGCCCATCAGTTCGCCATGGAGAGCGACCTCGTCACGGCCGACATGGTCGAGGCGACCGAATTCCCGCACCTGTCGATGCGCTACCAGGTCCGCGCCGTGCCGCGCACCATCGTCAACGAGACGGGCGCCATCGAAGGCGGCCTGCCCGAGCACATGTTCGTCGACCAGGTCGTCGCCGCGGCAAGCCAGAGCTGAGCGTTCCGAATGTCGAATGCCGAATGCGGAATGTCGAATTGAAAGGCGGAATGTCGCATTGAAAGAAGGACGCGCCGCAGCGCGATCCGGCTCCTCAATTCAGCATTCGACATTGAGCGTTCGACATCAATTCGACATTCGACATTCAGCATTCAGCATTCGTTCAGTCTTTCCCCACCACCTTGAACGCGATCGCGAACAGCAGCAGGCCGACCGCGCCGCGCCAGTAGCCTTGCGGCTCGAGGAGCCAGGCCGAGTGGGTGAAGGCGAGAGCCGCACCGATCACGAACGCCAGCGCCGCCAGCCCGACGAGCGTCCAGCACAGGTTCTTCATCGGTTCCTCCCGTGTGTGGCGAGACAGTAGCCCCACCGGCGGCTCGGCGTCAACGGTCGCGTGCGCCGGCCCGGGGGTTTGCTATGCTGTGCGCGAGGCAGCCGTGACACCCAAGAAACCCCCGCGCGCCGGGCGGCCGAGCGCCGCGGATCGGCGGCGCGCCGAGCGCCTGCGCGACGAGATCCGGCGGCACGATCATCTTTATTACGTGCTCGACCGGCCCGAGATCGACGATGCCGCCTACGACCGGCTGTTCCGCGAGCTGGTCGAGCTGGAGCGGGCGTATCCGGGCCTGGCGACGCCCGACTCGCCGACACGGCGGGTGGGCGGCGAGGTGCTGCCGTCGTTTCCCGAGGTGCGGCACGTCGCGCCGCTCCTGAGCCTCGACTCGGTGACCGACCCGGCGGCCGTCGGCCGCTTCGACGAGCGGCTCCGCAAGGACGTGCGGGGTCCGGTGGCCTACACGCTCGAGCCCAAGTTCGACGGCCTGTCGCTCGAACTGGTGTACGAGCGCGGACGGCTCGCGCGCGCGTCCACGCGCGGCGACGGCGTGCGGGGCGAGGGCGTGACGGCGAACGTGCGGACGATCCGGTCCGTGCCGCTGCGCCTGCGGACCGGCCGCCGGAAGGTCCCCTCGCGCCTCGCCGTCCGCGGCGAGGCCATCATGCATGCGCGCGACTTCGAGCGCCTCAACGCGCGGCTCGCGCGCGAGGACAGGCCGCTCTTCGCCAACCCGAGAAACGCCGCGGCCGGCTCGGTGCGCCAGCTCGACTCGCGCGTGACCGCGTCGCGCCCGCTGCGCGTGGCGTGCTACGACATCCTGGCGATTACGGGCGGACCGCGGCTCAAGACCGGCCGCGAGGCGCTCGCCGCGCTTGCCGACTGGAGCGTGCCCGTAGCCGCGGAGGCGGCGCGCGCCACCTCGGTGGACGAGATCCTGGCGTACCACCGCGACCTGGAGGCGCGGCGCGACCGGCTCGGCTACGAGATCGACGGCATCGTCATCAAGCTGGACGACCTCGCCGCGCGCAGGCGGCTCGGCGTCACCGCGCGGCATCCGCGCTGGGCGCTCGCCTTCAAGTTCGCGCCGCGCGCCGAGGCGACCGTGATCGAGCGCATCGTCGTGCAGGTCGGGCGCACCGGCGCGCTCACGCCCGTGGCCGAGCTGAGGCCCGTGTCGATCGGCGGCGTCACCGTGAGCCGCGCGACGCTCCACAACCGCGAGGAGATCGCGCGCAAGGACCTGCGCGTGGGCGACACCGTGCACGTCGTGCGTGCCGGCGACGTGATCCCCGACGTCGTGGCGCGCGTGCCGACGCGCGGCCGGCGCGCCCGGCCCTTCCGCATGCCGTCGCGCTGCCCCGAGTGCGGCACGCCCGTCGTCCGGGAGGGGCCGCTCGACCGCTGCCCGAACGGCCTCGCGTGCCCGGCGCAGCTCAAGGGCGCCATCGCGCACTTCGGATCGCGCGACGCGCTCGACATCCGCGGCCTGGGACAGGAGACCGTCGAGGCGCTCGTGGCCTCGGGTTTCGTGCGGAGCGTCGCAGACCTCTTCGCGCTGCGCGCGGCGGACCTGGTGACGCTCGACCGCTTCGCCGACGTGTCGGCGCGCAACCTCGTGGCGGCGATCGACCGCGCGCGCCGGCCGGAGCTGTGGCGGTTCGTCTACGCGCTGGGCGTGCCGCAGGTGGGGACGCAGACCGCGCGCGACCTCGCCGCGCATTTCGGCAGCCTGGAGCGGCTGATGGCGGCGGGCGAGGACGCCTTGCGCGAGGTGTCCGGCATCGGCCCGGCGGTGGCGACGGCGGTCGCCGGCTTCTTCCGCCGCAAGGCCGTCCGCCGCATCATTGATCAGTGCCTCGACCGCGGCGTCGAGCCGCAACGCGCCGCCGCGCCGCAGACCGGTCTCTTCGCCGGGAAGACCGTCGTCTTCACGGGCGGCCTTGAGTCGATGACCCGCGCCGAGGCCGAGGCGCGCGTGCGCGCGGGCGGCGGCCGCACGAGCGGCAGCGTGAGCCGGAACACGGACTTCGTGGTGGCCGGCAGCGACGCCGGCTCGAAGCTCGACACGGCGCGCCGGCTCGGCGTGAAGGTCATCGACGAGAAGACGTTTCGCCGAATGTAGGGTCGGCGCCGGCATGTGGCGTACGTGGTGCCGGGCTTCAGTGTACGGCGTCAGGATATGGGTACACTTGAGCTCGGCGCGTGCGGCGCGGCAGTCCCGGGCGGCATCGGGGCCGCGCCCTGCGACGGCTCGCGCGGCAAACGCACCCTCCGGCGTGGGTGCTGACGATGTGCGCGTCGGCTGGGGTTTGTCGGGAGGGCAGCCAGCAATCATGTGCGCCACCCGGGCAACGCCCACGTCATTGTCGAAGGCGGCGCCGCCGCGCCCGGACCGCCTGCGGGTGCGTTTGCCGACTGACGCCCGTGCGCGCGAGGTCGCAACTGGGCGCTTGCCCCGACGCCGCCCAGGACTGCCTGGCGCACCAGTGTGACAGCGCCGTGAGCCGTGAGCCCTGAGCCGTGAGCCGTGAGCCGTATGGACAACCCCACCATCGCCCGCATCTTCGCCGACGTCGCCGACCTGCTGGAGATCCAGGGCGGCGCCAACGTGTTCCGCATCCGGGCCTACCGCAACGCCGCGCGGACCGTGGAGTCGCTCGGCGCCTCGGCCGAGGCCGCGGTCCGCACGGGCGAGCCGAAGCTCGACGAGCTGCCCGGCATCGGCAAGGACCTGGCCGGCAAGATCAAGGAGATCGTGGAGACGGGGAAGCTGACGCTGCTCGAGGAGCTGAAGCGGCAGATCCCCGAGGGGCTGCTGGCGATGATGCGCCTGCCGGGCCTCGGGCCCAAGCGCGCGAAGCTGATCCACGGCGAGCTGGGCATCGACAACCTCGACGCGCTCGACGCCGCCGCGCGCGCCGGCAAGCTGCGCGCAATCAAGGGCCTCGGCCCCACGATCGAGTCGCGCATCGTCAAGAGCATCGCCGACGCCAAGATCCGCTCGGCGCGTCACCGGCTGGCCGACGCCGAGGCCGTCGTCGGTCCCTACGTGGCCTACCTGAAGAAGGCGCCCGGCCTCCAGCGCGTCGAGGTGGCGGGCAGCTACCGCCGTCGCGCCGAGACCGTCGGCGACATCGACATCCTGGTGACGGCGAAGAAGGCGGGGCCGGTCGCCGACCGCTTCGTGGCCTATCCCGACGTCCGGCAGGTGCTGGCCAAGGGCGACACACGCTCGTCGGTCGTGCTCGCCTCCGGCCTGCAGGTGGACCTGCGCGTGGTGCCGGACGCCTCGTACGGCGCGGCGCTCTATTACTTCACCGGCTCGAAGGCGCATAACGTGGCCGTGCGGACCGAGGCCGTCCGCCGCAAGCTGAAGATCAACGAGTACGGCGTCTTCCAGGGCGCGCGGCGCATCGCCGGGCGCACCGAGGAGGACGTGTTCAAGGCCATGCGGCTGAGGTGGATTCCGCCCGAGCTGCGCGAGAACCGCGGCGAGATCGACGCGGCCGCCAGCGGCGCGCTGCCGGCGCTCGTCACGGTAAAGGACATCCGCGGCGACCTGCAGATGCACACCACCGACAGCGACGGCAAGCAGACGCTCGACGAGATGGCCGAGGCCTGCCGCGCGCGCGGCTACGCGTACATGGCCGTGACCGACCATTCGAAAGCGGTGCGCGTGGCGGGCGGTCTCGAGGCCACCGGCTTCCGCCGGCAGTACAAGGAGATCGACAAGCTCCAGAAGCGGCTGAGGGGCCTCACGCTCCTCAAGAGCGCCGAGGTGGACATACTCGACGATGGGGCGCTCGACCTGGACGAGCGGATCCTGGCCGAGATGGACGTGGTGGTCGTCTCGGTGCATTCGAAGTTCGGCATGAGCCGCGCCGACATGACGCGCCGGATCGTGAAGGCGGTCCAGCACCCGCGCGTGAACATCCTGGCGCATCCGACCGGGCGGCTCATCGGCCGCCGCGAGCCCTACGAGGTGGACATGGAGGCGGTGGTAAAGGCGGCGCGGGATTGCGGGGTGCTGCTCGAGATCAACGCGCAGCCGCACCGGCTCGACCTCAACGACGCCTATGTCTACATGGCGCGCGAGGCCGGCGTGAAGCTGGTCGTCTCGACCGACGCGCACCGCGTGGCCGAGCTCGACTACATGCGCTACGGCGTCGACCAGGCGCGCCGCGGCTGGTGCGAGAAGCAGGACATCGCCAACACGCTGCCGCTCGCGAAGTTCCGGAAGCTGCTCGCGAAAAGTACGTAGTGCCGGACTTCCGCCTTCGCTGAAGCTACGGCGGACCACCGTGGCCTTGGCGGAGGTGGTCAGCCCGGCCAGGAGGCCTTGGCAAGCGCGCCCGGCTAGCGTACACTCGTTCGTCCCCAATCCGAGGAGGTCATTGCATGAAATGGTTCAAGTACGCGGTCGTGATCACGGCGGCCGCGCTGACGGCCGGCTGCATTTCGAGCGACACCCTGATCAAGCTCAACGCCGACGGCAGCGGCACCATCGAGGAGCGGATGCTGATGAGCACGTCCGCCCTGAACATGATGCAGAGCATGGGCGGTGAGGGCAAGGCGGCCGATCCGTTCAGCGAGGAGTCGCTCAAGAAGGCGGCTGACGACATGGGGACCGGCGTCCGGTTCGTGTCGGCCCAGCCCATCGAGGCCGAGGGCATGAAGGGCTCGAAGGCCATCTACGCCTTCGACGATATCAACGCCATCCAGATGAAGAGCAGCGGAGCGATGTCGATGGGCCAGAGCGACGAGGCGGCGGGGAAGAAGGGCCAGGGCGACTTCGCCTTCAAGCTCGACCGCACGGGCGGCACGCCCACGCTGACCATCACGATGCCCGGCGACCGCGAGGCGGCCGGTGGCGCCGCCGCCGGCGAGGCGCCGCCGCCGACGCCCGAGAAGGCCCCGGAGATGCCCCCCGAGGCCATGAACATGATGAAGATGATGATGAAGGGGCTGCACATCAACGTCTCCGTCGCGGTCAACGGCCGGATCACGAACACCAACGCGAAGTACCACACCGACTCGCAGGTGACGCTGATCGACCTGAACTTCGACGATCTGATGAACAACCCGGCCGCGCTGGCGGCGATGCAGGGCCAGATGGGCCCGGGCTCCGACCCGGCCGCCATGCAGAAGGCGCTCGAGAACATCAAGGGCGTGAAGATCGAGACGGGCAAGGTCGTCACGGTTCAGTGGAAGTAGAGGCCGGCTTCGGCCGGCCCTTGCATCTCTGCGCGACCTGCGAAGCGGCGCATCCTTGTCCGGGTCCTGCCGCCCGACAGCCCACGGGTGCTCGGGCCCACAAACGTGGTCACGGCTGAGGGCCCTCCGCGCCGGCGGGCGCCCGTCGGGCGTCACCCGCTCACGCCTCGCAGGTCGCGGCAGTCGCTGTCTGTGGGGGCCGGCTCGCCGGCCCTGTCCCCCCACGGTAGAATCCCTCCCACGTGGACACCGTCGTGCTCGTCGTCTTTCTGCTCGTCTACGCCGGGATGATGCTCGGCGAGCTGCCCGGTCTGCGCGCCGACCGGGCGGGCATCGCGCTGCTCGGGGCGATCGCGCTCGTGGCGTCGAGACGCGTCACGCCCGAGGGGGCGTGGACGCTGGTGGACGTCGGGACCGTCGCGCTGCTGTTCGGCCTGATGGTGGTCTCCGCGCAGTTCCGGCTGGGCGGGTTCTACACGGCGCTGACGCGGCGGCTGGCCGCCCGCGACCGCTCGCCCGAGCGTCTGCTGGCCTGGCTCGTCGTCGCGGCGGGCGCGCTGTCGGCGGTGCTGGCGAACGACATCGTGTGCCTCGCGATGGCGCCGGTGCTCGTCGAGGGCTGCACACGGCGCCGAATCGACCCCGTCCCGTTCCTGCTGGCCCTGGCGTCGGCGGCCAACGTCGGCTCGGCCGCGACGCTCATCGGCAACCCCCAGAACATGCTGATCGGCCAGACGCTGCACCTCTCGTTCGCCGGCTACCTCGTCGACGCCCTCGTGCCGTCGGCGGCGGGGCTCGCGATCGTGTGGGCCGTGGTCGCGCGGGCGTATCGCGGCCGCTGGACGCGCGAGGTCGAGGTGAGCCAGCCGCTCGGCGTGCCTTTCGACCGGTGGCAGACGACGAAGGGAGCCGCCGTGCTCGGCGCGATCGTGGTCCTGTTTCTCTTCACGCCGTGGCCGCGCGAGGTGATCGCGCTCGCCGGGGGAGGTCTGCTGCTCGCGAGCCGCCGCACCGCGTCGCGCGACGTGCTGGAACTGGTGGACTGGCAGCTCCTCGTCCTGTTCTTCGGCCTGTTCGTCGTCACCGGCGCGTTCGTCGACTCGGGCCACCTGGCGCGCGTGACCGCCGAGGCCGCGCGCGCCGGGGTCGACGTGACGCGGCTGCCCGTGCTCTTCGGCCTGACCGTGGTCCTCTCGAACCTCGTCTCGAACGTGCCGGCGGTCATGCTGCTCCTGCCGGCTTCGACGCACCCCCTGTCCGGTCCCGCGCTGGCGCTCGCCTCCACCCTCGCGGGCAAACTCTTCATCGTCGGCAGCATCGCCAACATCATTGTGGTCGAGCAGGCCGCGCGCCTGGGCGTCCGGATCGACTGGCGCACGCATGCACGCATCGGCGTGCCCGTGACGGTGGGGACGCTCGCGGTGGCGGCGGCGTGGCTCTGGCTGCGCGTCTGAGCGCAGAAACTGCCAGGCGCTCGTCCGTCCGCCCTGGCAGAAGCCATCACCTCCCGCTCACAACTCCGCGCCAATCGCACCTCTTCGGCGGCACGACTCTCGCAGCCGCCGCGTCATGCTGACCGGTTCCCAGCCCTCGCCGCCCAAGCTGCTCGACCGCGTCCGCGCCGCGATTCGGGTGCGCCACTTCAGCCGCCGGACCGAGGAAGCGTATCTCGGGTGGATCCGGCGGTTCATCCGCTTTCACGGTCTGCGTCATCCTGCCGACCTGGGTGCGGCGGAGGTGGGGGCGTTTCTGACTCATCTGGCCGTGAAGGAGGAGGTGAGCGCCTCTACGCAGAACCAAGCCCTGAGCGCGCTGCTGTTCCTGTACCGCGCGGTCCTGCGGCGCGAGCTTGGGGCGCTCGACGCCGTGGTCCGCGCCCGGCGTCCGGCCGTGCTGCCGGTCGTGCTCACGCGCGAGGAGGTGGCGGCGGTGCTCCGGCAGCTCGACGGTGTGATGTGGATCGTGGCGGCACTGCTCTACGGGAGCGGGCTTCGACTGCGGGAATGTCTCGAGCTTCGGGTGAAGGACGTCGATTTCGCCGCCGGCGAGATCGTGGTGCGCGGCGGGAAGGGGCGGAAGGACCGGGTGACGATGCTGCCGGCGATGGTGGTGCCGAGGCTCACCGGGCACCTGGCGGCCGTGCGTGCGCAGCACGAGACTGATCTGGCGGCGGGGGAGGGCCGCGTAGTGCTGCCCGAGGCTCTGGCGCGAACCCGGTTTCACCTGCACGAGTCGGCGGTCCAGCGCGCGGTGACGACGGCGGTGCGGCGCGCCGGTCTCGCCAAGCGCGCGAGTTGCCATACGTTTCGTCACTCATTTGCCCCGCACCTGCTCGAGGCGGGATATGACATCCGCACCGTCCAGGAGCTGCTCGGGCACGCCAACGTGAGTACAACGATGGTGTATACGCACGTGCTGAACCGAGGCGGGTTGGGAGTGCGGAGCCCGGCGGATCGCCTGTGAGCGGGGCAGGCGGTGGCGTACGCTAGGCCGAAGCGCCTCGCGGCCTTTCAGACGTTCCGTTTCTGAAACGCATGTGGGGAAGTTCAGCCCATTCAGCGGGTTGCCGACGACGATCGAGCGTTCCGGACCTGCGCTAGGCTGACCGCGTCTGCCGTGTTTACCGGTTCTCCGGCACGGGGCTGTCGCGCCACTCCACCGGCCCGGCTCTCGCTAGGCTGACGAGTCTTGCAGCCTTTCCGATGGTCCCCTCCACGCCATCTCATCCGTGTTGAACTAAACCGCTGATCGCGGTAGGCAAGAACCTCCTCCCCCCCCGCTGGTGATCGAATCGCGCCGCTGAGTCTGTGGCGGTCGGTCGTCCGCCCTGTTCTTTCCAGCTCCGGTGCAT
>JAHECP010000124.1 GCA_024641665.1 Acidobacteriota bacterium
CGCCGCCGCCGGCGGCGTCGGGCCTTCGATGAGGGCGTAGACGATGTTGGGACGCGTGCGCGAGACGTCGAGCGCGATGCGCCCGAGCGGACCCTCGGGCACGCCCTTGGCGAGGCGCGTCCACGTCTCGCCGCCGTCGGTCGACTTCCAGATGCCGCTGCCCGGCCCGCCGCCGTTCATGCAGCACGCGCTGCGGCGGCGCTGGTACGTCGACGCGTACAGGATCGTGTCGTCCTTCGGGTCCATCACGAGGTCGTTCGCACCCGTGTCGTCGTCGACCTTCAACACCTGCTTCCAGGTCCTGCCGCCGTCGGTCGTCTTGTAGACGCCGCGCTCGCCGCCCGGGCCCCACAGGCTGCCCGTCGCCGCGACCAGCACGACGTTCGTGTCGCGCGGGTCGATGACGATGCGGTTGATGTGGCGGGAGGTGCGAAGCCCCATGTTGGCGAAGGTCTTTCCGCCGTCGGTCGACTTGAAGACGCCGTCGCCCCAGGACGTGCTCTGCCGGTTGTTCGACTCGCCCGTCCCGACCCAGACCAGGTCGGGGTTCGACTGCGAGACGGCGACGTCGCCGATCGACATCAGGCCCTGGTCCTGGAACTGGGCCTCGAACGTCGTGCCGTTGTTCGTCGTCTTCCAGACGCCGCCGTGCGCCGTGCCGACGTAGAAGATGGAAGGGTCGGCCTCGTACACGGCGAGGTCGGAGATGCGGCCCGACATCGACGCCGGGCCGATCGCCCGGAAGTGCAGGGCGTCGAGGGGCCCGGCGGCCGGCGCCGTGGCGGGCGCCTGGTCGGACGAGCCGAGGAGCGACGGGCCGGCGAACGAGAGGATGAATGCCGCGATCAGGCCAATCACGCGTTGCTGTCTCATGAGGACGGCCTCCAGAGTCGGAGGGTGATTATACGGTCCCGGAGGTCCGCGCGATGAGAGGTTTCTGGGCGGCCGGCGTCCGGTTCCGGTCACCCCGTCCCGGTCCCGCACAGACACCGTCCGGCGACGTCCAACCATGCGCGCGTTCGCGCCCGAACGCGCGCAGTTGCTGAACGCTCCCGGGTACGGCCCTTGCTCACCGTCCGGCACACCCCCGCGCAGGCAGGGACCTGTCCGTCGGGGCCGGCTTCCGCCTTCGCTGAAGCTATGGCGGACCGCCGTAGCCTTGTCCGCCTTCGCGCGAAGCGCTACGGCGAGACCTCGACGAAGCTCGAAGAGCGGAGTCGGGGCGGAGGCGGTCAGCCGGCCCGACAAGGAGAATCCATGGGGCGGCGCCTCGTCCGTGAGCTGTTCGCTGCCGCACTGCTGCTGTTGTTCGGCTACCCGGCCGCGGCGCATCCCGCGCCGACGAAGGTCCAGGTGGCCGACGGCGTCTTCCTGTTCCTGACGCCGCCCTGCGGGGACGTCGGCCTCGACGGCAACGCCGTCGCGATCCTGTCTCCGGACGGGGTGCTGGTGTTCGATTCGAACGGCACGCCCGCCGCCGCGGCCGCGGTGCTCGCCGAGATTCGGAAGCTGACGGACCAGCCCGTCCGCCTCCGGATCTGCCCGCGCTCGAGCGGCGGCTCGAGGAGGACCGCTTCTTCCTCGATCAGAAGCGGAGCGTTCACCACACGTTGGCCACCGTGACGTTCGAGCACCGGATGACCATCCACCTGGGCGGGCGCGAGATCCAGGTGCTGCACACCGAGCCGGCCGTCACCCCGGGCGACACCTTTCTGTACCTGCCGAAGGAGCGGGTCCTCGTCACGGGCGATCTCCTCGTGAACCCGATCCCGTTCGCGCTGAGCTGTTATCCCACGGGTTGGTTGCACACGCTCGAGCGGATGGACGCGCTCGACGTCTCGGTCATCGTGCCGGGGCACGGCGAGCCGTTCCACGACAAGACGCAGCTGCACGCCACGATGGACGTCTTCCGCACGCTCCTGCGCGAGGGTCGCGCGACCAGGGCGCGCGGCCTGGATCCCGATCAGGCGCGGGTCGCGATCCTGCCTGGTCTGCGCGGCCTGATGGTGACGATGACCCACGACGACCCCGGCCTGAACAAGCAGTTCGAGGTGTACCTGGTGGACTGGTACCTGCACCGCGTGTACGACGAGCTGAGCGGACCGCTCACCGACGCGATCGCGCCCATCCCAATCAAGTAGAGGACGCGCCTGGGGCCGGGCGGCACGCCCTGAGGCGGCCGGCGCGCGCCGGTCAGCCCGTGACGCGGAAGGCGACCCGCTGCTGCAGGTCGCCGGACGGCCCGGGCGCCGACAGCAGGATGGTGTACTCGCCGGGGGCGAACGGCGCCAGCGGGAGATCGAACTGCGCGGCGCCGGCCGGCGTCCGCTCGGACATCGGCGGCAGGTCGCGCATCGGCTGGCCGAGCCGGTTGAGCAGGGTGGCCTTCACCGGGAGGGGCGCGCCGCCGGCGCCGTAGGCCGGCACGCGGATCAGAAGCCGCTCGATACGGCTGAACACGCGCGCCGGGGACGGCGCGGCGCCGGGGTCGGCGACCGCCGCGCGGAACTCGAGCGCGTTCGACGCGCGGACGACCGCCGCCGGCAGGAGCACCGCCGTCGTGCCCCGTGTGGTCGGCACCTCGACGTCGCGCGAGTCGGTGTCCACGCGGACGCCGGCGGCGTCGACGAGCGTCAGGTCGAGCTCGAGGCGGCCCGGCGGCGCCTCGAAGACGGCGCTCGGCGGCGCGCCGCCGCGCGTCCCCGGCGCCACGGGCCCGACCGCACCTTCGAAGATCGCGTCGCCGTCCGGCGTGGCCGCCTTGAGCGTCGCCATCACCGGCCGGGTGCCGCTCCGCACGTTGTAGCGCCCGCGGCTCGGCTCCCAGGTGAGCGTCACCTCCGCGCGACCCCCGGCGCCGCGCGAGAACCCGACCCACATGTCGACGAACGGGCTCCGGTGCACGGGCCGCGACCGGCGGTAGAGCAGCGTGAGAGGCGGCTCGCTCACGCCGACCGCGCGGTCGGGATCGCCGACCGGCGCCCAATAGCCGGGCGGCGTCCTGAGCGTCACGCCCCGGCGCGTCGTCTCGATGCTGACGGCGTGGAACGTGCCGTCGCCGCGGTGCACCGGCCGCCACGTGAGCACGTACATGGCGTCGAGATCGCGCGCGGCCGCGCGCAACCCCGCGTCGAAGGCGGCGGCGCCGACGACCGCGACGCCGCCGGTCTGCGCGGCGAGCGTCTCGAGCGTCGCCGTTTCGGGGGCGGGCGCGCCGCCTGCGTCGCGCCCGGCCGTCCGGCCCGGTTCGGCGGCGCCGGCCGACGGCGCGAACGTGTAGATGGGCACGCCGAAGTGGCCCGCGGCGCGCACGACCATCGGCACGTCGGCCGGACGCTCGCGGTTGCGGCGCGGATCGGGCACGAAGCCGTTGCTCACGACGAGGATCGCGCCGCGCCCGCCGGGCACCCCCGCGATCTGCTCGGCCAGCTCGGCGAGCGCCGCCGTCACGATGCGCGCGCGCTCCATCTTCACCACCGCCGGGGCGCGTCCCATGAGCTGGGCCTCGAAGGGCGTGCGGGGCGTGTAGTCGCCCTGCCGTCCGGCGAAGGCGTCCACGGCGCGGCGCGCGGCGTCGCGATCGGTCGTGAAGCGGATGGGCGTCAGCGGGTCGAGCGGCTTCAGCACCGCCACCAGGTCGTCCGGCCGCAGGTCCTCGCTCACGAAGCGTCCGGGCGCCGCTCGCACCTCGTCGGTCTCCGCTCCCGCGCTCACGTGGAACTCGTCGAGCAGGATGCCGAACACGCGCGGCGACGCGATGCCCGTGCCCTGTTTCAGCACCGCGACGTCGAGGGGTCGCGGCGCGCCGTCCTCCATGAGGCGGAAGTCCGACGGTGTGAGGTCGCGCACGGGCCGGCCCGCGGCGTCCACGGCGACCGTCGCGATGCGGGCGGCAGGCGGCGCGTCGGCCGCGGGCCGAGGCGCCGGCGCCGCTTGGGCCAGCAGCACCACCAGAGCCGCGAGCGCAACGGAACTGGGCGGGGGCATGATCTCCGGAAAAAGGGGACGGGGCCTTCTTCCGATCCAGTCTACACCGGCGTGTCTTTCCTGTTGCTTTCCGGATGCGCCGCGCGCAACATGTTGTCCTTTCCCAGCCGCAGATGTCCGGCAGCCAGGGTTCGGGTCCTATGGCCGATGTCACGGTGACGCCGTCGGCGGGTGTTCGCGAGATCGTGCTGGCCGTGGGCGAGACGATCGCCGTGCGCCTGGCCGAGAACCCCACGACCGGGTATCGCTGGACGATTGCGGGCGGCGGCGATCGGCTCGTCGAGATCGACTCGACCTTCGAGCCGCCGCCGTCGCGGGACAAGGCCGGCGCCGGCGGCACGCGCGTGTTCCGCCTGCGCGCGGCGCACGCGGGCCGCGTGACGCTGGCCCTGACGTATGCCAGGCCCTGGGAGACCGGGCCGGCCGCCAGCCAGCGCGAGCTTCACGTGGAGATCCAGGACGCACGCTCCGAAGGGAGATGACGATGGCCAAGACGACGAGGAAGACGAAGAAGACGCCGGCGAGGCGGCCGACGGGCAAGCCGGGCGACCGGCGGATCAAGCGCTTCGGGTGGATTCCCGACCTGCCGGACCTTCGCGACCACGTGTACGCGGCACCGCTCGCGCAGATCGGGCCGCTGCCGGCGAGCGTGGATCTGCGTCCGGACTGTCCGCCGGTGTACGACCAGGGCCAGCTCGGGAGCTGCACGGCCAACGCCATCGGCGCGGCGCTGGAGTTCGACCAGATGAAGCAGCAGCAGGCCGACGTCTTCACGCCGTCCCGGCTCTTCATCTATTACAACGAGCGCGTCATGGAACGCACCGTCGACGAGGACGCGGGAGCGATGATCCGCGACGGCATCAAGAGCGTGGCCAAGCTGGGCGCGCCGCACGAACCGCTCTGGCCGTACGTCATCGCGAAGTTCAGGAAGAAGCCGTCGGCCGCCGCCTACAAGGACGCGAAGAAGCATCAGGCCGTGCTGTACCAGCGCGTGGTGCAGACGCCCGAGCAGCTCAAGGGCTGCCTCGCCTCCGGCTTTCCGTTCGTCTTCGGCTTCTCGGTCTACGAGAGCTTCGAGACGCAGGCGGTCGCCACGTCGGGCCACGCCCCGATGCCCAAGCCGGGCGAGCGCCAGCTCGGCGGCCACGCGGTGATGGCCGTCGGCTACGACGATGCGAACGGCTGGTTCGTCGTGCGCAACTCGTGGGGCACGAAGTGGGGCATGAAGGGATACTTCACGCTCCCGTTCGCCTACCTGCTCGACGACAACCTCGCCGACGACTTCTGGACGATCCGGCTGGTCGAGTAGAGGAGGCAGGGGCGACCTGGCAGGTCGCCCCTACTCATATCTCAATGCGCGCATCGGGTCGATCCGCGAGGCGCGCAGCGCGGGGACGAACCCCGCGCCCAGCGCGATGAGCGCCAGCAGCACGACCGACCCGGCGATCACCACCGGGTCGGCCCCCTGCATCTCGTAGAGAAGCGATCGCGCGGTCCGGCCCAGGGCCACGGCGCAGGCCACGCCGATCGTGCCGCCGACGAGCGTCATCCATCCCACCTTCGCCATCACCATGCGCCGCAGGCGCGGGCCGTCGGCGCCGAGCGCCATGCGGAGGCCGAACTCGCGCGTGCGCTGCGTCACGGTGTAGGCCAGCACGCCGTAGAGGCCGATGGCCGCGAGCAGGGTGGCCAGCGCGGCGAACGCGGCCGCGAGCGTGGTCAGCATCCGATCCAGGAACACGTTCTCGCGCACCTGCGCGTCCATCGTCTTGAGGTCCTCGACGGGCAGGTTCGCGTCGAGGCGCCGCATCACCGCGGGAATCGTCCCGAGCACCTGCTCCGGATCGAGGGCGGTGCGCACGTAGAAGGTGAGGAAACCCAGATCGTCGTCCTGCCGGCTGGGCAGCACGAAGAGGGGCGGCACGGGCGACTTCACGTTGTTGTAGCGGGCGTTTCGCACCAGGCCGACGATCTCGATGTCGAGGTCGCGGCCGCGGCCTCCCATGCGCTTGCCGACCGCCTCTCGCCCGAGGTTGAACTTCTTCGCGAACGCCTCGTTGACGATGGCCACCTTCGGGGCGCCGAGCGTGTCGGCCTCGGTGAAGTCGCGGCCGGACAGGACCGGGATGCCCATCGTGCGGAAGTAGCGGGGCTCCACCTCGTTGTAGCGCGAGTTCATGTCCACGTCGGGGCCGCCAGGGAACCCTTCGACCGATACGTCGTTGCCCCAGCTCTCGTCGGCGAGCAGCGGCACCATCGACGCGCTGACGCTCGTGACGCCGGGGACGGCCGCGACCTCCTCCTCGACACGCGCGAAGAACGCGCGCGACTGCTCCGGCTTGTAGCCGTTCAGCCACGGCGACACGCTGAAGATCACGAGGTGGTCGGTCTTCAGGCCGAGATCCACCTGGCTCACGTTCAGCAGACTCCGCGTGAGGAGGCCGGCCGCGATCAGCAACGCCATCGACAGGGCGATCTGCGACGTGGCGAGCGCGGTGCGGAACCGGGCGGCGCCGCGCCCGCCGCCGGGCTGGCCGGCCTGGTTCTTGAGCGTGACCGCCAGATCGGGACGCGTGCTGTGCAGCGCCGGGAAGAGGCCGAAGAGCAGGCCCGTCGCGAGCGCGAGCGCCGCGGTGAAGACGAGCGCCCGCGCGTCGAGGCCGGCCGGCACGACGATCGCCTGCTCGGCCGGCAGGAGCGACGCCAGCAGCCCCAGCGTCCAGCGCGCCACTAGCAACCCGGCGGCGCCGCCGAGCGCCGCGAGCAGGCACGACTCGGCGAGCAGCTGCGCCACGAGCTGGCGCCGGCTCGCGCCGAGCGACAGGCGGACCGCCATCTCGGTCGTGCGCGTCGCGGCCCGCGCGAGCAGCAGATTGGCGATGTTGGCGCAGGCGATGAGCACCACGACGCCCGTGATGCCCAGCAGGAAGAGGAGCGGCGTCCGGGCCCCCCGGTGCAGGTTGCTCTGGCCGCGCCAGCCCTCGGTCACCGTCACCGTCTTCGCCCGGAACCGCTTCATCGTCTCGTCGCTCATGCCCGTCTGGAGCGACGCCTCGACGTCGTTGATGATCGCGTGGTAGGGCACGTTGACGGCCGTGCGCGCCTGCTCGATCGACACGCCGGGCTCGAGCCGCGCGAAGAGGTAGATCCAGTAGCTCCGCCGGTTGTCGAACTGGTTCCACCCCGGCACCATTTGGCCCCGCAGCGAGATCGGCACGAACACCTGCGGCTCCAGGCCGAGCGTCGTCCCCTCGAAGCCCTGCGGCGCGACGCCGACGATGGTCAGGGGCTGACCGTTGACGATGAGCGCCTGGCCGACCACGTGCGGGTCGCCGTCGAACCGCCGCTGCCAGTAGGCGCAGCTCAGCACCGTGACGAAGTGGGCGCCGATCGCGTCGTCGTCGCCGGGCGCGAGCAGGCGGCCGGCGGCGGGCTGGAGGCCCAGCACCGGGAAGTAGCCGCCCGAGACCAGCAGGCCGCGCCCGGCGAACGTCTGGCCGCGGAACGCGAGGTTGGCGCCGAATGGGCGGTGCGCGGCGATGCCCGAAAAGCCGGTCCCCGCCTTCTGGAGGTCGCGGAACATCGGGTAGCTGAAGACGCTGTGGCAGTCACCCGGCGTCGTGCAGGACTGCGAGCCCGGGTTCGGGCCCGGCGCGGCGAGGTTCACCAGCCGCTCGGGCGCCGCGACGGGCAGCGGGCGCAGCAGCATCCGGTTGAACAGCGAGAAGATCGCGGAGTTTGCCCCGATGCCCAACGCCAGCGAGACGATGGCGACCAGGGTCACGAAGGGACTCTTGAAGAGGGCGCGGAAGGCGAGCTTGGGGCTGGGCATAAGGGCACCTGCGGGCGTCTGAGGACTCAGACGGAGCCGGAGGGCCTGGAGTTTATCGGGGGGCTGCAACCTGGGGGTAGGGGCGACCTGCCAGGTCGCCCCTACTCGTATCTCAGCGCCCGCATCGGGTCGATCCGGGAGGCGCGCAGGGCGGGGACGAAGCCCGCGGCCAGGGCGATGAGCGCCAGCAGCCCGACCGAGACGGCGATCACCGTCGGGTCGTCTCCCTGGATCTCGTAGAGCAGCGACCGCGCGGCGCGGCCCAGGCCGATCGCGGCGGCGATGCCGATGGCCGCGCCGATGAGCGTCATCCAGCCCACCTGCGTGAGCACCATGCGCCGAACGCGCGGGCCGTCGGCGCCGAGCGCCATGCGGAGGCCGAACTCGCGCGTGCGCTGCGCCACCGTGTAGGCGAGCACGCCGTAGAGACCGATGGCCGCGAGCAGAGTGGCCAGGGCGGCGAACGCCGCCGACTCGGTGCTGATCATCCGGTCGAGAAACACGTTGTCGCGGATCTGCGCGGCGACCGTCTTCAGGTCCTCCACGGGCAGGTTCGGGTCCAGCTTGCGCACGACGCCCCCGATCGAGGCGACCACCTGCTCGGGGTCGAGGCTGGTGCGCGCGTAGAAGGTCAGGAACCCGAGTTCGCTGTCCTGACGGTACGGCAGGAAGAACAGCGGCGGCACCACCTGCTTGACGTCGCTGTACTTGGCGTTCTGCACGAGGCCCACGATCTCGATGTCGAGCGTCGGGCTGCTCCCGCCGACCTTCATGCGCTTGCCGACGGCCTCGCGCCCCAGGTTGAACTTCTTCGCGAAGGCCTCGTTGACGACGGCCACCTTCGGGGCGTCGAGCGTGTCGGCGCGCGTGAAGTCGCGGCCGGCGAGCAGCAGGATGCCGAGCGTCTGGAAGTAGCCGGGGCCGACCTCGTTGTACCGTGCGCTCGTATCGGTGTCGGGGCCGGCCTCGAAGCCCTCGACCGACACGCTGCTGCCCCAGTTGCTGCCGGCGATGAGCGGCACCATCGACGAGCTGACGGCGGTGACGCCCGGCAGCGCGCCGACCTCGTCCTCCATCCGCTCGAAGAGCGCCCGCGACTGCTCGGACTTGTAGCCGTTGAGCAGCGGCGACACCGAGAACATCACGAGGTGGTCGGCCTTGATCCCGAGGTCGATGCGGCTGACGTTCGCCAGGCTCTTCACGAAGAGCCCCGCGGCGATGAGCAGCGCCATCGACAGCGCGATTTGCGCGGTGGCCAGGACGTTGCGGAACCGCTTGGCCGTGCGCGCGCCCGGCTGCCCGGCCTGGCCCTTGAGCGCGATCGCCAGATTGGGGCGCGTGCTGTGGAGCGCCGGGAAGAGGCCGAAGAGCAGCCCCGTCGCGACCGACAGCGCCGCGACGAAGAGCAGCACCGACGGGTGGAGGTGGAACTGGATGAGCGTGGCCGCTTCGGCCGGCATGAGCGACGCCATCAGATCGAGCGTCCAGCGCGCGACGACGAGGCCGGCCGCGCCGCCGAGGACCGCCAGCAGGCACGACTCGGTCAGGAGCTGCGTCACCAGGTGCCGCCGGCTGGCGCCGATCGACAGCCGCACGGCCATTTCGGTGGCGCGCCCGGCCCCGCGGGCCAGCAGCAGGTTGGCGATGTTGGCGCACGCGATGAGCAGCACCACGCCGGTGACGGCGAGCAGCAGCAGGAGCGGCGCCCGCGCGTCATGGCGCACGTTGCTCTGGCCGTGCGAGCCGTCCGTCAGGGGGATCGTCCTGGCCTTGAAGCGCGCCAGCGTCTGGTCGCTCATGCCCTTCTGCTGCGACGCCTCGACGTCGTTGACGATCGCGTGGTAGGGCATGTTGATGCCCGTCGCGGCCTGCTCGATCGACACGCCGGGCTTCAGCCGCGCGAACAGGTACGCCCAGTAGACCCGCCGGTCCTCGAAGCCCTTCCAGCCCGGGCTCATCAGGCCGCGCATCGTGATCGGCACGAACACCTGGGGACGGTTGCCGAGCGTCGTGCCGTCGAATCCCTCGGGGGCCACGCCCACGATCGTCATCGTCTGGCCGTTGACGATGAGCGTCTGGCCGACCGCCCCCGGATCCGAGGCGAACCGCGTCTGCCAGTAGCGGTGGCTCAGCACCGTGACGAACCCCGCGCCGATCTTCTCGTCGTCGGAGGGGCCAATCAGGCGGCCGACCGCGGGCTGCAGGCCGAGCACCGGGAAGTAGGACCCCGAGACCAGCAGCCCCTGGCCGCTCGTCGTCTGGCCCTTGTAGGCCAGGTTGGCGCCGAACGGCACGTGCGCGGCGATGCCGGTGAAGACGGTCTGCGCCTTCTGCAGGTCCCGGAACATCGGGTAGCTGAACACGTCCTCGCAGGGACCCGCGTTGCCGCACGACTGCGAGCCCGGCTTCGGCCCGGGCGCCGACAGGTTGACGAGCTCGGCGGGTCGCTCGACGGGCAGCGGGCGCAGCAGCAGCTCGTCGAAGAGCGAGTACATAGCCGAATTGGCCCCGATCCCCAGCGCGAGCGAGACGATGGCGACCACGGTCAGGAAGGGGCTCTTGAAGAGGGTCCGCAACGCGAGCTTCAGGCTGGGCATGGAGTGTCCCCGGGATCTCCCCAATGAGACGGAAGTGGCGGGCTGAAAGTTTGCCGGACCCGCCGGATCGCGCGGCCGCGGGCCGCGAGGTAACATGAAGGCTTGAGCATCATCTCCCAAATCCGACACGTCGTCCGCCCGGCCGCCCGGCCGGCGTGGACGCTTCTTCGTTCGAGAGTGAGCCACCGATGAGGAAAATCCTCGCCGTTCTGTGTTTCGGTCTCCTGGCGACCGCAGTCGGGTCCGGCCAGGGACGACATCTGCTCCTGCAACATCCCACGATCAGCAAGACCCACATCGTCTTCGCCTACGGCGGCGACATCTGGATCGCGCCCCGCCAGGGCGGGCAGGCCACGCGCCTGGTGGCGGGCCCCGGGCTCGAAGGGGACCCGCTCTTCTCGCCGGACGGCTCGATGGTCGCCTACACCGGCAACTACGACGGCAACCTCGACGTCTTCGTCGTGTCCGCCGGGGGCGGCGAGCCGCGGCGGCTGACCTATCATCCGGGCCCCGACGTGGCCGTGGGCTGGACGCCCGACAGCCGGCGGGTGCTGTTCCGCTCGCCCCGCACCAGCTACTCGGACCCCGACCGGCTGTTCACCGTGGCCGTGACGGGCGGCTTCCCGGCGCAGCTGCCGCTCGACATGGCCGAGTCGGGTTCCTACTCGCCCGACGGGTCGCACCTGGCCTACGTCCCCATCTCGCAGTGGGAGCCCGACTGGAAGCACTACCGCGGCGGCCAGACGACGCCCATTTGGGTCGCCGACCTGGCCGACTCGAGCATCGTCGAGATTCCGCGCGACAACTCGAACGACAGGGACCCGATGTGGATCGGCGACACGGTCTACTTCCTGTCCGACCGCAACGGGGCGGTGACGCTGTTCGCCTACGACACGAAGACGAAGGCGGTGACCGAGGTCGTGCACAACACGGGCATGGACCTCTCGTCGGCGTCGGCGGGGCCGGGCGCGATCGCCTACGCGCAGTTCGGCCGGCTGTTCCTCTACGATCTCGCGTCACGCCGGACGACGCCCGTCGAGGTGACGGTGGCCGCCGACATGCCGCAGGTGCGCCCGCACTTCGCCGACGTCGAGCACGACATCGTGAACGACAGCATCTCGCCCACCGGGCGGCGCGCGGTGTTCGAAGCCCACGGCGACATTCTCACCGTGCCCGCCGAGAAGGGCGACATCCGCGACATCACGCACAGCCCGGCGGTGGCCGACCGCGACCCGGCGTGGTCGCCCGACGGCCGGTGGATCGCGTACTTCTCGGATGAACCCGGCGAGTACGCCCTGCACCTGAGCGATCAGAACGGGCTCGGCGCCGCGCGCGCCATCGATCTGGGCCGGCCGCCGTCGTTCTTCTACTCGCCGACCTGGTCGCCCGACAGCACGAAGATCGCCTACAGCGATAAGCGGCTGAACCTCTGGTACGTGGACCTCGACCATCCCACGCCGGTGAAGGTGGACACCGACCGCTTCGACTCGCCGCTGCACGAGTTCGACGCCGTGTGGTCGCCCGACTCGCGCTGGGTCGCCTACACCAAGCAGCTGCCGAATCACCTGCGCGCCGTGTTCGTCTACTCGCTCGAGACCCACACGGCCACCGAGATCACCGACGGCATGAGCGACTGCCTCTATCCGAACTTCGACGAGAGCGGCAAGTACCTCTATTTCACCGCCAGCACGAACATGGGCCTCAGCACGGGCTGGCTCGACATGACGAGCGACGCGCATCCGGTCACCCGCAGCGCCTACGTGGTGGTGCTGCGCAAGGACCTCCCGTCGCCGCTCGCACCCGAGAGCGACGAAGAGAAGGTGGCCGCGCCGGCGACGGCGAAGACGACGGAGGCCGGTGCCGGCGCGCAGACCGGCCAGGGCGCGACCACCGCGGCGGCGCCGGCGACCGCGCCGGCTGCCGGCGGTGCGAAAGCGGAGATGCCGGCCCGGGTGACGATCGACGTCGACAACATCAGCCAGCGCGTGCTGGCGCTGCCCATTCCCGCCCGCAACTACCTGGGGATGACGGCGGGGAAGACCGGCGTGCTCTACCTCGTCGAGGGGCCCCAGGTGCTCGACGAGGAAGAGGAGCCCGCGCTCGCGGTGCAGCGGTTCGACCTGAAGAGCCGTGAGACCGCGCCGCTCCTGCACGGCATCTCGGCGTTCGTGGTGTCGGCCGACGGCGGGAAGATGCTCTTCCGCCAGGGGCCCAAGTGGTTCATCACCGACGCCGACAAGCCGCCCAAGCCCGGCGAGGGCGCGATCGACACGGCCGGCATGCAGGTGTACGTCGATCCGCCCGCCGAGTGGAAGCAGATGTACCACGAGGTGTGGCGGATCGAGCGCGACTTCTTCTACGACCCGCACTTCCACGGCCTCGATCTCGGGCAGGCGGAGCGGGCGTTCGCGCCGTACCTGGACGGCATCACGAGCCGGTCCGACCTGAACTATCTCTTCCGCGAGATGCTCAGCAACCTGTCGGTCGGCCACATGTTCGTCCGCGGCGGGACCGAGCCGAAGGTGCCCACGGTGAAGGTCGGGCTGCTCGGCGCCGACTATTCGATCGAGAACGGGCACTACCGGTTCGCCAAGGTCTACAACGGCGAGAACTGGAACCCGCATCTCCACGCCCCGCTGACGCAGCCGGGCGTGAACGTGGCCGCCGGCGAGTACCTGCTCGCGGTCAACGGGCACCCGGTGGCCGGCGCCGACAACCTGTACAGCTTCTTCCAGGAGACGGCGGGCAAGCAGACCGTGCTCGAGGTGGGCCCGAACCCGGACGGCTCCGGCTCGCGCTCGGTGACCGTCGTGCCGGTCGAGAGCGAGCGCGCGCTGCGCAACCTCGACTGGATCGAGAGCAACCGCCGCAAGGTCGATCAGCTGAGCGGCGGCAGGCTCGCCTACGTGTACCTGCCCGACACGGCCGGCGGCGGCTTCACCAACTTCAACCGCTACTACTTCGCGCAGGTCGGCAAGCAGGGCGCGATCATCGACGAGCGCTTCAACCACGGCGGCCAGCTCGCCGATTACATCGTGGACAACCTGCGGCGGCCGGTGATGAGCCTCGTCGAGACCCGCGAAGGCGAGACGTACGAGGAGCCGGTCGAGTCGATCTACGGGCCGAAGGTGATGATCATCAACCAGTTCGCCGGATCCGGCGGAGACGCGCTGCCCTGGTACTTCAAGAAGATGGGCATCGGGCCGCTGGTCGGCGTGCGCACCTGGGGCGGGCTGGTCGGCATCGGCGGTTATCCTTCGCTGATGGACGGCGGCATGGTTACCGCGCCGCGCTGGGCCATCTACGGCCTCGACGGCCACTGGGAGGTCGAGGGGCACGGCATCGCGCCCGACATCGAGGTGCAGCAGGACCCGAAGGCGGTACGTGACGGGCACGACCCGCAGCTCGAGCGGGCCGTGCAGGCGGCGCTCGACCTGCTCGCCAAGAACCCGCTCAAGACCTACCCGCGGCCGCCGTACCCGACCTACCACCCGCGGCTGCCGGGCGGCGGCGGGGGAGAGCCGCTCGCGTCGCGGTGAGATCGTCCGTGGAGGGGTGGCCCGGCCGTGACGGCCGGGCCGCCCCTCTCCCGGCCCTTCGGGCGAACGGCCGCGCCGTGACGCCGGCGCCGGGCCGGAATGTGCTAGACTGACTTGGTCCTGCTTTCCTGAGTTCTGTCGCCGATCTGGAGTTCTTCCAGGAATCTGCTCAGCCTCACCAAAGCTCGGCGTTCGGACGGACGGCCGCCTGACCCGCGCCGGCCGCACCTTCGCTGGTTCCCGCGGGCGCACCGCGGGCAGGGAGATGTCGTGGCGACGCCGGGCCGCCTCCGAATGTCCGCACGGCGCAGCGCTCCGCGTGGTGTCCCGCGGCGCGTAGAAGTTCAGGTGGGGCGGGTGCGCCCGCCGACCACCTGTCGACTCGAAGAGGAGAGAACATGGCAGCAGCGAACGGCACGATCAAGCGGCTCGTCAGCGGCAAGGGTTTCGGCTTCGTCGAGGCCGCCGATGGCAACGAGTACTTCTTCCACCAGTCGGCCTGCAACGGCGTGCAGTTCGACGATCTGCGGGAAGGCCAGGCCGTGAGCTTCGAGAAGGGCCAGGGACCGAAGGGGCCGCGCGCGGAAAACGTGCGCCTGGCCTGAGCGCTCGCCGGCCGCCGCCCGGCGGCCAGCATTCTCCGTTTCGGAGGTCCTGATGTCCAGACGCAACGGCGACCGGGCCAGGTTCCAGAAGGACCGCAAGCGCAAGCTGCGCCGGCGCGAGCGGACGCGTGCGTTCCTCGCCGCCCTGCGGGCGGCGAAACCTCCCGCCCGCTGACCCCGACCACGGCCGATCGCGCCCGCCGGGCGGGCGCGATCGGGCGCACCGGTCAGGCGCCCGCCGGCGCCGGGCCGAGGAACCTGGTCAAATCCAGCGCCCCGTCCTGCGGCCGGCGTGTCTCGACGATGTGGCGCAGATACGCGCCCGACCCGTCGCGCGCGCTGGTGTCCACGTGGCCCAGCGGACCTTCCACGTCGTCGTCCACCAGCGACAGCACCGGGTGCAGCGGATCGCCCGGCGTGGTGCGCACCACCACGCCGGTCTCGCCGCGGTCCGTGCGCACGAGCGATCCGAGCGGGAAGAAGGTGATGGTGTCGACGAACGCCTTCACGAGCGCGGTGTTCAGCTGCTCGCCGGCGATGCGCGCGAGCACGAGGCACGCCTGCTCGGGCGGCGTCGGGTCCTGGTAGGACCGCGCGCCGGTCAGCGCCTCGTACACGTCCGCCACCGACACGATCTGGCTCAACGGGTGCGGCGCGACCCCCTGGCCGAGGTCCGGATACCCGCCGCCGCGCACGCCGCGGTGGTGCTCGAGCGCCACGGTCGGCGTCAGCGGGCGCAGGCCCTGCACCTCCACCAGGATCTCCGCGCCGAACACCGTGTGCGCCTCGATCAGCTTGCGCTCGCGCTTGTCGAGCGCGCCCGGCTTCTTGACGATCTCGAGCGGCACGCGCGTCTTGCCGATGTCGTGCAGCAGCGCCGCCTCGACCAGCGCGGTCACCGTGTCGTCGCTCAGGCCGACGCGCCGGCCGAGCAGCAGGCTCAGCATGGACACGTTGACCGAGTGGCAGTAGGTGAGGTTCTCGTACTGCTTGACGGCCAGGATCTGCCCGAGCGCCGCGTGGCTGCGCGCGACGCGTCCGATCAGGAGCTGCACGAGGTCGCGCACGGTGAGCGCGTCGAGCGGCCGGCCGGACGCTACCGTGTCGAAGGCCTGCTGAGTGCGCAGCAGCGACTCGGCGTAGGCGGGGTCGAGCGGCCCGGCCGGCGCGTCGGGCCAGGCCTGGGCCTTCCAGCGCGTGTCGAGCTCGACGATGCGGCCCAGGCTGACGTGGACGACCTGGCGGCGCGCCAGCTCCGTCTCCACCGGTTCGCCGCCGGGTCGCTCTTTGAGCTGCCAGAGGTACTCCGCCACGGCCTGGAGCTCCGCACGGACGACGCCCGGGCGGATGTGGAGGCTGTGGACGCCGAGGTCGGCCAGCTCGCCGACCAGCTGCCCGTTGGCCTGACTGTCGTCGCGGAACGATACCCCGTCGAGGTGCACCTCGCCGTGGATGACGTCGATCCGCAGCGGGTGGCCGCCCTGCACGTGCTGCTGCACCAGATCGTCGAGCTCGGCGAGCTTCTGCGCGATCTGCGGATGGCCCGCCGGGTACATGCCGGTGAGCCGGCGCAGGCCGGCCAGCCCTTTCAGCACCGCCAGCGGGCTGGTCGCCGTCGTCGGAGTGTCGGCCGTCATTGGTCTGCCAGCTTTCGTGCCGCCCGCGCCACGCGGACGAACGCGCGATTCCAGAACCGGTAGCCCATCGGTCCGAGGCTGGCGGCGACGGCGCCGAGGCCGTCGAGGCCGGTCTGCGCCGCGCGCTCCAGCAGCCGAGCGACGCTGTCCGGGTACCGCCGCACGAAGTCGCGCTGCGCCAGCATCTCCCGCAGCTGCGCGCGCACCTCGCCGGGGGGGAAGCGCCACAACGCCTCTTCGGCCGCGGTGGGCACCCACGCGGTGTCATCGCGCAGCCGGGCCGCCACCATGGCCGCCGCCTCCGCCGAGCCGATCCGCGCGAGCGCCCGCAGCGCCTCGCGGATGGTCGGCTCGTCCTTGCGATCGAGCTGGTCGCCGATCGCCCGCTCGTACCCGGCGCCCGCGCACCCGAGCACGCGCACGATGGCGCGCGCGGTGACCGCGGGCCGGTTGACGGACCGCGCGGCGAGCTCCGGCGCCAGCCGCGCGGCGTGCTCGCACATCA
>JAHECP010000306.1 GCA_024641665.1 Acidobacteriota bacterium
CCGCGCTGGCGCCGACGCTCGGCATCGCGCTGGTGCCGCTGGCGGGCCTGGCGTCACGCACGGCGATCTACCTGCTCATCGCGGGCGCCGTGGGCCGGTTCACGCGCGGCTGGACCGGCCGGCGCGGCCTCGCCGCGGCCGGGCTGGTCGTGCTGGGCCTGCTGCTCGGCGGCGGCTCGCCGCGTGATCTGTGGGCGTTTGCCGCGACCGGTCTCGTGGCCGGCGTGCTGCTCGCCGCGCTGTACGTGGTCGCGCTCCGCGTGGACGTGTCGACCGTGCCGCCCGCCCTCGGCACCATGCTCACGCTCTCGCTGATCCGCACGGGCGCCTACCGCGCGTTTCCCGGCGCGCTCGCCGGCGCCGCGCTCGGCGTGCTGCTCGTTCTGTTGATGACGTGGTGGTGGTGGCTGGAGGTCCGCCGGGCGGCCGGCGCGCCCGCACGGTAACCACGATGACGCGAAACGGATCAACCACGAAGACCACGACGACACGAAGCCAGAGGCCATAGACCGGAGGCCAGAGGCCGGCTTGCCCGCCGTAGCGCGGAGCGCGAAGGTGGGTGTGAGATTCCGCGCGCTTCGTGGTGAATCGCCCGCGGCGCCGGCAACCGGGAACGTCCGACGCGCGTCCAAACGCCCATGATCCACGACCTCCGCCTCGCCCTCCGCGGTGTGCGGCGCAGCCCGGGCTTTGCCGTCGTCGTCGTCCTGACGCTCGCGCTGGGGATCGGCGCCACGACGGCCATCTTCTCGGTCGTCAACACCGCCTTCCTCCGGGCCCTGCCGTTTCCGGACGCCGACCGCCTGGTGCGTATCAGGAACTACTCGCTCTCGCCGGCCGGCGAGCGGACCCGTTACGGCGTGACGCCGCGCAACTACGCCCGGCTGCGCGATCAGAGCAGGACGCTGTCGGACACCGTGGCGCTGCTGGCCGAGAGCGCGACGCTGACGGGCGGCGCGGCGCCGGAGCGCGTGGCGGTGGTGGGCGTCTCGGAGGGCTGGACACCGGTGCTCGGCGTCCGCCTCGTCGCGGGCCGCACTTTTTCGGCCGGCGAAGAACGCGTCGGGCGGGCCAGCCACGTCGCGATCGTCGGGGCCGCGCTCTGGCATCGCCGCTTCGGGGGCGACCCCGACGTCCTCGGACGCGAGCTGCTGCTCGACGGGGAACGCTTCACGATCGTCGGGGTGATGCCGGACCGGTTCGCGTTCCCGTACGACGCCGAGATGTGGCTGCCGCTCGCCATCGATCCGAACCAGGCGACGGGCGGCTCGCTCGCCGTGTTCGGCCGGCTCGCCGGCGGCGTGACGCTCGAGGCCGTCCGGAGCGAGCTCGAGACGATCGCGCGCCGCTCAGAGGCGGACTTCCCGCTGACCAACCGCGGCGTCGGCCTCGACGCCATGCCCATCCGCGACAGCTTCATGGACGGCCAGGACCGCATCGTCCTCGCCCTGCTCGCGTCGGTCGGCTTCCTGTTGCTCATGGCCTGCGCGAACGTGGCCAACCTGCTGCTGGTGCGCGGCATGGCGCGCGAGCGGGAGGTGGCCGTGCGGGCGGCGCTCGGCGCGAGCCGCTGGCGGCGCTTCCGCCAGGCGCTGGCGGAGAGCGTGGTGCTCTCGGCCGCCGGCGGCGGCGTCGGGCTGCTGGTGGCAGCCTGGCTGAGCGGATCGCTCGCCGCGCTCGTGCCGGCCGTGCTCGACCGGCAGATCGACGTCGCGGGGGCGCCGCTCGACGCGCGGGTGCTGGCGTTCGCCGTGATCGCGGCGATCGCGACGGGCCTCGTCTTCGGGTCCGCGCCGGCGTGGAGCGCGTCGAGCCGGCGGGCGCTGGAGGCGCTGCGCGACGGCGGGCGATCCGGCGGGTCCGCGCGCAGCCGCCGCCTGCTGCGGCTCTTCGTCGTCGGCGAGGTCGCGCTCGCGGTGGCCCTGCTCGCGGGCGCCGCGGCGATGGTCCTGAGCTTCGAGCGGCTGACGCGCACCGCCCTCGGGTTCGACGCCGACCGCGTCGCCACGATGCAGGTGTCGCTGGACGGCCCGCGCGACCAGGATGGGCCGCGCCGCGCGGCGTTCGTCACCACCGCGCTCGAGGCCCTGCGGGCGACGCCCGGCGTGACGGCCGCGGCGCTCACCACGGTCAACCCGCTCTGCTGCGGCGACTGGGGCGCACGCATCTCCGTGGAGGGCCTGAGCGCGCCCCCGGGTGCACGGTTCCACGTGGCCCACCAGTACGTCGCACCGGGCTACTTCCACGCGATGAAGATCCCGATCGTCGCGGGCCGCGACTTCACCGGCGCCGACCGCCGAACCAGCCAGCCCGTCGTGATTGTCGACGAGCGGTTCGCCCACCGCTTCTGGCCCGGCCAGGACCCGCTAGGAGCGTGTCCGAGTAATCGGTTTTCGCGAAACATGGCGTTGAGAACATTAGGAAAATCGCGCCCTGCGATCGCGAAAACTGCTGATTTCCGCATTACTCGGACACACTCCTAGGGAAACGCGTCAAGCGCGGCAGCCTCGACGCGCCTTACCCGTGGCTGACCGTCGTGGGCGTCGTCGGCGCCATCACCGACTCGAGCGACTACACCGAGTCGTGGTATCTCCCGTACCTGCAGAACCCGCTCGGGCCCTCGTCGGCCGAGCTCCACTTCATGGTGCGCGCCGACGCGATCACGCCGGCGCTCGTGCAATCCGCCGAGCGCGCCATCCGGACCGCCAATCCCGCGGCCGCCGTGTTCGAGGCGACGACCATGGACGCGTTGTGGGCCAGGCGCCTGTCACCGGACCGGCTCGGCGCGCTCGTGGGGGCGCTCGTCGGCGGATTCGGCTTCCTGCTGGCGGCGCTGGGCGTCTACGGCGTGGTGAGTTTCAGCGTGAGCCGGCGGCGGCGCGAGATCGGCCTGCGGATGGCGCTCGGCGCCGAGCGCGCCGGAATCCTGAGGATGGTGCTCGCCCAGGGGCTGCGCCTGTCGCTCGCGGGGATTGCCGCCGGCGTGGCGAGCGCCGTCGTGCTGTCGCGGCTCTTCGGGTCGGTGATCTTCGGCGGGCAGGCACCGACGCCAGCCGTGTACGCGGGCGTCGCCACGGCGCTGGCGGCCGCCGCCGTCGCCGCCAGCCTCGTGCCCGCGCGCCGCGCGGCCACCGCCGAGCCCACGGCGGCGCTGCGAGAGGAGTGAGCCGCCCGCGACGACACGGCCACCACGATGACACGATGGGATCAACCACGAAGCCCACGACGACATGAACGGCTGCACGCCAGCGGGCGACGACCTGGGCCGGTCGGACCGTTGCGTAGCGAGTGAAGTCCGACCGGCCGGGTGTCGAGGAGGGATCGCGAAAACGAAAGGCCCCACCAGCCCTGGACGCCTCGCAGGGGCTTTTCGTTTTCGCGATCCCTCCTCGACGCCGCGCCGAAGGCGTGCCCAGGTCGTCGCCCCAGCTCTCAGCGTGATCGCATGTTGCGGTCGCAGCGTTCCCTGAAGAAGATCCTCCGTGTTCTTCGTGCCCTCCGCGGTGAACTCGTCTTCGTTCCTTCGTGGTGAATCGTCTTCGTCCCTCCTCACGCGAAGGTCCTCAGCACAGACTCCACGAACCCTGCCAGACCGTCCCCCGCAATAAGGCCCGGCGCGCGGATGGTCATGGGCTTGGTGCCGATCCACGCGCGCACGAGCAGCGCGCCGGCGAGCGCGTAGCCGTACGTCGGGTTGTCGAGCAGCAGGCCGGTCGCGAGCAGGAGACCGACCGCGCGGCGCGGCCCGCCCGCCAGCTGCGCGACGGCCCCGAACGCCGCGCCGAGCGCGAGCTGCGCGGGGAGCGCCGACGTCATCGTCAGGCCGACCGTGGCGGCCACCACGCGGCTCATGGGTGGCACGAGCCCGGCGCGAAAGTAGGGGCCGGCCGCCAGCGCGGCGGCGAGGATGCCGACGAGGCCGCCGATCTGCTGGAGCAGCGCCTGCTGGCGCCGGCCGGCGGCCTCGCGCGCCGGATCGGCTCCGCGCCCGCGGATGATCCAGCCCGACTTGAGGTCGTAGCCCAGGTCCGCGAACTGCGGCCCCGTGGACATCACGTAGCCGGCGAGCATCGCGAGTGCGGCGACCGGGAACCTCAGCAGCGCCGCGACCAGGATGAGCGCGATGGCGACGGCGAACGACGGGAACCAGCCGCTCAGCATCGCGCAGTAGCCCACGACGATCGTGTGCAGGAACGCCGCGGCGGCGGCGAACGCGACCCACAGCGCGGCCTGCCGCGCGTCCATCCCGCCCGGCCACAGCCCGGCGGCCAGGGCCAGCACGATCGCGCCGCCGGCGAACGCGACGAAGTGGAGGCCGAGCTCGCGCGCCGCGAGCCGGCCCGCGCCGCCGTCGATTGCGACGTCGACGGCCGGCTCCGCCGG
>JAHECP010000125.1 GCA_024641665.1 Acidobacteriota bacterium
GGAGGCTGGCCTTCGGCCAGCCTCCTGAGGAGGCCACGGATTCACCACGGAGGGCACGGAGAGGATCGTCGCTTGGGCTACTGGTCCAGCCGTAGCGCCTCGACGGGGTTGATCCGCGTGGCGCGCTTCGCCGGCACGTAGCTCGCGGTCGTGGCGGCCGCCACGACCAGCGCCGCGACGCCCGCCAGCGTGGCGGGATCGGTCGCGCTGATCTCGTAGAGCTGGCTGGCGAGCACGTGCGAGGCGGCGAGGGACAGGCCCAGCCCGACACCGCAGCCGACGGCCGCCATCAGCAGGCCCCGGCGGAGCACGCCGCGAACCACGTCGACGGCGTCGGCGCCGAGCGCGAGGCGCACGCCAATCTCGTGCGTGCGCATCGACACGTTGTAGGACAGCACGCCGTAGATGCCGACGATGGCCAGGAGCGCCGCAAGGCCCGCCAGGCAGCCGATGAGGGCGATGGCGAAGCGCTGCGAGACCGCGGTGTTCGAGTCGGCGACGAGCGCGGTCAGCGCGTCGACCCTGACCGGGGCATCGGGATCGATCTTCGTGAGCAGCTCCCGAATCCGCGGCATGACGGCGTCCGGCGCCGCGGCCGTCCTGGCCACGAAATACAGGTAGGTGTCGGGAAAGTGCGCGTAGGGCACGTAGACTGCCGCAGGCGGACGCATGCCCAGCCGGTAGACGACGTCGCCCACGACGCCGACGACCGTCATCCACGTCCGGTCGCCGAAGTCGAGCCTCACGCGGCGTCCGATCGCGTCCTCGCCGGGCCAGTACCGCTCCGCCATCGTCTGGTTGACGACCGCGACGGGCGCGGTGCCGGGTCCGTCGCGGTCGTCGAGCCACCGGCCGGCGACGAGCGGCGCCCCGAGGGTCTGGAAGTAGCCGGGGGTCACCGCGGTTGCGAACGTGATGGCCTTGGTGACGCCCCCGGGCGTCTCGATGGACGTCGGCGGAAACGACATGCCGCCCATGAACGGGCCCTGATCCGCCGCGCCGACCGATTCGACGCCCGGGATCGCGCGCAGGCGGTCGGTCGTGTCGCCGAAGAACGCCATGTACGCCTTCGGTTCGCCGTCCCGCAGGCGGGTCGGGACGTTCACAGCCATGGTGACGAGGCGCCCGGCCTCGAACCCGAGACTCGAGGCGCTGAGCGCCGCGTAACTGCGGACGAACAGGCCCACGCCGGCGAGCAGCACGAATGCCAGCGCGATCTCCGACACGACCAGCAGCGTCTGCGTGCGGTTGCGGAAGCGCGAGCCGGAGATGCCGCGGCCGTCCTCGCGGAGGATGTCAGCAATCGCCGTGCGGGAGGCCCTGAGCGCGGGCAACGCGCTCGTGACGAGCGCGGTCGCGCACGTCAGCACCGCCGCGATGGCCACCAGGCGAGCGTCCACCACGACCTCGGCCGCGCGCACCAGGCCGCCGGGGAACGCCTTCGCCAGCGGCTCGAGCGAGAGGGCCGCGATCCCCAGCCCGAGGGCACCGCCGCCGCTGGCGATGACCAGCGTCTCGGCCAGGTGCTGAAAGAGGATCCGGCCGCGGCTCGCGCCCAGCGCCTGGCGCAGGCCGAACTCGCGCCGCCGCTCGGTCGCCCGCACCAGCAGCAGGTTCGCGATGTTCGCGCAGGCGATCAGCAGAACCAGACCGACCGCGCCCATCAGCATGATCAGGCCGGGCCGCGCGTTGGCCACCACGAGGGTCTTTCTCGAGACCAGCAGAATCCGGTGCTCGCGCTCCTCGGGATGGTCCTGGCCGATCTGCCGCGAGACGACGTCGAGCTCGCGCTGTGACTGATCGACGGAGACGTCCGGCTTCAGGCGCGCGATGACCTGCAGATAGCCGGAGTTCCGCACAGGCGACTGCTTGCGCTGGTCGCTGAGGTTCACCCAGACGTCGCGTGGCCCGCCCCGTCCGCCCAGGACGTTGAACCTCGGCGGCATGACGCCGACGACGGAGAAGGAGACGCCGCTCAGCATGATCTCGCGGCCGAGGACGCCGGGGTCCGCGCCGAATCGTCGCTGCCACAGGCCGTGGCTCAGCACTGCGACTGGCGGCGCGCCGACCCGGTCATCGCCCGGCACCAGCGGCCGGCCGAGCGCGGCAGGGACACCCAGCGCCGCGAAGACGCCGGACGTCAGTATCACGCCCCGGAGCGACTCGGGCCGTTCGCCGCCGGTGAGCGTGAACGAGGCGGTGGCGTAGGCGCCGGCGTCCTGGAACACCCGGCTGCGCGCGGTCCAGTCGAGGAAGACGGCGTACGGCACGGCGAACAGGCCGGCGATGTTCCCTGGAGACGGGTGCCGCCCGGTCACCTCCGGATCCTCGCGGAAGACGCTCACGAGCTGATCGGGGTTCGGGTACGGCAGCGGGCTCAGCAGGACCGAGTTCACCAGGCTGAAGATGGTCGTGTTGGCGCCGATGCCGAGTCCCAGCGTGAGCACGGCGGCAGCGGCGAAGCCGGGCCGCCGGCGGAGCAGGCGCAGCGCGAGCTTGACGTCGACGAGCAGGTTGTTCACGCGGACCTCCGGGCTGGCGGACGGCGCCGGCACCCGTCGCGGCCGGCGGCCGGCGAAGCGCGAGACGATGGAGATGACGAGCGTCCAGTACCAGAGCCTCGCGGCGAGAAGGGAAGAAGAGCGCCGGCGCTCGAGGTACTCCTCGCGCGCGTCGCCGACGATGCTGAGGCCGGCGATGCCCGGCGGGCCGAGGCGACGGAGGAGCCATTCTGCGGGCCGCGGCGGCAGGTCGTCTTTCATGGCCGCTTCCTTCCGAGCACGTCGTCCAGGCCGTGCCACAGCCGGTGGAGAGTGTCGCGCGAGGCCCTCAGCGCCGAGACGCCGAACGCCGAGACGCGGAAGCGGCGGCGCGGGTGGCCGCCGCGCTCGGGCGGGCCGTCCTCGACTGTCCACTCGACGAGGCCCTTGTCCGCGAGGCGCTCAATGGTCTTGTAGAGTGTGCCGCGTGAGACGCGCCGGCCCGCCTGCGCGTCGATCTCGCGGATCACGGACAGCGCGAATGCCGTGTCCTCCAGGCGCAGGATGGCCAGCAGGACGACCTGCTCCAGTTCGCCGAGGATGGGTGTCGTCATCGATGTCGACAATGTAGACGTTGAAACCGGTCGCCGGGTTTGCGGGAAGTCGCAGAGAGTGCGATACCGCACTGATTTCCGAGGAGGGAACGGATTCACCACGGAGGGCACGAAGAGCACGGAGGAGCGACACCGCGACGCAGGCGCGCCCGGGTCGTCGCCCCGAGGCAGCGTGATCCCCATCGTGCCCATCGTGGGCTCGCAGCGGATATCGAGCCTTCGTGGTGATCGTCGGTGCAGAGGCCGGTCAGCCGGCCCGCAGTGTGCCGATCCGCTCGCGCACCCGCTCGGCCACGCGGTCGGCGAGCGCCATGATCGTCACGTACGGGTTGATCTCCGCGCAGCGCGGGAAGAGGCTCCCGTCGGCGACGAACAGCCACGGCACGCCGTGCACCTCGCCCCAGGCGTCGGCCACCGAGTCGGCCGGGCCGCCGCCCATGCGGCAGCCGCCCATCAGGTGCGCCGACGAGATCGACGCCTTGCCGGGCCGCAGGCCCTCGTAGGGGATCAGCTCGTCGATGCGGTCGCGCTCGGCGGCCTCGATGAGGAACTTCACCCCCGCCGGCGCGTGCACGCGCTCCGCGCCGGCTGCAAAGAAGATGCGGGCCGAAGCGCGCATCGAGTCCACCAGCGCCCGCTTCGTCTCGGCGGCCAGCGTGTAGTCCACCACCGGCTGGCCGTCGCGGTCGATCGTCACGCGGTTGTCGGCGCGCGCCGGGTCGATCGCCAGCACCAGGATCATCTGCAGCCGATCCATGTGTGACATCAGCCGCTGGTGCGCCTCGCCGAAGCCCGCCAGGTTCTTCGCCGTGACGAACGGGAAGTACATGCACGTCTCGAGCAGGAAGCCGTGCGACTGGGCGAAGTGGTCGCAGTAGTAGCTCTTCGGGTGGCCGTGGTAGTTCGTGATCGGCCGCGCGTGCTGCCCGACGAGGATGAGCGCCGGGTGGCACGTGAAGTAGCGCCCCAGCGCCGGCAGGCGCGAGCCGAGACCCGACCGCAGAAGGAGCGCCGGCGAGTTGACCGCGCCCGCCGCGAGGACGACGGCCTTCGCGCGTACCCGGTAGCGGCCCGGCGTCCACGACGACGGCTGCCCGAATCCCGGGTCGCGCACCTCCACGTGGAGGGTGCGCCCGTCCAAGTCCACGCGATCGACGCGGCAGTTGGTGACGACCGTCACCCCCTGCCGCTCGGCCTCGGGCAGCTGCACGCGGTGCGTGCCCATCTTGGCCGCATTGGGGCAGCCGAGATTGCACAGCCCCGAGCCCTGGCAGCCGCGCACGTTGATCGGGAACTGCTCGACGCGGTAGCCGAGCGCGCGGCACGCGTCGTGGAACAGCCGGTTGTTGTCGTTGATGTCCGCTTGATCGAGCAGGTGGACGTGGTTCTCCTCGAGGTACTTCCGCGACCGGCGCGCGAGGTCGTCGTAGGTCAGGCCTCCAACGCCCCACCTGGCGACCGTCGCCTCGGGGATCGTCAGCGACGTCCCCGTGTACACGACCGTCGATCCCCCGTACGCCCGTCCGAACGCCAGCGTCATCGTCCGGTCGCGCGTGAGGAAGCCGCCCGCGTCGAAGTACAGGCGGGTCGCCATCTCGACCTCGCGGCCCGTGTACTCCTCTTCTTTGAGCCGCGTGCCCCACTCGAGCACCACCACGCGCACGCCGTCGCGAACGAGCGGCCCGAGCGCCTGGGCGACCGTGCCGCCGCCGGCGCCGGAGCCCACGATGACGATGTCGAAGTCCTTGATTACGTGGGGCTCCGCCCCACACCCCGGCCCGGTCGCTCGCGCCCCTCGACTCTCCGCTCGGGGCGCCCTGAGCTTGCCGAAGGGCGGGGACCCCGTCGCCCCGCGCCGCTCCCTCGCGGGCCGCGCTGTGCGCGGCCCCGCCGAGCCCGCGGAGGTCTGAGGGTTTCGTACGGATTCGCGCGGACGGGCTCGGCTAACGGGCATGGAGGAAGGTGTTGCCCGTCTTCGACGGGCGGTAGCCAATCGCCTCGCCGGTCTCCGGGCTCCCGTAGTAGGCGAGGAACGCGAGCGTCTTCAGGCCCCAGAGGCCGCTGCGCAGCGTCGCGAGCGGCGCGTCCTGGAGCCAGCCGATCACGGCGTCCTGCCGCGCCGGCGGCAGCCGGTCGAACGGGCGGAGCAAGAGCAAGGCCGGCACCCAGCGCACGAGCCAGAGGAAGAGCGCCAGCTCGCGGCGCGTCCGCGCCGGGCGATCGGCGAGGAGATCTTCCACGAGCGCGAGCGCGCGTGCCTCGGCGCCGGCGTCGAGCGCGCGCATAGCCGGCGCGACGCGCGCCGCGAAGGCGAGGAACAGCGTCCGCCGGCCGCCGGTCAGGAATGCAGTGTAAAGCACAGTCAGAGGTCAGGGGTCAGAGGTCAGGGGTTAGGAAAACCATTCTGCGACGCTGCCATCGCGCGACGGCGTGACAGCGTGACAGAGGCTCTTCCTGCCCGCTGCCCGCTGCCCGCTTGAGCCGTCAGACGGCCTTAATATACCCTCCGTCCACTCGCACCATCGACCCTGTGATGTAGCTCGCGCACTCGCTGACGAGGAACGTGGCGACGTTGGCGAACTCGTCGGGGCGGCCGTAGCGGCCGGCCGGGATCGACGCGACCGACGCCCGGACGATCTCCTCCACCGGCTTGTTCTGGCACTCGGCGGCGGCTTGGTCGAGCTTGTTCACTCTCTTTGTGTGGATGCGGCCTGGCACGATCACGTTGACGGTCACATTGTCTGCGGCCACCTCGCCCGCGAGCGTCTTCGACCAGCCGACGAGCGACGAGCGCAGCGCGTTCGAGATCCCGAGGTTCGGGATCGGCTGCTCGACGCCCGACGAGGTGCTGGTCAGGATGCGGCCCCACTTGTTCTTGCGCATGCCGGGCAGCAGGCGGTTCGTCAGGTTGAAGATGCTGAGCACCATCCCCTCGAACTGCTTCCGCCACGTCTTCCCGTCCACGGCGAGAAGCGAGCCCGAGGGCGGGCCGCTGGTGATGTTGACCAGGATGTCGATGCCGCCGAACCGCTTGAGGACGACGTCGGCGAGCCCGGCGACCCCATCGGCCGACGCCAGGCTACACACGTGCGATTCGACACGGCCCGAGGCCAGGGCGGCCAGGGCGTCTCGGATCTGATCCAGGGTGGTCTTGTCCCAGCCGGCCAGAAACACGTCCGCCCTTTCGGCGGCGAGCGCCGTTGCAACGGCCGAGCCGAGGCCGCCGCCGGCGCCGAGGACGAGTGCGCGCTTTCCCTGAATGCCCAGATCCATACCGTATCGTCCTTCTCCTGTTCAGCCCGTCACGGTTGTCGCGGCGATGTCCGGACGCCGCCATGGTGGCGGACGTTCCCCGAGTCCGATCAACGCGGCCCCGAGATGCTCGCTGAAGAACCGGACCGCCTGGTCCGGGAAGTCTACCGCGTCTTGGGCCTCGAGTGGGGCTCCGTGATGATCGGGCACCAGGCCGCGCGGGTGAAGAACCGGGTCGTCGGTGGTGGCCGGGTCGAGGTCGTGGAGGGTGCTGAAGAGCCGTGTGCCGGCATTGTGGCCGAGGCCACATCCGCGTCTAGCAGGTGACCGTCTGTCCTGAGGTCTTGCAGTCAGTGCGCCACCAAAGCCGGTGCGGTTTCGGTGAGCTCCGCTTTGGCCCGCGATCGCCCTCGCCGGACCGTGGGCCGCCGCCGCCAGGCTTTTGAGCGTACAGAAGACTCGGATTCTGAGGCGGCGCTTTCAAAAGAAAAGAGTTGCGCTGTCCCCCTCTGGAGCAGCAGACTATGCTGGGGTGGTCGGGGGGCAGACAGGGGGCACCATGGATCTGCTCCAACTCGAGCATTTCTTGGCCGTCGCTGAAGAGGGCAACTTTACCCGGGCGGCGGAGCGGGTCGGCCGGACCCAGCCGGCCGTCAGTCAAAGTGTCAAGAAGCTCGAAGACGAATTGGGAACACCGCTGTTTGCCCGTGATTCTCCAGGCTTGTCGCTCACGGATGCGGGCAAGATGCTCATGGAGCACGCCCGCCGGATTGTGCGGCTGCGTGACGACACCGTGCGGCAGCTCGCCACGCTCCGCAACCTGAACTCAGGTACACTCTCGATTGCTGCCCACGAGTCGGCTGCTGTGTACCTGCTGCCGGGTCCGCTGCGCGAGTACCTCCACCGTTTTCCGCACGTCAAGGTTGGCATCTATCGGAGTCGTCTCGAAGACATCCCTCGGCAGGTGATGGATCGAGAAGTGGACGTGGGTTTTGTAAAGGAGGCGCCTGCGTTTCGCGAGATCCGCAGTGTCTCGGTTTACTCGGATCAGATGATCCTGATTGCGTCGCCTCGCCATCCGCTGGCCTCCCGCAGCCCAGTGGACATCGAGGAGCTCGACAACGAGCCGTTCATCGTCCACCACCTGTGCTCGGATACGGAGCAGAAGATCCGGCGATGCTTTGAGGCTCACAGCACCCGCTGGAACATCGCGGCAGAGCTATGGAGCTTCGAGAACGTCAAGGACTTCGTCCAGCGGGAGGTCGGGCTGGCGATCGTCCCGCGAGTCACCGTTGCGCCAGAGCTGTCGGCGGGGACGCTGAAGGAAATACCTGTTAAGGGGCTCAATATTCCGCGCGAGACCCTGATGGTGGTCCGCGACCAGGGCTACATGTCGGACTCCGCACGCGAGTTCATTGAACTGGTGACGTTGTCCTCGACATCACGGGGTCGTCGACACGTGACGGCGGCGTGACGCGGAGCGTGTTCCGCCAACACAGTCTCAGTTAGAGTGATTCCGCACCGCTCTCCGGCGTGGGGTCCAGTGCAACCTCTGTCGCGTTGTGTATCGCACGCGACAGCGCGCCCTTCGTCCCTGCCTTCCGGTTGAGCCCATTTGTGAGCCTGAACCTCGAGATCCCGTGTGGCCGCCACTCAACAGAGTGACGGCGATCGCTGGCCTTGATCCGCTCAGATCGAGGTGGGCTGTGACAGCCGTCCACTGCCCTTATAGCCCAAGAAGAATTACTGATTGGCCTTGACTTCTGACGCCTTGGTAGAGTGCCGGAGGCTTGGGCGCCAAGGTCCGTCCTTGCGCGGCGTCGGCCACCCTGCAGGTATGAATCCTGCGACCGGAGGCGACTGACCTTGGCAGGAGGCGCGCCCCGCCACACTATGGTGTCCCGGGACTGAGCGAACCATGGACCCGACTCTTGCCGCCACTTCCCCGGCGAGTTCGGAGTTCCTCGACACAGTTGGCGTCGATCTAGTGTGTGCTGAAGGAGGATTGAAAATGCGATCATGGACCGTCGCTGCCGCTGCTTTACTGTTGATTGGAACGGGCATGTCGATTCAGCCAAGCGCCCAGCCTGCCGCCGAGCGGCAGACGAACCTGATCTCCCTGCTCGCGGCTGGCAAGCCGGCGATCGGCATGTTTGCCGGCGCAATCCCGGCGACACGAATCTCGAAGGTGCTCGCGACGAGCGACGTCGACTTCATCGTCGCGGACCTGGAGCATGACATCTACGACTTCAGAGCGCTTCACGGTTTCCTGCTGGAAATTGCCGATTTCCATCACCGGTACCGGACCCAGCCGCGACCCGCTCCGACCGTGCTCGTGAAGCTCGCGCACCGCGGCGGCTGGGAGGGCGTACGGTACGAGGTGTCCGAAGTGATGCGCGTGGGGCCCGCCGCAGGCGTCTGGGTGCCGATAGTCGAAAGCCGCGCCCAGGTGGAATCGATTGTCTCAACCTTCGATAAGGCCGAGCAAACAGCGTTTGAGGGCCTGCGCGCCGAGGGCGGGCACAACGTCTCGCCGCTATGGCCGCTCAATCCAAAGGGCGAGTTGATGGTGGTCGTCATGATCGAAACGGAAGAAGGCGTTCGCCACGCGGAGGAGATCATCTCGACGCCCGGTCTTGGCGGCGTGGAGGCCGTTCATGTGGCAGACACGGACTACCCAAAGATCCTGACGCTGTGCAAGAAATACAACGTCGCCTGTGGCATCGACGCGACGCCGGCCGAAGTGAAGTCGCGCGTCGCGGAAGGATGGCGCCTGATCAACTTGGGATGGGATTATGCGATGCTGCAGAAGCAGCTGAACGATGATTTGAAGGCGGCTCGAAGTGCGCTGGGGTCGGCGCCAACTCAGGAGCGGTAACGCCGAACCTTGACAGCGCGCCCTGAAAGTCGTCGGCTGCCAGCCCGTGGCTCCCGACGGAGTGGCAGATGAGGTCAGGCCCGAATGCCCTGGTTCAGCAGGACTGGCCGCGTTTCGGGTCCGCCCCGTCGAGCCGCTGGCCGGCTCTTGCCGCAGACCGGCTGGCTCTCTTAGCAGCCGACGGCGGGAGCTGTTGTCTTCGCCGGTACAACCACAACCTCCGCCGCTGAGGCGAGCGGTTGGCGCGAATAAGGCCGGTCGAACGACCGTTTCTTCCTGAAGATCAGCGAGCTGTGTCACCGGCCTGGGTGGGTCGTTCGCCAGCGAGAAGCCGCAAGTGCTAGATTCTGAGGGAGTTCGAGTGGCAGGGACCCTCGCTGAGGTACGGCCCGAGTCCGCGCGCCTATGTGCGGCAGACCGGTCACGTGCTCCACCGGGAGGTGCCGATCGAGCGCCTTGGGGAATTCGTGACGGAGCGGGGGAACCCGCGCAACCGGAAACATGTGACGTCGGCCGAAATCGAGGTGCCCGCACCGTTCCTCCGCCGCGGCGTGCGCTTCATCGACACGCCGGGAATTACCTCCATCCACGAGCACAACACGGCGACGACCCTCGCGTTCCTTCCCCAGGTCGACGCCGCCCTTTTCGTGACTGGCGCCGACGGCCCACTCTCGGAGTACGAACGGGCGTTTCTCGACGCCGTGCGGGCGCGTGTCCGCAAGTTCTTCTTCGTGCTCAACAAGATCGACCAGATCCCACCGCCCGAGCGCGACGAGGCGATCGGCTTCGCGCGCCGGGTCCTCGCGGACCATCTCGGCACCGAGGACGTGCGCATCTTTCCGATCTTATCGTGGACGGTGCTGCAGGCACGGCTGAATGGCGACACGGCTCCGCTGTCGGCGAGCAGCCTGCTCGCCTTTGATGAGACGCTTGCAGGGTTCCTGACCGAGGAGCACAGCCAGATGCTGCTCATAGCCCTGCACGATCGAGCCCTCAAGCTGCTCGGCAAGATTCGGTTCATGGCGGCGCTTCGCACCCGCAAGCAGGCGACCGACACCGATCCTGCACTCGTCGAGGAACTCGGTCGTCAGCTCGATCGGTTGGAAGCGGAGCGCCGGCAGGTCACGGATCGGCTCCGAGAGCGCATCCGGACAGCAGCCACAGGAGCAGGCCGCGACAGATCGCATCGCGGGGCGTGCCGTTCGGCCGGCGCCACTGCCACACGTCGCAGAGCTGCCGCGACAAGGCGCGGCGAGTAATTCCCGGCCTCGCCAGGAGAGCGCGAATGGTCGCCCGATCGCCGGACGTCACCACGCGACCGCGATATATGAGCGGCGCCTCCACGCCGGGAGAGCGTGGAACAGGGCGCGGTAGAACGCAAGTCCCCGCGCGCTTATCCGGTGCGCACCCGGCGCCACACCGGCACGGCATCGCGGGCCGCGGGATCGCCGCCCATCACGAGGCGCTGCAGTTGATGCGCGTCGAGCCGCGCGGCCGCCTCGATCGCCTCGGTGGGCCACCAGCGAAACCGGCCCTGCGAGAGCCGCTTGTGCGCGATCCAAGACGCCTGCGAGTCATATCGTGAGGATCTCGATCGAGGTCGCCCGGCGATTCCGGAAGACAAAGAGCCAGCCGGCGAACCGGGCGCTGTCCAAGACCTCGCGACACAGCCGCGGGACCGTCAATCCCGCGCCGGAAATCGACCGGATCCACCGCAACCAGGATCCGCATCTGCGGCGTGATCTGGATCATGCGCCGGCCCCGACGACCAGCCGCGTGAAGTCAGCCAGGTCCGTGCGCGTGAGGGCGTTCAGGCGCACACGCACCGTCGCGCGCACCCCTTCGATCTCGATCAGCCACGCGGCCCAGAGGTGTGGCGGCAGCGGCGCGCGGGCATCCCCGCGCGTCTGTCGCCAGCGATCGAGTCGTCGACGAACGGTCTCAAGCCGCGATCGCCGTGGGCACCTTGTAGCGATCATCAGCCCTCCTTCTGAACGTCTCGAGGGCTGACGGTGGCACAACCGGTCAGGTCAATTCACGCAGGCGTGCCGAAAGGAAACACTGATTCCGCACCGCCCGCCGACATGGGGGTCCGATGTGGCCTCTGTCGCGTTGCGCATCGCACGCGACAGTGCGCCGCTCATTCCCGCCTTTCGGTTGTGCGCAATTGCGCGACTGAGCCTCGAGATCCTGGGCGACTGCCACTCCAGAGAGTGCCGGCGATCGATTGCACCACTGAAATCGAGGTAGCCTGTGACAGCTGTTCACCCAGCTTATGGCCCAAGAAGAATTACTGATTGGCGCTGACTTCTGACGCCTTGGTAGAGTCGGTTGGGTTCGCCGCCGTCTCTTATGACCGAACGAACCATGGACCCGACCCTTACCGAAGCCTCCGTGGCGAGTTCGGCGCTGCACAATCCGGTCACCACCGATCTGCTGCACTGCACGGTTGAGCTCGACAAGGTCTTGGTCTACGCGCTGAGTGTTCGCTACGCCCCCGCCGAAGGCCTCACGATGTACGAACATTTCGCTCGGAACGGAGCCTTGTGGAGATCTGGGCACGCGAAGGCCCGGATGTCGCCGCCGACTTGCCGCCACAGTCCTTGAGAGGGCATGGCACCGATGTAGTCCAGAGATAGATTCGAGCGAATCTGGTCACGGCGACAGGCCGACGGCAACAACTGGCAGGCAGGCTCACGACCCGGCCGCCAGCCTCTTTCCGGGAGGACCAATGAGTGCTGCCGAACAGCCACACCTCGAGCCAATCGCCAAGCGGACGCGCAGGCGAATCACGCGTCGGCTCGCCCCGTTCCTGTTCCTTCTCTATATCCTCAATTACATGGCGCGCGTGAATATCGGCTACGCGGCGCTGGACATGACCGGCGACCTCGGCTTTTCGAATGCGGTCTTTGGTTTCGGTGCAGGCATCTTCTTCGTCGGATATTTCGTGTTGCAGGTTCCCGGCACTCTGCTGGTCGAGCTGTGGAGCGCGCGCAAGTTCATCGGGGCCAGCCTGATCATCTGGGGCGTGCTGGCGTCGCTGACCGGCATGATCACGAACGCGACACAATTCTACTGGATACGCTTCCTGCTTGGGGCCGCCGAGGCCGGATTCTTTCCTGGTGTGATCGTCTACCTCACCCACTGGTATCGATATGAGGACCGAGGCAAGGCCGTCGCCATGTTCATGATGGCGATTCCCCTCTCGAACGTGCTGGGCTCACCCATCGCAGCCTTCCTGATGAGGGTCAATTGGTTAGGCTACGCGGGCTGGCGCTGGCTGCTCATTTTGGTGGGCTTACCGGCGTTGCTCTCTGGTATCGCTGCGTTGTACTACCTGACGGACTGGCCGAAGGACGCTCGATGGCTGTCGAAGGAGGAACGGCAGTGGATCACCGGGGAACTCACCCGAGAGAAAGAGACCAAGAAGGTACGCACCAAACTCAGCGCATGGCAGGCGGTCCGGCATCCCCAGGTCATTCTTCTGGCGGTCGTGTATTTCTGCTACATCACGAATAGTGTTGGTCTGGCGTTCTGGTTGCCGAAGATCATACAGAAGGCATCTGGACTGAACACATTCACGGTGACGCTGGTGAGCGCCATCCCATGGATGGCGGCGGTACCGGTGATGTTCCTGTCAGGTTGGCACTCGGACAAGACACGAGAGCGCCGTTGGCACACGGCCGGGCCGATGCTGATAGCGGCTGTCGCACTGACCCTCAGTCAGTGGGCGGGGGGACACTGGTGGCTGGCAATCCTCATGTTCTCTCTGGCCACGATGGGCATCTACGCTTTCGCCTCCCCGTTTTGGGCGCTGCCGACGATCTTCCTGACTGATGCGGCTGCGGCCGCCAGCATCGCCTTGATCAACTCGGTTGGCAACTTGGGGGGGTTCGCCGGACCCTACGCCATCGGATTCCTCACGGACAAGACCGGCACCTACGCCGCCGGCGTCTACTACCTGGTCGGCGCGGGGTTGCTGGCGGGTCTTCTGGTGTTGTTCATGCGCACGACGCGACTGGCCGAAGAGAAGGCACAGGCCTAATGCACTCTGGTTGACCACGCAACCCAGGGAGAAGCACTATGAGCAAGTTCGAAGGCGTCGTCCCCATTCTGGCCACCCCGTTCCACGAGGACGAGAGCCTTGACCTCGAATCCTGGCAACGGCTGCTCGAGTTCATGATCGGGGTCGGCGTCGATGGCGTCACGATTCTGGGGGTCCTCGGCGAATCCAACCGTCTCGGCGACCACGAGCGCGAGGCGCTCATCCACAGCGCGGTCTCGACTGTCAACAAGCGCGTGCCCATCATTGTGGGCACCAGCCACAGAGGTACCACGGCCGCAAGGTATCTCTCACAGATGGCGCAGAATCTTGGCGCTGACGCTGTCATGGTGATGGCTGGCAAGGAACCGGTGCCGAACGACGAGCGCATCGTCGAATTCTACCAGCGCATCGCAGAAGAGATCACCATTCCCGTCGTGCTGCAGGACCACCCCGCGTCGAGCGAGGTGCACCTCTCGGTGTCCCTGATCCTGCGCGTGCTGCGCGAGGTGCCGGCCATCCAGTGCATCAAGGAAGAGGCGGTGCCCACCGCGCCGAAGATCCGCCAGCTGCGCGATGGCATGGGCGACAGGCGGCTGCCGATTCTGACCGGTCTCGGCGCGCTGTATGCACCCTTCGACCTCGAAGCTGGATCGGACGGATTCAATACGGGTTTCGCATTTCCGGAGGTGCTCACCGCCATGGTCAAGGCCGCGCGCGCCGCCGATTGGCAGCGCGTCCATGAGCTTTACGCGCGATTCGCGGCGTTGATCGTCTTCGAACAACAGCCGGGTGTCGCGATCCGCAAGGAGATCCTGCGCCATCGCGGGCTGCTGGCCTCGGCGCGCGTCCGGCATCCGGGTGTCAACGTGACGCCGGCGGTGGCCAAGGATCTCGACGCGTTGCTGGCGCGCACTCTCCCCGGGATCGACATCACGCGGCCGATTGCGTGTGAAAACTGAATCTGTCTCACGGAAGTGGACGTCTGGCCGCATCTGAAGGAGACAAGCCATGTTTGGCAACGCACGGTGCAACACGCTGTTGTCACCTTTTCAGATAAACCAGGTGAACCTCAAGAACCGGATTGTCAAGTCTCCGCAGGCCTCGGGCAACGCCACGAGCGAGGGCGCCCCCACCGATGGAGCGCTGGCATACTACGGAGGCTTGGCGAAGGGGGGGGTGGGCCTGGTCAATGTCGAAGGTGCCGCTGTTGACTTCCCTCTCGGTGTCGTCGGATGGCCACGTCTTGGCATCCAGGATGACAAGTTGATTCCGCCCTATGCCGAGTTGACGAATCACATCCATGGTTACGGCGCCAAGACGTTCCTTGAAGTACAGCATGCCGGCCCATCGCACCCCAAGGCCATGGCCGGCCTGCAGCCGGTCGCTCCTTCGGCTCTAATCGGTGACGAGAAGCCAGTACGCATATTCGACGACCCTCGAGGACTCACCGTCGCTGAGATCAAGACGATTCAGCACCAGTTCGTCCTGGCAGCCGAGCGGGCCCAGAAGGCTGGTTTTGATGGCATCGATCTGCATGGAGCTCATCGCTATCTGATCAATGCGTTCCTCTCTCGTGCCTGGAACAAGCGTGATGACGCGTATGGCTCTCAGACCATCAGACACCGAGCCCGTTTTGTGGTGGAGATCATCACGGCGATCAAGGAACGTCTTGGTAAGGAGTTCCCAGTCGGCATCCGGTACAACGTCGCGGAATGGGGATTGAAGGATGGCCTCACCGTCAGCGAAAGCACCGCTTTTGCCATGTTGTTTGAAGAGGCCGGCGCTGATTTCCTTGATATCAGTGGCTACGGTTACAACAGTTTTCTCTGGGGGTACTGGGGTGAGCAGCTTCGCGCGTTGGAGCCAGACCCTGAGGTCAGACGGTGGCTCAAGACAATCACGGATCCAGGATTCATCATCGCTCAAGCCGCACAGATCAAGAAGGCCGTGTCTATCCCGGTCATCAGTGGGGGCAGAATAGATCCGAGGGTCGCGGACCGGGACATCAAGAGGGGCAAGGTCGACCTGGTCTTCTTCGCCAGGCGCCTCATTGCGGACCCGGAACTGCCGAACAAGGTGGCTGAAGGGCGATGGGAGGACATTGCGCCGTGCACAGGGTGCGTTGAGTGCTGGGACTCGACCACGACGCTGCACACATCGGTGCGGTGCCGGATTAACGCCGCCTCAGGGCGAGAGCGTGAATTCGCAATCAAACCAGCCGAAAGAAAGAAGAAGGTCCTCGTCGTCGGTGGTGGACCCGCAGGTATGGAGGCGGCACGGGTCGCAGCCGTGAGGGGACACGAAGTCATCTTGTACGAGAAGGAGCGTCGGTTGGGCGGACAGCTGCCGCTGGCGGCGATGATCAAGGGGCCGGAGGTTGAGGACCTTGGCGCCATCACCCGTTACTTGAAGACCCAAATCACGAAGTTGGGCGTCACGGTGAAAGTCGGCCGGGAGGTAAGCGCTGAGATCATCGGGCAGATGAAGCCTGATGCCGTGATCGTCGCCGTGGGAGGCGTCCCGGTGAAGCCTCAGATCCCTGGAATCGACAACAGGATCGTGCTCTCGACGGCGAAGCTCCACCGCCAGTCGAAGGCTCTCTTGAGGTTCGTGGGCCCGAGAGGCTTGGGATGGCTCACGAGAATCTGGATGCCCCTTGGAAAGAGGATCATCGTTATCGGTGGGGCCATACACGGCTGTGAATTGGCGGAGTTCCTGGTCAAGCGAGGCCGAGACGTCACGATCGTAGAGTCTTCGGACCAGATCGGCGGTGAGATGGTGGCCATCCTGTCGCAGCGTCTTGTCCAGTGGCTGAAGAAGAAGGGCGTGAGAGTGCTGAGCGGGGTCTCCTACGATGCCATCACGGACGAGGGGCTGACGATTACGACCAAGGACGGCAAGACGGAGACGATCGCGGCAGACAACATCGTGATTGCCCTGCCGCTGTCACCCAATACCGAACTGCTTCAGGCGATCGACGGAAAGTGCGCTGAAGTCTATTCCGTCGGCGACTGCAGAGAGCCCCATCGCATCATCCATGCGGTCTACGACGGCTCGCGCGTCGGTCGCATGATCTGACTGAACGACGTGTGGAAACACAGAAGCGCCGGTCTTGTACAAGGCTCGCGTTCTGTGCCAGAGTTCCGAGTCCCTGCGAATATCAGTCGGCGGTGTCCGCTGGTGAAGCGACGGAGAGGCGCGTTTGTGTGTCAGACCCATCTTGAACACTTTCAAAAGTGAAGTCCTGCATCCGTAGACACTTACGGCTGCGGGGTGGGTGTGGTGACACGTCTGCTCGCCGGTTCCGGCGGGGATTCCGGGGCGTTGGTGGAC
>JAHECP010000126.1 GCA_024641665.1 Acidobacteriota bacterium
GCCCGGGCGGATGGAGCCGCGGCCGGCGGCGGGGCCGCCGCGGGGTCTTTCGTTCCGCCGCAGCCGGCGAGGACCGCCGCGCACAGGGCGCCCGCTCCAAGCGCGCGGCGCCGGCGGCCGGCCCTCCCGGTCATGAGTCGAAGCCCAGGAACGCGTCGATGGCCTGCAGCACGGCGGGTAGGCTGGCGGCCAGCTGGTGCTCGTCGTCGACGAGGCGCAACGTGACGTTGGCGCGGCCGCGCGCGTAGCGCTCGACCATCCCGGGGTCGACGACCGTGTCGCGCGTGCCCTGGATGATCAGGATCGGCTGCGTCACGCGCGCCGCCAGCGCGTCGTAGCACCCGGCGTCCTCGTACAGCGCGTAGCGGACCACGCGGCGCTCGCCGTAGGCGTAGTGGAAGATCGTCAGCGCGTCGGTCTCGCGCCAGCGCGCGATGCCGTCGGGGCCCAGCTCGCGCATGCGGTTGCCCCCGAAGTCGAGCGCCGGCGCGAGCAGGACGAGACGCGACACGGCCGCGGGCCGGCGCGCGGCCACGAGCACGGCCACGAACGCGCCCAGGCTCGACCCGACGAGCACGACCGGGCCGGGCGGAAGCTCCGCCATCGCACCCTCCACCTGCCCGATCATGCGCGTGGTGGTAAGCGTCGAGAAGTCCGGCTGGTTGAAGTCCGGGCAGTGCAGGGCGATGCCGCGCGGCGCGAACCGCGCCGCGAGCGCCGCCGCCTTGCTCGACGCGGGCGAGGACGCGAAGCCATGGAGGTAGAACAGGTGCATCGTCAGATCATCGTCCGGCAGTTCGGGCTGCACTTGCAGGCGATGTGGCCCTCGCCGTCCGTCATGTAGTCGTAGGTGAGCTCCTCGCCCTTCCTGATGTTGCGCGAGGCGCGGATCCAGATCGTGTCGCCGACGATCTGCGTGTAGCAGTTGGGCGTGCACGAGTGGTTGATGAACCGCGCGACGTTGCCGCCGACCGCGGCGTCGCGAACCCAGCGGCTGTTCAGCTTGAAGCACCAGATGTGCCCGCGCCGCAGGTACGTCCGCTCGCGCTTCAGGCTCTCCCTGTTGGAGATCTTCTCGCCCGCGTAGTCGATGATGCGCGTGTTCTTCGAGATGGCCCGGGTGGCGTAGACGCCCCACCCGTGGATTCCGGAACGCCGTCGTTCGATCATGCTCCCTAAGATACAACAGCCGCGGACCCGCGCCGGCCGCCCGCCGGCCGGCACGGGCCCGCGCGGCAACGTTCCGCCCCTCCCCTCCGTCTAATCCGTCTGACGTCCAGGTGCGAGAGGAGGTCCATCGATGCGCGCGTGGAAGATCCTCGGCATAGTCGGCGCGGTCGCGCTCGCGGCCGGCTGCACGGTCCAGGCCGACAGCTCCGGCAACCTCTCGGTCAGGAGCGCGTTCGCCGAGCCCCAGACCACCAGCGACTTCCGGTGGCAGGGCGCGGTGGCGCCCGGCCAGTCCATCGAGATCAAGGGCGTGAACGGCTCGATCGACGCCAGCCCGTCCACGAGCGGGCAGGTCGAGGTCGTCGCCGAGCGCTCCGGCCGCCGCGACGACCCCAACGAGGTGAAGATCGAGGTGGTCCCGCACGCCGGCGGGGTCACGATCTGTGCGGTATACCCCAACCCCGACGGACCGCCGAACGAGTGCGCGCCCGGTGAGGGCGGCCACATGCGCACGCGCAACAACGACGTGAAGGTGAAGTTCACGGTGCGCGTGCCCTCGGGCGTGGCCTTCGTCGGCCGGACGGTCAACGGGCGCGTGGAGGCCCGCGACCTGGGCGGCGACGTGACCGCCCACACGGTCAACGGCTCGATCGACGTCGCCACGACCGGCCTGGCCACCGCTTCGACCGTGAACGGCTCGATCCGCGCGTCGATGGGCCGGGCCGACTGGCCCGACGACCTGTCGTTCGAGACCGTGAACGGCGGCATCACGCTCGACCTGCCGGACGGCGTGAACGCCGACGTGGAGGCCAAGACCGTCAACGGCTCGATCTCCACCGACTTCCCGCTGACCGTCAGCGGACGGTTCAGCAACCGCCGGTTGTCGGGCACGCTCGGCAGCGGCGGCCGGCGGCTCGATCTCCAGACCGTGAACGGGAGCATCGCGCTCAGGCGGCGCTAGGCCAACGCTCACTCGAGTTGGCCATCGCGACGGGTGGCGCCGGACGGGCGCCCGCCGGCGCGCCCCTCGACGAAGCTCGGGGCGCCCTGAGCTCAGTCGAAGGGCGCAAGGCCCTCAGCCGTGGTCACGTTGTTGGGCTTGAGCACCGGTGGGCTGTCCGGCGACAGGACCCGGCGCGACCGCCAACTCAAGTGAGCCCTTGGGCACGGGGCGGCCGGCCGCCCCGCCGTCCGATCCTCCAGGCCGCAGTCTCCCCGAATTCGAACGGGCCCCCCACCCGGGTCGAATTCCGCGCGCCGACCTGCTATAGTCCGAAGAACACAAGCCAAGCGGACGCGGCCTCCCCTCCCCGGCGGCCTTGGCGCGAGCCGCAAGCCAGCCGCCGGGCGATCTGATCGGAATTGGGGATCTGAATGGAAGGGCTCTTTTCGACGGTGTTCAATTCGTGGGGGCGGATCCTCGCCGGACGGCACCCGGCGCTGTCGATCGAGATCACCCGTGAGTGCCCGCTGCGCTGCCCGGGCTGCTACGCGTACGGCGACGACCACCTCGGCGGTGCGCTCACGCTGCGCGAGCTGCGCGACCTCAAGGGGCTCGACCTCGTGGAGGGCGTGCTGGCGCTCGTCCGGCGGCACCGGCCGCTCCACGTGTCGCTCGTCGGCGGCGAGCCGCTCGTCCGCTACCGTGAGCTGGGCGTCATCCTGCCGCGCCTGTCGGACCTGGGCATCTACACGCAGCTCGTGACGAGCGCGGTGCGTCCCATTCCGGCCGAGTGGGCCGGCCTGCGGCGCCTCCAGCTCGTCGTGTCGATCGACGGGCTCCAGCCCGAGCACGACGCGCGGCGCACACCGGCCACCTACGACCGGATCCTGAAGCACATCGCCGGCCATCGGATGACCGTGCACTGGACGATCACGCGGCAGCAGCTCCGGCAGCCGGACTACCTCGAGTCGTTCGCGAAGTTCTGGTCGGACCAGGCGGCTGTCTCGCAGATTTGGGTGAGCCTGTACACACCGCAGGTGGGCGAGGTCTCCGACGAGCGTCTGACGTCCGCCGACCGCCGGCGCGTCGTCGCGGAGCTGATGGCGCTCCGGGAGCGCTATCCGCGCCTGCGCATGCCGCGCGGGCTGCTCGAGGTGTACGCGGCACCGCCGTCCTCGCCGTCCGAGTGCATCTTCGCGCAGACGACGGCGTGCGTGTCCGCCGACTTCACGACGCCGGTGACGCCCTGCCAGCTCGGCGGCCAGCCCGACTGCGGCGAGTGCGGGTGCATGGCGTCGGCCGGGCTGGCGGCCCTCGGCCGACACCGCCTGCCGGTGGGCGTACGGGTAGAAACGCTGTTCCAAACGTCGCTGAAGGTTGGTGCAGTGGTGCGGCGGCTGCGCGAGGGCGCTCCGCGCGAGACGCAGCCGCGGGCGCTGCCGGGCCGGTCCGTCGAGGAAACCGGCCCGTAGCGGACCGTCCTGTCCAGACTCAAAGCTCACTTAAGTCGGCGATCTGGCGGCCTCGAGCGGGTCCTGTCGCCGGGCAGCCCCACCCGTCCTCGGCGCCAAAGGCACTCCAACGGGGGAGGCGCCTGCGCGGCGGGCGGGGCGCCCCGCCCGGCGCCACCCGCTCGCGGCCCGCGAGACGATGACCGACTCAACCGAGTTCTGGGATCAGCTGGTGACCGGGACGTTGGCCGCGCGCTGGACGCGCGGTTTGAACGAGAAGAAGCCCGACACGTTCTCCCAGAGCAGCTGCGGATAGGTCTTGTCGAGGCTCGACCGGATGGCCACGTAGCACTCGTCGCAGGTGTTCTGGCGCGTGAACTCCTCGACCATGCGCGCCTGCTCGTGCAGCAGGAAGCGCGTGAACTGCATCGAGCACGGCTGCAGCTGCCCGTCGCTCGTCACGACCAGCCAGCGCAGGCCGGCCTTGCAGCCCGGCGCGCCGCCCGTCTCGAAGTAGCGCTGGGTGGCGTCGAGCGTCGTGTCGGTCACCGCAATCCACCGGCCGTCGATCCGAGTCTTCAGCCGGGCCAGCTGGCGCCGCAGGACGTCGAGCTGGTCGGGCCGGGTCAGGAACAGATCCCGGTTGCCGGTGCGCCGCGGCGTGTAGGCGCTGTAGTTGATGTTGACGCCCCAGGCCTTCGCCGTGTCGGCGCAGGCGTTGATGTCGCCCACGTTCTCGGCGTGGATGCAGTTGTTGAGGACGATGTCGTCGTGGCCGAGGCCGGCCAGGCGCGGCACGATCGTCGAGAGGTGGTCGAACAGCCCGGCGAAGCCGCGGAACTCGTCCATCCGGTCGTCCGGGAAGTCCAGGCTCACGCAGAACTCGTCCACGCCGGCCTCGCGCAGCGCGAGGTAGCGCGCCTCGGTCATCAGCGACCAGTTCGAGACCAGGATGATGAAGGGCAGGCCTGACGGTTCCTTGATGTTCCGGACGACGTCCGTGAGGTCGTCGCGCAGCAGCGGCTCCCCGCCCGACACCTGCACGACCACCGGGCGCAGCACGTCCATGTAGCGGCGGTAGTCGGCCGGCTTCAAGTCGTTGGACATGTCACGCGGGCCGCCGTGGTCGCAGTGCTTGCAGAACGCGGTGCAGGAATCGGTGACCTCGAACGAGACGACGATGGGCCGCTCGGCGCGCCAGTTGAGGGATCCCCTGGCGATGATCCGGAGCGACTCGGAGAGCGGAACCTTCTTCATCGGACGATCCTGAATGACGGCCGCGCCACGAGACGACGACGGCGGATTCTGAAAGAGACGGTGGCAGTGTCCGGAGGCATGACGGCGGCGGCTGCCGGACCAGCCGCGAGACGATAGTACTCCCGCCAACGGGCCTTGGCAAGGCACGTTAGGCGCGGCCACGCGTGCGAGCGGGCCGTACGGAAGGGCCTCCGGAACGGCCCGCGCCAGTTCGGCCCCCGAATCGCCCGTCCGCGTCCCGTGCGGCCATCCGGCCGCTGAAACGGCCGCGCGCCGCGGCACTTGCGGCTATAATGGCCGAACCTATGAAATTGTGGCGTCGGGCGGGCCGCAGCGTGCGTGCGGCGCGCCAGTTCGTTCGGGGTCTGGCATCGACCGACCACCCGCTGCTCGTGCACCTGGTGCCGATCCGCCGGTGCAACATCGACTGCGCGTACTGCAACGAGTACGACAAGGTGTCGGAGCCGGTCGCGGTCGACGTGCTGAAGGCGCGCATCGACAAGCTCGCCTCGGTCGGCACCTCCGTCGTCGCCTTCAGCGGCGGCGAACCGATGCTGCACCCGGAGCTCGACGACCTCATCCGGCACATCCGGGCACACGGCATGCTGCCGGGTCTCATCACGAACGGCTACCTGCTGTCGCCCAAGCGCATCCAGGCGCTCAACGAGGCGGGGCTCGACTTCCTGCAGATCAGCATCGACAACGTCGAGCCCGACGAGGTGTCGAAGAAGAGCCTGCGGCTGCTCGACAAGAAGCTGCAGTGGCTGAGCGAGTACGCCGAGTTCGACGTGAACATCAACTCGGTGCTCGGCGGCGGCATCAAGCACCCCGAGGACGCGCGGACGATCAATCAGCGGGCCCGCGCGCTGGGCTTCTCGACCTCGATTGGCATCATCCACGACCACGAGGGCGCCCTCAAGCCGCTCGCGCCGGCCGAGCGCGCGGTGTTCGAGGACGTCACGAAGCACGTGAACGCCTGGGAGCAGATCGGCCAGAACCTCTACTCGGGCATCCGGCACTTCCAGCAGAACCTCGCCGACGGCAAGCCGAACGACTGGTATTGCCGCGCCGGCGCGCGCTACCTGTACATCTGCGAGAACGGCCTCGTGCACTGGTGCTCGCAGCAGCGCGGCTTCCCCGCCATCCCGCTCGAGCGCTACTCGCTCGAGGATATCCGCCGCGAGTTCATGGCGCCCAAGTGGTGCGCGCCCTACTGCACGATCGGCTGCGTGCACCGGGTGTCGTTCATGGACTTCTGGCGCAAGCCGCAGAAAGAAAGCGCCCCCGCCACGGACGGTTCCGTGGAAACGGTTCGGAACTGACTGACGCGGGCGCGGGTCCGTTCACGCGGATCCTTGTTCGTTCACGGCGATCCTTGTCCGTTCGGGGTGAATCCCGTCCGTTCGGACTGATCCTTGTCCGTTCACGCCGCCCCTTGTCCGTTCGGGACGGGTCACGCTGAACGGACCGGGCTCGGGCTGAACGAGCAGGCGCCGTCCCCTGAACGAACCCGCGTCAGGCCCGCGAACGGACGCGCGAGAGCTCCCTGAACGGACAGGCGTGAGGCCCCCTGAACGAACCTGTGACACTCCGTGCCACCGCATTGCATGTGTGAAACACGGCTGCAACGAATTGCATGCCTTGACCTTGCGGGCCGTCGCGAGCACCTCGCCGCTCGGCTGAGAGCCCCGAGTGCAACGATGCCAGCGGATTCGGCTGCGGCAGGACCGAGGACGCTGTGTCGACCACCCGATCCACGCGGCGCGACGGGGCCTCAGCCGTGCTAGCATTCGCCTGCGCCAGAGGATGCGCCCGCATCCGTCCGCGCCTCCTCGCCACGCTATGCTGCGAAGCCCCGCGGGCCTTCGCCGACTGCCCGGGACCCCTCGCGGCCTAGAAACCAGTTTGGCCGCCTCCCTACGGAGAGCGAGAGCATGATGCTGTTTAGGTATCTGTCGGTGGCTGCTCTGATATTGATTCTGACGCTAGCCGTTTGGATCGCCTGGCTCAATAGAACCTCTGACGCAGTAAGAATCAACGCATGGTCGGCTTTCATCATCGGCGCGGCAGGTGTCCTCGTGACGCTTTTGGTCAGTCTCAAGACAGAGGAGGTCATCGTGCAACCGTTCCCTGCTGCGTTCGTATTCGATCGGCACACGCGACAGCCATTTTCTTGCCCAGGTTTATCCGAAGCGACGCAGTACGCTGACCCTGGCTTCGCCAACCTCGTTGTCCCGGCATTCGCTCTCGTCGCGGAACTGTCAAAAGATCGGTCCGCCCTGTTGGCGAACGACGACGACGAATTGTCGAACGGTCTTTACTTAGATATTCTGCTCCGACACGTCGTTGATCTTCTTACCCGTACCTTTGCCAAGAGCTGGGATGCGGAGGTTGTACGTTTCGATCTGCCTAGGGGCATGGAGACGAGGTACGGCGAGCACACGCCACACCGGGAGGGAGGAGAGATCAACCGCCAGACACTTGTCAATCTCTTTCCAGAATCTGCGGTACTCGCCTTCATTCCGCCAGTCGACGCAGCTGATGTGTTCAACGTTCTGAATGTGCCACCGAACACGACTGTCGTGCGTTTGCCAGGGGGCAAGGACACTCGTGCACTCGAGCTCCGCAACCCGTTCGCTACTGTAACGATTAGCCTGCGGTGGCACAGTTCGCAAAGAGGTATCGGCCGTTTGCAGGACGTCTGTAACCTACCGATGAGCGGGAATTACGACAATTGGCTGAGTGCAACCTATTCAATCTCGGTGCGCGCTCGCTTTCAGCGACTCCGTAGTGGACACCCGGATATGCCGCTCTATCGGCGATGGGTGGACACGATGTTCAGTGAGATCAGAGGCTTCGATGCGGAGCGCCGCTGGCAGGCTGTCAAAGAGGCGTTCCAACTGTACGCTACATACCGACGGCAGGCCCTTGAGGAAATGATGCGTGAGACGATTGAGAAGTCCCGCAAGGAGTGATCGTGGCATTCGAATCTGCAATGGAAGAGCTTGACCGGCGCTTGCAGCCGACTGCGCTTAGTGAGGTCCTCACGCGCCACGACTGAAGCGCAGTCGTTAGCAGCCTGAATTCGATGACTGGGCAGACACCGTCCGCGCGTTCTCGCCCACGCTCAGCTCCGAAGCCCCGCGGGCTTTCGCCGAGTGCCCCGAGACCCCTCGGAGCGTAGTAACCAGTCAGGCGCACCCGAAGGGGAGAGGCGGAGTGCGAGGTTCAAGCCGGATGACTCGGGAGATTCGCGGTGGCCTGTTGGGGAAGAACATGAAATGAGGCGACTCATCGCACTTGTCCTGGCGTTGTCCTGAGGTGGACCCCGTTGTCAAGACAGATTCTGGGGCCGAGATCGTTAAGGTCTTGGTCTGGTTGAGAGGCGCCGTGGCCTCGTCAGAGGCCGCGGCGCCCCCCCGTCACTCTCAGGCCACCTGCGCCTCGGCGTACACCGCCGCGGGCGTCTGATACGCCAAGCTCTGATGCGGACGGGCGTGATTGTAGAACGCGAAGTACCGGCCCAGATGGGCCCGGGCGTCGGGCACCGAGCCGTAGTCCTTCAGGTAGACTTCCTCGTACTTCACGCTCCGCCACAACCGTTCGACGAACACGTTGTCCAGCGCCCGCCCGCGACCATCCATGCTGATCTGGACGCCCGCGGCACGCAAGAGGCTCGTGAACCGCTCGCTGGTGAACTGGGCGCCTTGGTCGGTGTTGAAGATGTCCGGCCGTCGCCCGGCCAGCGCCCTCGTCAACGCGTCCAGACAGAACTGGCCGTCGACGGTCACCGAGAGTTCCTACGCCAGGACGAACCGGCTGTACCAGTCCATGATCGCCACCAGGTACACAAACCCGTGCGCGAGCCGCACGTAGGTGATGTCCGTGCGCCACACCTGGTTAGCCCGGGTGATCGGCACGTCGCGCAGCAAGTACGGATAGACCCGATGCGCCGGATGCGCCTGGCTCAGCCGCGGCTTCGGCCCCACCGCCTCGAGGCCCATCACGCGCATCAGCCGCTGCACGTGCTTCCGGTTCACCAGGTGCCCGGCCTGCTGCAGCGCCACCTGCATGCGGTGCGACCCGTAGAACGGGGTCGCCGTGTACTGCTCATCGAGGAACCGCATGAGGGCCAGATCCTCATCACTCACCGGCACGGGCGTGTAGTAGTACGACGAGCGCGGCAGATCCACCAACGCACATTGCCGCGAGACGCTCAGGTCCGGATGCGTCGGGTCGACCGCGGCGCGTCGGTCAGCGGTCGACCAAGTGGTGTTTTCTCTTCAACCAGTCCAGCTCCACCTTCAGCTGGCCGATCTCTTGATACAACGCGGCCTGCAACGCCTCCTGGTCGGCCGCCTCTCGGTCCCGTCGCTTCGCGAAGACCTGCGGCAGCTCCGCCAAGGCCTGCTTCTTCCACTGGGTGATCTGAACCGGATGGATCCCAAACGTGGACGCCAACTCGCTCAACGTCCGATCGCCCCGGAGCGCCGCCACGGCCACTTTCGCCTTGAACTCCGCACTGTGCTGTCGTCGTCGTGCCATCGCTGGCCTCCCTGCCCGCGGGCTGACGACCTTAACTTACTCGACTGTCCAGTTTCTGGGGTCCACTATATCCCTCGCGGGTCCAATCACGCTGTTCGCACAGAAGCCGAAGAAGGAGAAGAGGAAGCCCGGTAGTGTTCGTTGGGTGCGAGCCTGGGCCGTCGAACAGGAGGATGAAGCCGACGAGGCCAGGGCGGAGCCTCGCCGCGGTCGAGAGGGTGAACGCGCTCGGCCTTCACTGACGTCACCACGATCACGATCCTCGTCCGTTCAGATCGATCCTTGTTCGTTCAGACTGACCTGTGTCCGTTCGGCTTGATCCCTGCCGTTCGGACTGATCCTTGTCCGTTCGGAACGGGTCACGCTGAACGGGCCGGCCTCAGTCTGAGCGCGCACGCGCCAGCTCGTGAACGGTCCTGCACCAGTTCGCTGTGAATGGACTTGCCTGAGGTCCGTGCCGGGTGACGTGGCCCTGTCGAAAATTGGCTATCATTTCGACACGTTTCCCAAACCTGTCGATTTGGGCGACAGGTCCACCGAGCCTGTCGAAGGGACTGCTGGCGGAACACGTGACAAGTTTGAACCCTGCAAGAGCTTACAGCGACCTGCCCCTCCTTCCGCGAAGGGCGGATCTAGAGAGCCGGGCTGTGCTCAAGGCCTGCATCGAGGCCCGTGCGGCCGTGGCCGAACTCAAGCAGGCGGGGCGGCTCCTGCCCAATCAGAACGCGCTGATCAACACCATCCCGCTGCTGGAGGCGCGCGCCAGCTCGGAGATCGAGAACATTGTCACGACCACCGACCAGCTGTTCCGCTACGCTCAGCCCGACCGCGAGACCCTGGCGGACCCGGTCACCAAGGAGGCGCTGCGGTACCGAACGGCGCTGCGCCGAGGGGTGGAGCTGCTCGAGAAGAAGCCACTCGCGACGGCAACAGCCGTCGAGGTCTGCCGCACGCTGCTGGGCGCGACCCTCGACGTGCGCCGGGTGCCCGGTACGAAGCTGATGAACGAGCGCACGGGTGAAGTCGACTACACGCCACCCGAGGGTGAGGCGTTGCTCCGACAGCTCCTGGCCAACTGGGAGCGGTTCCTTCACGAGGCTGGGGACGTTGACCCGCTGATCCGGATGGCGGTGGCGCACTACCAGTTCGAGGCGATTCACCCGTTCACCGACGGCAACGGCCGCACAGGAAGGATCCTCAATCTGCTGTTCCTGGTGGAGCAGAAACTACTGGAGCTGCCGGTCCTGTACCTGAGTCGCGCGATCATCCGCCGCAAGACGGACTATTACCAGCTACTCCTGACGGTGACGACGCACGAGGCGTGGGAAGACTGGATTCTGTACATGCTGCACGCGGTAGACGAGACGGCACGGTGGACCACGGACCGCATCCGCGCCGTCCGCCACTTGATGCAGGACACGGCCGAGTACGTGCAGAGCGCAGCGTACGGCGCATACAGCCCGGAGCTGGTGGAGCTGATCTTCGTGCAGCCGTATTGTCGTATCAAGAACGTGGTCGAGGCGGGGGTCGCTCAGCGCCAGACGGCGGCCGTGTACCTGAAGCAGCTCGTGAGCGCGGGCGTCCTGGAGGAGGTCAAGGTGGACCGGGAGAAGCTGTTCATCAACCCCCGCCTGATGCGGCTGCTCACGGCGGAGGAGCAGGGCGACCTCTCGTTTCCGCTTCCGCGCGAACGGTGACAAGGCGGAGCGCAGAGAAGAACTACTCAGTAGAAGTCGCGCTGACGGCCTGTTATCAGCGAATGGGCCCTCCGACAGACCCGGTACGATTCAAGTGTTCCAGGATCGCGAGCTGCGTGCGGCCAAGCTGGGCGTGCCCCGCGGCCCTGCCGCACTCGCCCATCCCGTCAACCGGCCGGCACAACGCGAAGCAGAGCTGGGTGCGGTTGCCCGTCCGCGGGCAGGGAAAGTAGCGCGAGCCGCCGGCCAGGGAGCCCGACGCCACGCGTACCGCTTTCAGCCTTCGATTGCTATGATTGGCCCTCATCGTTCTCCTGTTCGGGTCGGTTCGATTCCGGAAGCGCGACCGCTGCTCCAGGACCTCGCGCGGCCATGACAAGGCTTGACGCGGCCGCCTACGAATATCTTACCTGATGTCCGTCCTTTCAGACTGATCCTTGTCCGTCCACGGTGATCCTCGTCCGTTCACGGTGAATTCCTGTCCGTTCGGACCAAGCACTGTCCGTTCGGGGTGATCCGCGTCCGTTCGGGACGTGTCACGCTGAACGGACCAGCGTCAGCCTGAACGAGCACGCGTCAGCTTGAACGGCATCCATCAGCGCCGCGAACGGACCCGCGACAGTCGTCGTGAACGGACAACGATCGATCCGAACGGACGAGAGTCAATCTGAACGGACAGCGAAGTCTCCTAGTAGAAATCGTGCGATTCGGCCGGCGGTTCGTCGCCCGTAAGCGGCTGCACGCGCTCGGCTTTCACCGACGTCACGCCTTCCTGGATCTGCAGCGTCCCTTCCACGATGAGATACGGCGCGCTCACGATCGTCAGCCGCTCGCCGGCGAAGAGATCTGGCTGCACGATGACGTTGGCGATGCCGGTCTCGTCCTCGAGCGTGAGGAACACGAACCCCTTGGCCGTGCCCGGACGCTGGCGCGTGATGACAGCGCCGGCCACGCGCACGCGGCGGCCGTGCCGGCCGCGCGGCAGATCGCTCGCGCGCAGCACGCCGCGCAGCGCCAGCTCGCGCCGGCGGAAGCTCATGGGGTGCGGCCCGATCGTCAGGCCCGTCCCGGCGTAGTCGGCGGCGACGCGCTCGAGGGGGGACATGGGGCGTAACGGGGACTCACGCTCCAGGGGCTGACGCTGAGGGGACTGGGCCGCCTTCGCGCTTCGCGCTTCGGCGCCCGCATCCCCTGCGCCCTCGAAGAGCGCACCGGCCGAGCGCACGGCGCGCTCGACCTGCCACAGGGCTGACCGGCGGTCGCGGCCGAATGACTCGAGCGCGCCGATGTCGGCCAGCGTGGCCAGCTCGTCGCGCCGGACGCCGGTGCGGGCGATGAGGTCCTCTATGGACGCAAACCGAGGGGACTGGGCCGCCTTCGCGCTCCGCGCTTCGGCGCCCAAGGGGCTGGGGGCTGGGGGCTGGTCGGGGACGGGAGCCTCTTTGATCTCCATGGGGCTCCCGTCCCCCGCCGCCCATTCGTGCGCGCAGACGTTGCAGAACCGCCGCGTCGTGCCGGCCACGCGCACGTCCTCCAGCATCGACGGATCGTCGCAGCCGCACTTGGGGCAGAACGTCGGCGTGGCGATTTCCGTGGTGTTTTCCGTGGTCCTTCCGTGGTCCTTCCCAGAGCCCCCAGTCCCCAGTCCCCAGTCCCGTCCCCCCTTTTCAATCGCCATCCCCACCTCTTCCCGCAGCCCGGCGACGTAGCGCAGGCCGAGGCGGATGGCGCCGTCGGCCTCGATCGTCGAGAGCCAGCGCGAGCGCTGCACGTCGATCGGCGTGAACCGCACGCCACGCCGCTGCGCGTCCTTCACGAGCGTCGCGGGGTGATAGAACCCCATCGGAAAGTTGTCGAGCATCGCGGCATAGAACGCCGCCGGGTAGTGCGCCTTCAGGTAGGCGCTGGCGTAGACGAGCAGCGCGAAGCTCGCCGCGTGCGACTCGGGGAACCCGTAGAGCGCGAACGATGCGATCGACCGGACGATCATCTCGGCGGCCTCGCCCGTGAGCCCCTGCCGCGCCATGCCGGCGCGCAGCTTCTCTTCAATCTTTTTCATGCGCGCGACCGAGCGCTTGAACCCGAACGCGCGCCGCAGCTCCTCGGCCTCGCCGCCCGAGAAGCCCGCCGCCACCATCGCCATCCGCAAGAGCTGCTCCTGGAAGAGCGGCACGCCCAGCGTGCGCTTCAGGATCGGCTCGAGCGCCGGGTGCGGGTAGGCCACCGGCTCGAGCCCCTGCCGCCGCTTGAGATACGGATGCACCATCTGCCCCACGATCGGCCCGGGCCGGATGAGCGCCACCTCCACGACGATGTCGTAGAAGGTCGCCGGACGGAGACGCGGCAGCGTGGCCATCTGCGCGCGCGACTCGACCTGGAAGACGCCAATCGTGTCGGCCTCCTGCAGCATCCGGTACACGTCGGGGTCATCCGGAGGCAGGTGAGCAAGATCGATGACAGGACTGGGGACTGGGGACTGGCCTTCGACAAGCTCAGGCCATCCCGAGCCTGTCGAGGGATGGGGGCTGGGGGCTGAGAGCTGGGCCGCCTTCGCGCTCCGCGCTCCGGCGCCCAAGGGGCTGGGAGCTGGCGCGTTGATGATCTCGAGGGCATCTTGCAGGACGGCCATCATGCCGAGGCCGAGCAGGTCCACCTTCACGATGCCCAGGTCGGCGCAGTCGTCCTTGTCCCACTGGACCACCACGCGCCCGGGCATGCTGGCGTTCTCGAGCGGCACGACTTCGTCGAGCCGGCCCTGGCAGATCACCATGCCGCCCGAGTGCTGGCCGAGGTGTCGCGGCAGGTCCTGGATGCGCCGCCAGAGGTCGGCGAAGCGGCGGATCGTCGGGTCGTCGGGGGCGAAGCCGGCCTCGCGCAGGTGCCGATCGATCGAGTCGGCGGGGTCGATCCACTCGAAGTGGTTCATCACCTTCGCCAGCCGGTCGATCGGCTCCGGTTCGAGGTCGAGGGCTTTCCCCACCTCGCGCGCGGCGCTCCGGCCGCGGTAGGTGATCACGTTGGCCGTCATGGCGGCGCCGAGCCGCCCGTACTTCTCGTAGACGTGCTGGATGACGCGCTCGCGGCGGTCGCCGCTCGGCAGGTCGAGGTCGATGTCGGGCCACTCGCCCCGCTCCTCCGAGAGGAACCGCTCGAAGAGCAGGTCCATGCCCACCGGGTCCACGGCGGTGATGCCCAGGCTGTAGCACACGGCGCTGTTGGCGGCCGACCCGCGCCCCTGCGCCAGGATGCCCTGCTGCCGGCAGAAATTGACGATGTCCCAGACGATGAGGAAGTAGCCGGCGAGGTGGAGCTTCTCGATGAGATCCAGCTCGCGCGCGATCTGGCGGCGCGCCCGCTCGTGGTACGGCCGGTACCGCTCGCGCGCGCCCACCTCCGCGATCTTCCGCAGGAACGACGCCATCGTCTCGCCCTCGGGCACCGGGTAGTCCGGAAAGCGGTAGCCGAGATCGGCGAGGGTGAAGGCGAGGCGGTCGGCCAGCTCGCATGTCTCCGACACCGCGCGTGGCAGATCGGCGAACAGGCGCGCCATGGCCTCGGGCGGCTTCAGGTACCGCTCGGCGTTCACGCTCAGCCGCCGCCCGGCGCGCGCCAGCGTCGTCTTGTGGCGAATGCAGGTGACGACGTCGTAGAGCGGCCGCGCGTCGGGCGTCGCGAAGCGGACGCCATTGGTCGCGACGACCGGCACGTGGAAGGCCGACGCCAGCTCGAGGAGCGCCTGGTTGTCCGACTCCTCGTCGCGGCGCAGGTGCCGCTGCAGCTCGACGAAGACGTTCGCGCGGCCGAACAGGCCGACGAGCCGGTCCACCAGCCCGCCGACGCCGTAGCGGCCGCCCACGAGCGCCGCGCGGCCGGCGAGCGCCACCAGGCCGGTGGTGTGGCCGTCCAGGTCCTCGAGCGCGAGCGCGCCCTCCCCCTTCGGCGCGCCGAGCTTCATGCGCGTGACGAGCCGGCACAGGTTCCGGTAGCCCTCCCGGGACTCGACGAGAACGGGAAGGGGCCAGAGGCCTTGCGAATGTCGAATGTCGAATGCCGAATGTCGAATGAACGGCGCCATCGTGAGCTCGGCGCCGACGAGGGCCTTGAGGCCGGCGGCCTTGGCGGCCTGGTGCAGCCGCGGCGCGCCGTAGACGCCGTCGCGGTCGAGGAGCGCGAGCGCGGGATACCCGAGATCGGCCGCGCGGTCGACGAGCGCCTCGGGCGTCGACGCGCCGTCGAGAAACGAAAAGGCCGAGGCGGAGTGGAGCTCGATATACATGATCGTTCCGAATGTCGAATGGCGAATGCGGAATGTCGAATTGGAAAAACCGACGTTCGATATCGACCACTCGGCATTCGGTATTCGGTATTCGGTATTCAGCATTCGATAATTCGACATTCAGCATTCGACATTCCGCATTTCAATCAACGATTCCTTCCACCGCCCAGCGCCCGGTCGCGCGGTCGCGCGACAGGCGGTAGACCACGCCGTCGGCCAGCAGCGCGTCCCACTCGTCGCGGTCCCAGGCGGCCGGCGTCCACCACTGGCCCGACGTGCGCCACGGCCCCGCGAGCTCGTCGACCCGTCCGCCGGCCAGGCCACGGCGCCCGGTCGTCACGCGCACCGGACGGCCCTCCTCGATCGCCACCGTGGCGACGACGGGCTGGCGGAAGCGGCGGAGGGCGCCAGGGGTGAGGACGAGGGGGACGGGAGCTTGTCTGATCGCCATGGAGCGCCCGTCCCCCGTGTGAGGCGCCCGTCCCCCGGGCGCGCCACCCTCGAAGCGCTCCATGGCGAACTCGCCGGGCGCGTGCGAGTCCACCAGCACCGGCGCGCCCGATCGTCCGGCACCCATGAGCGCGTCGAGCCGGGCGAGCAGCGTGGCGAGCGCCTCGGGCGACGGCCGCGGGTGCTCGATGAGCGAGTACTGCACCACGGGGCCCGGCGAGGGCTCGGCGCGCACCGTCACCCGATCGATGCCGGCCCCGGGCGGATGCGACTCGAGATCGAGGAGCAGCAGCGTGCGCAGTACGCGCGGATCGCCAAGGGACACGGGCAGCGTCAGCGTGCGCGTGTGGGTCTCGCGCGTCACGAGGCGCAGCTCCAGCGACAGCTCCGCCGCGCCGCGGTCCGCGCGGGCGAGACGCTCGCACACCGGCTCGAGCACCCGCGCGAGCACGAACGACAAGGGCTCGAGCGCGTCGATGGGCCAGTCGAGATCGCACGACGCCTCGAACCGCTCGGGCGCCCGGTCCGGCACGAGCGGCTGCGGGTCCTCGCCGCGCGCGATCCGGCAGAGCGCCGGGCCGGCGGCCCCCACGCGCGCCGCCAGCGCCGCCGGCTCGAGTGCCGCCACCTCGCCGAGCGTCCGCAGTCCCCACCGCGCCAGCGTGTCGA
>JAHECP010000127.1 GCA_024641665.1 Acidobacteriota bacterium
ACGGCCGCCAGCGCCGGCCCTACCGGCCGACGGGCGGCACCGGGCGCCGCGGCGGGGGCGGCGGCGGCAAGGGGCGATCGTGATTGCGCACGTCGTGCTGTTCCGCCCGCGCCCCGATCTGTCGGTCCACGAGCGCGAGGCGTTCGAGCGGGCACTCGACCACGCGCGGCGGTCGATTCCCTCGATTCGCCGATTCCAGGTCGGCCGGCGCGTCCCGCACGGGCGCGGCTACGAGCGGGCCATGACCGAGGACTTTCCCTTCGCCGCCATCGCGGAGTTCGACGACCTCGACGGCCTGAAGGCGTACCTCACGCACCCCGCGCACGTCGAGCTCGGCCGCCTGTTCGGCGAGACGGGCGAGGCCACGCTCGTCTACGACTACGAGATTGCCGACTGACACGGAGTCACGCTGCGAGCGTGCTCACGTACGTCAACCACGAAGGCCAGGTCAACCACGAAGGCTGTCACACGGGACATCGGTCCGTCCGGCCGCAGGCTGGACGGAGAGGCCGACGATCACCACGATGGCACGATGCTGCGCCAGTGGAAGGCACGAAGGCGTGTCACGCGGTCACGATTCTTCGCGGGCTTCGAGCACGCTCGGCGAGACAGGCTTCGTGTCTTCGGGCCTTCGTGGTTGACGTACGTGGGCTCAATCGCAGCGTGACCGGGTTACACGCCGGCCGTAGTGGGCGCGAAGAAGAACCCGCGGATGACGTCGCGGAGCTGCGGGATCGACTCGGCGGTGTTGAGCGCCACGCGCAGGTGCGAGCCGCCGTCGAGCCCCTTCGTGTACCAGGACCCGAGCGCACGCAGCTTGTTGACGACCCAGCGCTCGCGCCCGCGCGCGGGTGGCGCTGAAGGGGCCGCTCCCGTCCCGGGGACCGCGTGGCGGAACCCGTCGGCTTCGCCCTCGCCCTCGCGGAGCAGCATGTCGATGTACTCGAGCAGGAAGCGGCCGCGTTCCTCGAGCGAGACGTCCGGAACCGGCTGCCCGGACTCGAGCGCGGCGGCCTGCTGGAAGATCCAGGGGTTGCGCAGCGCGCCGCGTCCGACGAGCACGCCGCTCACGCCGGCCCGCAGCCGATCGACGAGCTCGCCGGCTTCCACGCAGTCGCCGCTGCCGAACACGGGAATCCGCACGCCCGACGCCACCTCGGCGATCAGGCCCCAGTCGGACGATCCCCGGTAGGACTGCGCCGCGGTGCGCCCGTGCACGGCCACCGCCGCCGCACCCGCGTCCTCCATCAGGCGCGCGAGCTCGGGCGCGTTCACCGAGCGCTCGTCCCAGCCCGCCCGCATCTTCACGGTGACGGGAATCTTCACGGCCTTCGCCATCGCGCGCACGATCCCGGCGGCGTGCGCCGGCTCCTTCATCAGGCTGCACCCGGCACTGTGCTTCGCGATCTTCGGCACCGGGCACCCCATGTTCACGTCCACGATGTCGGCGCCCATGCCCTCGACGATGGCCGCCGCCGCGGCCATCTTGGCCGGATCCCCGCCGAAGATCTGGATCGAGACGGGCCGCTCCTCCTCGGTGTACTCGGCGTACTCGAGCGTGCGGTCGATGCCGCGCACCAGCCCCTCGGAGCTGACCATCTCGGTGACGACGAGCCCGCAGCCGCCCTTCCGCTTCACGAGCCGCCGGAAGGCGGTATCCGTCATGCCGGCCATCGGGGCCAGCGCGAAGGGCGACGGGAGGGAGACGGCACCGATCTTCATGAGACAAGTACCACGGAATGACCACGGAATGACCACGGAATGACCACGGAATGACCACGGAAATCGGCACGGAAACGCAAAGCGGCCGTGAGCCGTGAGCCGTGAGCCGTCAATACGCCCGGACGTCCGCCGCGTCCACCTCGACGCTGACGGCCTGGCCGATGAGGTCCACCGACAGCACGAGGCGCGCGTGGGCCCCCTTGCGCACGAGCCGGCCGATCACGCCGCGCAGCGGCCCGTGCGTCACCTCGACCATCATGCCCTCGCGAATGAGCGGGCAGGGATCGTACCGCAGCTCGCTCTCGACCAGCCGCCGGATGCCCTCGATCTCGTGGTCGGGAATCGGCGCCGGGTCGCCGTCGAACGACACGACCGTGACGACGCCCGGGCACTTGAGGATCGGCAGACGGGCGTGCGCGTCGAACCGCGCGAAGCAGTAGCCGGGGAAGAGCGGCCACGCGATCTGCTTCTTGCGGTCCTTCCACCGGCTCCAGCGCATGATCGTGGGCAGGAAGGTCTCGACGCCCTTGCGCTCGAGCTGCTCGCGCACGACCTGCTCGTGCCGCGAGCGGGTCCAGATCGCGTACCAGGCCGCCGCCCGCGCCACCTCCGCCACGTCGCTCCCGGTGGCGGCGGTCACGTCCGGCTCGCGCCGCCAGTCCGACGTCTTCGGCATCGCATCCCTCCGGCCCCGCCCGCAGGCGCGGCCGTCATCCGCGGTGCGACGGCAGCTCCTCCGGAGCGACCTTGTGCGACGTGAGGTAGTCGTCGTACATCTTCTTCAGATCCTCGTTCTTCCACTCGATGATCGCCTGGTCGCGCAGCTTCTCGAGGTACTTGGTCATCTCGACGCGCTGCTTCTCGGCGTACACCTTGTCGGCGACGAGGTCGCGCGCCTTGTCGAACGGCTGCAGCTCGCCCTTCGTCTCCGACTCGAGCTTCAGGATCTGATACCCGCGCCCGGTGCGGATCGGCTCGGTCACGTCGCCGACCTTCATCGGCTCGAGGAGCTTGAGGAAGTTGGGGTCGATGTCCGTCGTCTTGATCGGCCCGATCAGCCCGCCGTTCGCCTTCGACGGGGCGTCGGACACCTCGCCGGCCACCTTCGCGAAGTCCTCGCCGCCCACCACGCGCGCCCGAATCGCCTCCGCCTTCGCCTTGGCCTCATCTTCGGCCGCGACGTTGATCTGGCCGGGCTTCAAGGCCGGCACGTCGATGAGGATCTCGCGCAGCGTCACGGTGGACTCGGTCGTGAAGTCCTCCTTGTGGGCGTCGTAGTAGCGCTTCGCCTCCTCCTCCGAGATCGACAGCTTCGGCATCACCTCGACCTGCTGCACGCGGTTGATGATGAGCTGCTGCTCGATCTGGTGGCGGAACTGCTCCATCGTCAGGCCCTCCTGATCGAGGGCCTGCTGGAACTGCGCGTCGGTGTCGATCTTGTTCTCTTTCTTGATGTTCTCGAGGATCTGCTTGAACTGATCGTCGGACAGCTTGTAGCCGAGCTCGCGGCCCCGCTGCAGGAGCAGCATCTGGTCGATCGAGTTCACCAGGATCTCGGGCGTGACTTCGAGCAGTGCCTTCTTCAGGGTCGCGTCGTTGCTCTGCAGGTCTTTCGCGTCGTAGGGCAGGTTGCGCTGCCGCAGCGCCTGCACCTGCCGCTGCTCGAGCTCGGTCTTGGTGAAGATGTCGCCGTTCACCTTGACCAGGATCTGCTCGAGGATGTCGGCGCGCAGCGGGATTGCCGCCGCGCCGACCAGAAGAACCATCGCCAGAATCCGCTTCATGTCCCGACGCCTCGCGGGAGCCGCGGCTCCCCCTGAAAACGGCGCCCTCGGAGCGACCACGGGGACGGTATCGCAACGCCCGCGGCGCGGTGGGAACCGTGCAAAGTTAGCCAGATCAGTATCTTAGTCGATTCGAGCAGCCCGGCTCAACTCGCCCATCACGCCCAGGAGCCGCGCGAACAGGCCGCCACCGGCCCGCGGATCGTCCTTCGGCCGGCGCAGGATCTCGGCCCGCGTGAACCCCGGCGCCACCGCCCCGGTCTGGGCCCGTGCCGTCCACCACGACATCCGGTCGGGCTTGCCGGACCGCGTCCGTGCCGGTCCCTGCGGCGCCGACTCCGGCCGCGCGGGCTTCGCGGGCCCCGCTCCGTCGCCCCGCCGCAGGTCGAGGCGGAGGTTTCCGGGCGGGACGAGCGTCAGGTCCGGGTGCGCGCCGACGATGCGCAGCAGGGCCCTCGGGTCGATGGGCGCATCCGCCCTGAACTTAAGGACGACCAGCGGGCCTTCCCGGTCGAGCGAGTCGAGGCCCAGCCGGCCGGCCAGGAGCCGGATCCGCGCATATTCGGCCAGATTCAGCGCCGAGGGCGGCAGCGGCCCGTAGCGGTCGCGGATCTCGTCGGCCAGACGCGCCAGCTCGTCCTCGGACCGTACGGCCGCGAAGCGGCGGTAGACCGAGAGCCGCTGGTTCATGTCGGGGACGTAGGCGTCCTCGATCCGGAGGTCCACCTGGAGGTTCACGCTGGCGGTCCGTTCGTCCTCGATCGGCTCCCCCTTCAGCTCCCGGACGGCGTCCTCGAGCAGCTTCATGTAGGTGTCGAACCCGACGGCGTCGATGTGGCCGCTCTGCTCGCCGCCGAGGAGGTTGCCGGCGCCGCGGATCTCGAGGTCGAGGGCCGCGACGCGGAACCCGCTGCCGAGGTCGCTGAACTCGCGGATGGCGGCGAGCCGCTTGCGCGCGACGGGCGAGAGCGACTCCTCGGGCGGGATGAGGAGGTAGGCGTACGCCCGGCGGTCGGAGCGCCCGACGCGGCCCCGGAGCTGGTAGAGCTGCGCGAGGCCGTAGCGGTCGGAGCGGTTCACGATCAGCGTGTTGGCGTTGGGGATGTCGAGCCCGTTCTCGATGATCGTCGTGGCGAGCAGGACGTCGTACTTGTGCGCCACGAAGTCCACCATCGAGCGCTCGAGCTCGGTCTCGGCCATCTGGCCGTGCGCGACGGCGACGCGCGCCTCGGGCACGATCCGCTGGAGCAGGCTGCCGAGCGAGAAGATCGACTCGACGCGGTTGTGGACGAAGTAGATCTGCCCCTGGCGCTCCAGCTCGTTGCGGATGGCGCGCGCGATCACCTGCTGGTCGAACTTCACCACGTTGGTCTGGATGGCGAGGCGGTCGCGCGGCGGCGTCTCGATCACCGACATGTCGCGGATGCCCGCGAGCGACATGTTCAGGGTGCGCGGGATCGGCGTGGCGGTCATCGTCAGCACGTCCACCCGCTTGCGGAGCTGCTTGATGCGCTCCTTGTGCGCCACGCCGAAGCGCTGCTCCTCGTCCACGACGAGCAGGCCGAGGTCGCGGAACCGCACGTCCTTCGACAGCAGGCGGTGCGTGCCGACGACGATGTCCACCTTGCCCGCGGCGAGGTCGGCGACCACCTGCTTCTGCTCGGCCCGCGAGCGGAAGCGGCTGATCATGTCGATCTGCACGGGGAAGCCGGCGAAGCGGTCGCGCAGCGTCTTCAGGTGCTGAAACGCCAGCACCGTCGTCGGCGCGAGGAACGCGACCTGCTTGCCGTCGAGCACGGCCTTGAACGCGGCGCGCATGGCGACCTCGGTCTTGCCGTAGCCCACGTCGCCGCAGAGCAGCCGGTCCATGGGCACCGGCGCCTCCATGTCGCGCTTGATGTCGGTGATGGCGGCGGCCTGGTCGGGCGTCAGCTCGTACTCGAACGCGTCCTCGAACTCCTCCTGCCAGTGCGTGTCGGCGCCGAACGCGTGGCCGCCGACGGCGCGCCGCGCCGCGTAGAGCTTGATCAGCTCCTCGGCCATGTCGCGCATCGCCTTGCGGACGCGCGTCTTGGCGCGCTCCCAGCTCGTGCCCCCGAGCCGGTCGAGCGAGGGGTGCGCGCCGCCCGTGTACTTCTGCACGAGGTCGAGCCGCTCGACGGGGACGAACAGCTTGTCCTCGCCCGCGTAGCGCAGCTCCATGAACTCGTGCGTCTCCTGGCCCACCTCGATCCGCTTGAGCCCGACGAACACGCCGATGCCGTGGTCCACGTGCACGACGTGGTCGCCCACCTTCAGGTCGCGGAAGTCGGTGAGAAAGCTCGTCCGGGCCGCCGACCGGCGGTGCTCGCTCGCGCGGCGCTCCTCGTCGAAGACGTCGGCCTCGGCGTAGATCTGCAGGCCGGCCTCGAGCAGCCGGAAGCCGCGCGACAGCCGGCCCGTCGTCACGAGCACCGAGGCGCCCAGCGTCTCGTCGCCCTCGTCGAGCGACACCGCGCGCAGTTCGTAGTCGGCGAGCAGCTCCATCGTCCGCTCGGCGCGCCCGGGCGTCGCGGCGACGAAGACCACCGTGTGGCCGGCCTCGCGCGTGCGCCTGATCTCGGCCACCCAGTCGGCCACGCGGCCGCGGAACTCGACGGCGGGCTGGCAGGGGATGTGGAGAGCCGGGGACTGGGGACTGGGGGCTCCGTCCTCGACGCCGAGGAGCTCGAGGCGCGTGGCGTGGGCGAGCCAGCGCTGGGCTTCGGGCCAGTCCACGATCAGCGCCTCGGGCGGCGGGACGCGCTCGCCGCGGGCCGTCGCGTCCTCGAAGCTGCCGTGGAGCTGCTCGACGAGCTTCACGGCCTGGGCCGCGACGTCCTCCGGCTCCGACACGAAGACGCGCGGCGCGCTCCCGGCCAGCATGAAGTCGAGGAACGTGGCCGAGCGGTCGAGCGCCGCAAGCCCGGGCTCGTCGCCCGACTCGAACAGCTCGCGCACCGGCACGACCGCCGTGCGCTCGGCCGGCTCGACCGAGCGCTGCGTGGACGGGTCGTAGCGGCGAATCGATTCGATCGTGTCGCCGACGAACTCGAGCCGGACCGGGTGCGGGTCGCCCGGCGGGAAGAAGTCCACGACGCCGCCGCGCACGCAGTACTCGCCGTGCGCGTCCACCGGGTCCTGGCGCGTGAAGCCGGCGTCGGCCAGCAGGTCGCCGAGCGCGGTCGGCGAGAGGTCGTCGCCGGCGGCCAGCGTCGCCGCGGTCGCGAGCAGGCGCGCCGGCGGGCTCATCCGCGGCAGCAGGCCCGCCGCCGACACGACGACCAGACGCGCCGCGCCGGTCGCGAGCGCGTGCAGGGCGCGCGCGCGGGTGGACGCCACCTCGAAGTGGGGCGCGAGGCCGCGGTAGGGATCGATCTCGAGCGAGGGACAGGCGAGCACGGCGCGCTCGGCGTCGGCCTCGGTGAGGCCCTCGAGCGCCGCCAGGAAGAACCGGCTGTCGGCCACCGCGCGCTCGACGTCGGTGTTGGTGGCCACGACGAGCACCGCCGGCGCCTCGGCGACCGCCCCCGCGACCAGCAGGGCCTGCGCCGCGGGCGTCAGACCCGACACCCCTCCCCCCGCCGGCGCGAGGCCGGCCCGGGTCGCCGCCGTCTTCAAGAGCGACCGCAGCGTGAGCGAGCTCGAAGGGTGCGCGGTCACAGCGCTCGGTCCGTGAGCTGCCGGGAACTCTGGATTGTACCACGGACGGCGGCGCAGACCTGAAGGGCGCACACCTGAAGGTGTGCGCTACGAGAGAGCCCGGACCTTCTCGAGGAGGGCGCTCGTGGAGTGGCCGGGCTCGACGGGGATCCGCACGACTTCCCCGCCGCGGGCCTCGACCGTGTCGCGGCCGACGATCTGGTCCTCGGGCCAGTCGGCGCCCTTGACGAGCACGTCGGGCTGCAGGCGCCGGACGATCTCGGCCGGCGTGTCCTCGTCGAAGACGACGACCGCGTCCACCCACTCGAGCGCGGCGAGGATCTCGGCGCGCTCGGTCTCGGGCGTCAGCGGGCGACCGTCGCCCTTGTTGGCGCGGGCCGAGCGGTCGGAGTTCACGCCGACGACGAGGGCGTCGCCCTGCTGGCGCGCGGCCTCGAGGTAGCGCACGTGGCCCGGGTGCAGGAGGTCGAACACGCCGTTGGTGAAGACAATGCGGCGGCGGCCCTCGGCGCGGAGCCGGGCGACGAGCGCCCCGGCGACCTCGGGCGCCAGCACGCGCTCGGCGGCGCGCCGCGCCCCGCGCCGCATGAACTGCACGGTCGGCGAGAACGTCCAGCGATGGCGCGGCCGGAAGACGCCGCTGTCCTTCACGCGCGACTTCACGCGGAAGGTGTAGAGCTGACGATGGTAGTCGTACGGGCGGCCGTTCGACCGGTGCACGGCCACGTCCAGCTTGTAGGTGCCCTCGACGAGGTCGAGACGGTCCATGTGGAACTCGATCCGGCCCTCGCCGGCCAGCCGGTCCGAGACGAGATCCTCGATGTGGGTGTTCGTGCCGTAGCAGAGCACGCCCTCGGCGTTGAAGATCCCGACGCCGAACGCGAAGTCGCTGACCGGCTGCGCCGCCCGGACCGTCAGCCGGATGGCCATGGGCGAGCCGAGCTGGAACACGTGCCCGGGCTGGCCGTCGGCGTCGACGAGCTCCACCCCGGTGATCTCGACCTCGCGCGATCCCCACCGGCCCTCGGTCGCCCGAAACATGTTCGCCGGCAGGTCGCCCTCGGCCATCGTGGCGTCGGCGGGCGCCCGGAGCGGGTCCGCGGCGGCCGCGCGCGCGCGCCGGTCGTCGGCGGCGAGCACCTGCTCCTCCGACTGCGCGACGTCGGAGAGGTAGGTGTCCACGACCCGCTTGGGGTCGCCGATCAGGCGGACCTTCCCGGCGTCGAGCCAGAGCGCCTCGTCGCAGAACTTCTCGACGAGCCCCAGCGAGTGCGTGACGATCAGGATCGTCTTCCCGCGCCGCCTGAACTCGGCGAACTTGTCCAGGCACTTGTGGGTGAACCCCTCGTCGCCCACGGCGAGCACCTCGTCGACGAGCAGCACGCTGGGATCCACGTGGATCGCCACGGCGAAGCCCAGCCGCATGTACATGCCCGACGAGTAGGTCTTCACCGGGGCGTCGATGAAGTTCTCGAGCTCGGCGAACTCCACGATCTCGTCGAAGCGCTTCGCGACCTCGCGCTTCGAGAGCCCCAGCATGATGCCGTTGATGAAGACGTTCTCGCGGCCCGAGATCTCGGGGTGGAACCCGGCGCCGAGCTCGATGAGCGCCGACACCCGCCCCTCGACGTGCACCCTGCCGCTCGTGGGCTTGGTGATGCCCGCCACCAGCTTGAGCGCCGTGCTCTTGCCCGATCCGTTGCGCCCGATGATGCCGTAGGTGCGGCCCGCCGCGACCGAGAACGACACGCCGTCGAGCGCGGCGAACGTCTCCTCGGGCCGCAGGTCGTGGATGAGGCTCCGCGAGAGCAGCGCGCTCTTCAGCGTGGCGAACTGCCGCCGCGCGCTGTAGCGCCGGTAGACCTTCGTCACATCGACGACGTCGATCGCGTTCATGCCCCCGTCAGACCTCTTCGGCGAACGAGTCGCGCAGCCGGTCGAAGACCCAGTAGCCGGCCAGGAACAGGCCGACCGACGCGACGCCGAGCGCGAGCAGCCACTTCCAGTGCCCGAACGCGCCCGGATAGAACAGGATTTCCTGGTACGACACCGCCAGGTGCGTGAACGGGTTCAGGTTCAGCATCCGGCGCCCGAGCGACGGCGCCATCTCCATGGGGTAGATGATCGGCGTCGCGAAGAACCAGAACGTCAGGATGTTCGCCAGGATATCGCGGATGTCGCGGAAATGGACCGCCAGGGCGGACAGGGCGAGCGCGAGGCCGGCGGTGAAGAGCAGCTGCACGAACACCACGACGGGGAACCACACGAGGTCCAGCGCGTCGGGCGGGTGGCGGTAGATGACCAGGAACGCCACCAGGATCGGCAGCCCGAGGAAGAAGTGCACCATGTTCGCGAGCACGCTCACGAGCGGCAGGATCTCGGCCGGGAACAGCACCTTCTTGATCAGGTTGCCGCCCGAGATGAGCGCGCCCGCGGCCTCGGTCAGCGACGCCGCGAACCAGGTCCACGGCAGGAGCCCGCAGAAGAGGAAGACCGCGTACGGCTGCACCCCCTCCGAGCGGTTCTGCAGGACGTAGGTGAAGACGAAGCTGTAGATGAGCAGCAGGAGCAGCGGGTTGATGAAGGACCAGAAGAAGCCGAGCACCGACCCGCGGTAGCGCGCCTTCAGCTCGCGGGCGACCAGGCTCTGGATGAGGCCGCGGTAGCGGACGAGCTGCCGGAGGTTACTGATCATCGACCTGCAGCACGAGGACCGTGATGTTGTCGGGCCCGCCGCCGCGGTTGGCCTCCTCGATCAGCCGCTCGCAGAGCACCTCAAGCGGCCCCCCGCCCTCGAGGATCTCCCGAATGCGCTCGTCGGGCACGACCGAGAACAGCCCGTCCGAGCAGAGCAGCCAGCGGTCGCCCGCCGCCAGCGTCAGGTCCTCGACGTCCACCTCGGGGTCGTCGCCGCCCGACAGGGCGCGGGTCACGACGTTCCGCCACGGGTGGTGCCGGGCGTCGCTCGGCGTCAGGGCGCCCGCGCGCACCTGCTCCTCCACCCAGGAGTGGTCGTGCGTGATCTGGTCGAGCGCGCCGCCGCGCAGCCGGTACACGCGGCTGTCGCCCACGTGGGCGAGGGCGGCCCGTCGCCCGGCGACGAGCAACGCCGAGGCGGTGGTCGCCATGCCACGCAGCGTCTCGGTCGACGCCATCTCGGCCGCGATGCGGTGGTTGGCGAGTCGGAACGCGGTCTTCAGGCGGTTGGCCTCGACGCTCAGCCGGGGCTCGAAGGGAAAGGGCCAGGTGCGGTGCGAGTCGGCGCCCACCGTGTCGATCACGAACGCGGTGATGGCGTCGACGGCCACGCGCGAGGCGACTTCGCCGGCGGCGTGCCCGCCCATCCCGTCGGCCACGATGAACAGGCCGAGGTCCGCGCGGGCGCAGGAGCTGTCTTCGTTGGACGGGCGCCGGAGGCCCGGATCCGAGGCGACGGCCCAGGTCACGCGCATGTGGCGGTCACCGGCCTGGCGCTACACACGTGTTCTCGCCTTCGCGGACACCTGCAGCCGGATGAGGGACTTCATGAGCGCCAGCCGCGCGCGGGCGGTGTCGTGGTCGGCCGGCGGCTTGCTCAGCCGCGACTCGGCGCGGCGCCGGGCCGCCTCGGCCCGCGCCACGTCGATGTCCTCGGCGCGCTCGGCCACCTGCGCCAGCACCACCACGTGGTCGGGCTGGATCTCGGCGAAGCCATACGCCACGGCGAGGTAGAACCGCTCTCCGCCCTTCCGGTACCACATCTCGCCGATCTGGAGGCTGGTCAGGAGCGGGGTGTGGCCCGGCAGCACGCCGATGTAGCCGCCTTCGGCCGGGATCTCGACCTCGTCCACGTCGGCGTGCGTCAGCGCGTGGTCCGGGGTCACGATCTCGAGCGTGAGCTGCGACGGAATCACGGGAATCGCCATGGCTGAACCCGACGGCCCCTACGCCTGCCCGGCCTTGATCTTCTCGGCCTTCTCGACGGCTTCCTCGATCGAGCCGACCATGTAGAACGCCTGCTCGGGCAGCGCGTCGTACTTGCCCTCGGTGATCTCCTTGAAGCTCCGCACCGTCTCGGCCACCGGCACGTACTTGCCGGACAGCCCGGTGAACTGCTCGGCCACGAAGAAGGGCTGCGACAGGAACCGCTGCAGCTTGCGCGCGCGGGCCACCGTCAGCTTCTGCTCCTCCGACAGCTCGTCGATGCCGAGGATGGCGATGATGTCCTGCAGGTCCTTGTACTGCTGCAGGATCTGCTTCACCGTCCGCGCCACCTGGTAGTGTTCCTCCCCAATGATACGCGGATCCAGGATGCGCGAGGTGGACGCGAGCGGATCGACGGCCGGGTAGATGCCCAGCTCGACGATCGCGCGCGAGAGGTTGGTCGTGGCGTCGAGGTGCGCAAACGCGGTCGCCGGCGCCGGGTCGGTGTAGTCGTCGGCCGGCACGTAGATCGCCTGCACCGACGTGATCGACCCCTTCTTGGTCGAGGTGATCCGCTCCTGCAGCTCGCCCATCTCGGTGGCCAGCGTCGGCTGGTAGCCGACGGCCGACGGCATGCGGCCGAGCAGCGTCGACACCTCGGAGCCCGCCTGCGTGAAGCGAAAGATGTTGTCGATGAACAAGAGCACGTCCTTGTTCTCGGCGTCGCGGAAGTACTCCGCCACGGTGAGCGCCGAGAGCGCCACGCGCAGGCGGGCGCCCGGCGGCTCCGTCATCTGGCCGTAGACCAGGGCCGCGCGCGATTTGGCGGGCTCCTCGATGTTGATGACGCCGCTCTCCTGCATCTCGAGCCAGAGGTCGTTGCCCTCGCGCGTGCGCTCGCCCACCCCGCCGAACACGGACACGCCGCCGTGCTTCAGCGCGATGTTGTGGATGAGCTCCATGATGATGACGGTCTTGCCGACGCCCGCGCCGCCGAACAGGCCGATCTTGCCGCCGCGCAGGTACGGCTCCAGCAGGTCGACGACCTTGATGCCCGTCTCGAACATCTGGAGCTCGGTCGATTGATCCTCGAGCGACGGCGCCGGGCGGTGGATCGACCAGCGCTCGGTGAACGGCACGGGCCGATCCGGGAAGTCCACCGGCTCGCCGAGCACGTTGAGCACCCGGCCCAGCGTGCCGGGGCCGACCGGCATCGAAATCGGCTGGCCGGTGTCGGTCACGGCCATGCCGCGCTGCATGCCGTCGGTCGACTTCATCGCGACCGCCCGGACGCGGTTCTCACCGAGGTGCTGCTCCACCTCCGCGATGACGTCGATCGGCTTGCCGCCGACCTCGCCCTGCACCCGGAGCGCGCTGTAGATCGCCGGCAGGTGCCCGCTCTCGAACTCCACGTCGAGCACCGGTCCGATCACCTGGACGATGCGGCCCGTCTCCTGACCCGTCACTGCTGCTGTGCTCATCTCGCTCACTCTCGGGCGACCCGACGGGTCGCCCCGAAGTCCAGCGTGGGGCTTCGCCCCACACCCCGGCTCGGTCGCTTGCGGGGCCCCAACGCCCCGCGCCGCTCCCTCGCGGGCCGCGCCGTGCGCGGCCTAGCCGTGCCTCGCGAGGGCTGTGACCGTCTGGTGCACATCGCGCCGACCAGGCACGGCTACTGTTCCTGCGCGCCCGACACCACCTCGATGATCTCGCGCGTGATCGCCGCCTGGCGCACCTTGTTCATGTTGAGCGTCAGGGTGTCGATCATCTCGGCGGCGTTCTTGGTCGCGGCGTCCATCGCCGCCATCTGCGCCGCGAAGAACGCCGCGTTCGACTCGAGCAGCGCGCGGTAGATCTGCACCTCGACGTGCCGCGGCAGCAGCGTGTCGAAGATCTGCTGCGGGCCCGGCTCGTACAGGTAGTCGATCTCCGCCTCCACCTCGTTCTCGTCCGCCTCGGCGACGAGCTTCGCGATCGGGAGCAGGCGCTCGAGGACGACGCGCTGCTGCATCACCGACTTGAACTCGTTGTAGACGAGGTAGATGGCGTCCACCTGCCCGCCGACGAAGCTCTCGATGGCCGACTGCGCCACGTCCTGCGCGTCCTCGTAGCGCAGTTTTCCGAACAGGTTCACCTGCTGGTACAGCACCTCGAAGCCGCGGCGCGCGAAGAAGTCGCGGCCCTTGCGGCCCACCAGCCCGAGCGCCACCTCGCGGTCGGGGTCGCCGACGACGAAGCCGCCCGCCTGCTTGATGACGTTGCTGTTGAAGCTGCCGCACAGCCCGCGGTCGCCGGTGACGACGATGAGCATCACCTTGCCGCCGGCCCGCTTCGTCTCGCGCGGGTCGAGCAGCGGGTGTGTCTTCTGCTCCACGCGCGTCGCGAGGCTGTTGAGCACGCGCAGCATCTGGTTGGCGAACGGCCGCGCGCCGACGACGCGCTCCTGCGACCGGCGCAGCTTCGACGCCGCGACCATCTTCATGGCCTTGGTGATCTGCTGCGTCGACTTGACCGCCCGAATCCGCCGTCGGATGTCGATGAGTGAAGGCATGCGCCCGCCCGTCCCGCGCTACGCGCCCACCGCGGCCGGCACCGCCGCGAATTGCTCGCCGAACTCCTTCAGCGCGGCGTTCAGCTCGCCCTTCAGGGCATCGTCGAGCTGCTTCTTCTCGGCGACCGCGGTCAGCACGCCCGGCTTGCGCGTATCGAGGAACCGGAAGAGCTCCTGCTCGTAGCGCGCGATCTGCTCGACCGGCAGCGCGTCGAGCAAGCCGCTGGTGGCGGCGTAGATGATGATGACCTGCTTGGCGGCCGGCAGCGGCTGGTACTGCGGCTGCTTGAGCACCTCGGTGAGCCGTCGGCCCCGGTTGAGCTGCGCTTGCGTGGCCTTGTCGAGGTCGCTGCCGAACTGCGCGAACGCGGCCAGCTCGCGGTACTGCGCGAGATCGAGGCGGAGCGTGCCGGCCACCTGGCGCATGGCCTTGATCTGCGCCGATCCGCCGACGCGCGACACCGAGTTGCCGACGTTGATGGCCGGCCGGATGCCCTGGTGGAAGAGGTCCGTCTCCAGGAAGATCTGGCCGTCGGTGATCGAGATGACGTTGGTCGGGATGTAGGCCGAGAGGTCGCCCGCCTGCGTCTCGATGACCGGCAGCGCCGTGAGCGAACCGGAGCCGAGCTCGGTGCGCAGCTTGGCCGCGCGCTCGAGCAGACGCGAGTGCAGGTAGAAGACGTCGCCCGGGTACGCCTCGCGGCCCGGCGGCCGCCTGAGGAGCAGCGAGATCTCGCGGTAGGCCTGCGCGTGCTTCGTGAGGTCGTCGTAGATGCACAGCGCGTGGCGCTCGGAGTCGCGGAAGTACTCGCCGGCGGCGCAGGCCGCGTATGGTGCCAGGTAGAGCATGGGCGCCGCGTCGGACGCCGACGCCGAGACGACGATCGTGTAGCGCATCGCGTCGGCGTCCTCGAACGTCTTCACCACCTGCGCGACGGTGGACTGCTTCTGGCCGATCGCGCAGTAGATGCAGATGACGCCCGCGTCCTTCTGGTTGAGGATCGTGTCGATCGCGATGGCCGTCTTGCCCGTCTGGCGGTCGCCGATGATGAGCTCGCGCTGGCCCCGCCCGATCGGGATCATCGCGTCGATCGCCTTCAGCCCGGTCTGGAGCGGCTCCCGCACCGGCAGCCGGTCCACGACGCCGGGCGCCAGGCGCTCGACCGGGTTGTACTGCTTCGCGGCGATCGGCCCCTTGCCGTCGATCGGCTGGCCCAGCGCGTTGACGACGCGCCCGAGCATTTCCTCGCCCACCGGCACCGAGATGATGCGGCCGGTGCGCTTCACGGGGTCGCCTTCCTTGAGCTCCGTGTAGTCGCCCAGCAGCACGACGCCCACGCTCTCCTCCTCGAGGTTGAGCGCGAGGCCGAACACCCCGTGCGGGAACTCGAGCATCTCGGTCGCCATCGCGTTCTCGACGCCGTGCACGCGCGCGATGCCGTCACCGACCGAGACGATCGTGCCGACCTCGGCCACGTCCACGTCGACGGCGTAGCTGCCGATCTGCTCGCGGATGATTTTGGAGATTTCCTCGGCCTTGATGTTCACGCTGTCCTCTCAGGCAACCCGGAAGAAGGGCACTCGCACTTCATGACTCGACTCGCCGAACCGGTATGAACTACCCCGCCGCCAGCTTGTCCTGCAGGCGCGCGAGCTGCCGCGTGACGCTGCCGTCGAACACGAGGCTGCCGACCCGTGCGACCACTCCGCCGACGATCGACGGATCGACCGCCGCCTCGAGCCGCACCTCGCGCCCCGTCACCGCGGCCAGGCTGCGCGTGAGCGCCTCGACGCGGTCGGCCGGCAGCGGCACGGCGCTCGTGACCGCCGCGCGCACCACCCGCTGGTGGTCCAGCAGCCGCTCGCGGTAGGCCCCGGCGACCTCGGCCAGCAGCACGAGCCGGTCGCGCTCGGCCAGCAGCAGGAGCAGCTTGCCGAGCGGCCCCGCCAGCGGCTCGCGCGCGAGGAGCGCCTCGACGAGCGCGCGCTTGCGCGGCGCCGGCACCGCCGGGTTGGCGAAGAGCCGCGCCAGCTCGGCGTGCCCGGCGACGAGCGCCGCGAAGGCATCGAGATCCCGCCCCACCTGCGTCGGGTCGGCTTCCTTCAGGCTCACCTCGAAGAGCGCCCGCGCGTAGCGGCGCGCGGCGACGCGGTTCGTCATGTCTCGTCCTCCCGCCCGGTCAGAGCCGGTCGTGGGCGGCCTGCTGCTGCACCTGCGCGGCGTAGCGGTCCACCAGCCGCAGGTGCCCCTCCGGCGTCAGGCTCCGGCGGATGCGCTCGGCGGCCACGCCGATCGCCAGAGCGGCGGCTTCGCGCGTCAACGCCTGCCGCGCCACACGCACCTGCAGATCGATCTCGCGGCGCATCTGCTCGAGCAGCCGCTCGCGGTCGCGGTCGGCCAGCTGGCGGATGCGCGCCGCCTCGGCCGCCGTCTCCTCGGCGCCGCGCGCGCGCAGCGCGTCGAGATCGGCCGGCAGCGCCGCCAGCTTCGCATCCAGCTCCGCGATCTGGCGCGCGGCCTGCGCGCGCATCTCCTCGGCCTCGACCAGGTCGCGCCGGATCTCCGCGCCGCGCCGCTCGAGGTAAGCGGCAAACGGCGTCCGCAGCAGGTAGCCCAGCCCGCCGACGAGCACGAGGAAGTTCAGCAGTCGGGCCACGACCGGCACGAGGCCCTCCGACGCGTGCCCGGTCCCCTCGCCCTCGCCGTGCGCCGGCTGGGCGCCGCCGGGTTCGCCGTGGGTCTGGAGCGCCGCCGG
>JAHECP010000128.1 GCA_024641665.1 Acidobacteriota bacterium
GATCCGGCCGCTCAGGAACAACTCGTCGCCGGGCCGTCCGCCCGCGCGCGTCAGGACCCGGCGGCGGCGGGCGGCGCCGACCGCCGTGACGTCCACGACGAGCGGGCCGGGCGATTGCGACAGGTTGCCCCCGACGAGCGCCAGGCGGTGCCGCGCGGCGAGCGCGAGGAAGCCGTCGAGGAGCGCGTCGAAGTCCGCGACGGCGAGCGACGCCGGCAGGGCGAGCGACAGCAGCGCCGCGCGGGGCTCGGCGCCCATGGCGGCGAGGTCGCTCAGGTTGACGGCGAGCGCCTTGTGGCCGACGTCGGCGGCGGTGCAGAACCGGCGGTCGAAGTGGACGCCCTCCACGAGGACGTCGGTCGTGAGGATCTCGAGCTGGTTTCTCGCGGGCTCGACGACGGCCGCGTCGTCGCCGATGCCGACGCTCACCCAGGACGGAGCCGGGGGCACGCGGGCGCGGAGGCGGGCGAGCAGGGCGGACTCGCCGAGATCCGCGACGGTCGCCGTCGCGGGCGGGGCCGTTCCGGGGCTACCGGGCATAGTCGACCGAGCGCGTCTCGCGGATGACCGTCACCTTGATCTGCCCGGGGTACTCGAGCTCGTTCTCGATGCGGCGGGCGATGTCCTTGGACAGCCAGATGGCCTCTTCGTCGCTGACCTTCTCGCTCTCGACCATGATGCGGATCTCGCGGCCGGCCTGGAGCGCGAACGACTTGGCGACGCCCTTGAACGAGTCGGCGATGCCCTCGAGCTTCTCGAGCCGTTTGACGTAGGACTCGAGGATGTCGCGGCGTGCGCCCGGCCGGGCGGCGGAGATGGCGTCGGCGGCCTGGACGATCATCGCCTCGAGCGACGGCCAGTCGATGTCCATGTGGTGCGCGGCCATGGCGTCGACGACCGCGTCGTTCTCGCCGTGCTTGCGCAGGAAGTCGATGCCCAGCTCCAGGTGGCTGCCCTGGAGGTCGCGGTCGATCGCCTTGCCGATGTCGTGCACGAACGCGGCGCGCGTGGCGACGTGGGCGTCGAGCCCGATCTCGCGCGCCATGACGCCGGCGAGGAAGGCGACCTCCTTCGAGTGGTTCAGCACGTTCTGTCCGTAGCTGGTGCGGAACTTGAGCTTGCCCATCAGGCGCAGGATGTCGGGGTGCAGCTCGTAGAGGCCCAGCTCGAACGCGGCCGCCTCGCCCTCCTTCAGCACCGAGTCGTCCAGCTCGCCCTTGACCTTCTCGACCACCTCCTCGATCCGCGCCGGGTGGATGCGGCCGTCGGCCACGAGGCGCTGGATGGCCTGCCGCGCGATCTCGCGCCGGTACGGGTCGAAGCTGGACAGAATGATGGCGCCGGGCGTGTCGTCGACGATCAGCTCGACGCCGGTGGCGACTTCGAGCGCGCGGATGTTGCGTCCCTCGCGCCCGATGATGCGCCCCTTCATCTCGTCGCTCGGGAGATCGACGACCGAGACCGTGGTCTCGATGGCGTGCTCGGCGGCGCTGCGCTGGATGGCGTCGGTGACGATCTGCTTGGCGCGCGCGGCCGCGCCCTCGCGCGCCTCGGTCTCGAGGCGCTTGACCAGGTTGGCGGCGTCGCGCCGCGCGTCGGACTCGATCTGGCGCAGGAGCAGGTCCTTCGCCTCGTCCGCGCTGAGGCCCGCCACGCGCTGCAGCTCGCGGTTGCGCTCGATCACGAGCGCCTCGGCCCTGGCCTGCGCGTCGGCCGCCGCGCGCTCGCTCGCCTCGAGGGCGCGGACGCGGGCGGCGACGTCCTTCTCGAGACGCTCGGCGGCGGCCATCCGGTCGGCGAGCGCGCGCTGCTCGCCGGCGATCGCGTGGGTCCGGGCCTCGACTTCCTGCGTCCGGACCGCCGCCTGACGCCCGGCGTCGGCGAGGATCTCGTGCGCCTTCTCCCGGGCTTCGAGCAGCGCTTCCTTCCGCCGGGCCTCGGCGTCGCGCTCCGCGTCGCGCAGGATGCGCAGCGCCTGCTCCTCGGCCCGCCCCACGGTTTCGGCCGCGATCCGCTTGCGGTTCGCGAGCCAGTAGGCGTAGACGGCGCCCGCCGCGACGACCGAGAACACGATCGTGGCCAGGTAACCGATGGACAAATCACCCATGGCGTGCCTCCATCGGCCACCCATGACGGTGCACTTGCTGTTGACGGTGGCGCCGACGGGCAACTCCGCGTGCGCCGCGACACGACGGCAGGAGCAACGGGGCCTCCGCTGTGCCGTGTGGGGAGACTGGATGAACCTGCTCAGAGCAGGTGGAATCGCTGTGTTCGCCGCGCTCCAGGCTTCCTCCCGCGGAGGCATGCACACGCGCGCGGTGTCGCAATTCGCTTGGGTTTAACGTTGGCTCAACCGAGCCTCCGAACCATCACGAGCACGGCAGATGCCCGCACCGATCTTAGAATGATCGCGCGGAGCGGGGCAAGCAGGAAGGTTAGCGGTCCAGGCCGGCTTCGGCGAGGGCGCCATCCAACAGGCGCTCAAGGGTTTCCGCGCGTTCGCGCAGCCGGCCGCTCTGGGTCGTCGTCGCCGCGCGGCAGCGGAAGTACTCGTCGGCGATGTTGAGCGCGGCCAGCACTGCGACCTTGATGAGATCCGCCGACGCCGCCTCCTGCGAGGCGGCGCGCACCCGCTCGTCCACGTACGCCGCCAGCTCGGCCACGTACCCCGGGTCCAGGTTGCTGCGGATCGGGTAGTGCTGGCCGGCGATCTCCACCGAGACGACGTGCGAACCGGTGCGATCCATGGCGACCATCGCGGTCGCGGCGGGTGGGACCCGCCGCCGGCCGGGAATCAGAGGTTCAGGCTCTCGAGTTGCGCGAGCATGTCGGCCACCCGCGTCCGGACCTCGTCGCGCTCGCTGCGCAGCGCGGCCATCTCGGTCGTCTCCTGCGCGAGCGTGGCGAGCCGGGCCTCGGCCGACTGCAGCTCGCGGGTCAGCCGGGCGTTGTCGTCGGCGAGCCGGGCCTGCTCGCCGCGCAGCCGCTCGACCACGCCGACCAGGAGCTTCACCTTTTCCTCGAGCCGGTCGATGGGCTCGAGATCCAGCGTCCGTGCCGTCTTTGCCATGACGTCTCTCGAGGTTGCTCGCCGCCGGCCCGCCGGGCCGCGGGCGTCCTGTCCGCCGGGCGATCGCGTCGGCGTCAGCGCCGCGTCGCGCCGTGTGCCGCGGTCACCGCCGCGACGATCCGGTCCATCGCCTGCTGCACTTCGGCGTCGGTCAGCGTCCGCTCCGGGTCGCGGAACGTCAGCCGGAAGGACAGGCTCACGCGTCCCTCCGGCACGCCCGTGCCCTGATAGCGGTCGAACTCGCGCACGCTCGCGAGCGTCTCTGGTGCAGCCTGACGGATCGTGCCACGAACGGCGGCCGCCGGCAAGCGCTCGTCCAGCTCGAGCGAGAGGTCGCGCACGACCGACGGATGGCGTGGGAGCGGCTGCACACGCAGGTCCGCCAGCGCCGCCGCCGCGCGGCCGAGGGGCTCGAGGTCGAGTTCCGCCACGTACACCTCGTCGCCCGCGGGCAGGTCGCGGGCGGCCGCCACGGCCGGGGAGAGCTGGCCGAGGACGCCGATCGTCGTGCCCGACGACGCCAGGCGGACCTCCGCGGTGCGTCCGGCGACCAGGTACGGGCGCTCGGCCGGCACGCAGTCGATCGCGGCGCCGAAGGCCTGGCACAGCGTCTCGACGAGGCCCCTGGCGTCGAAGAAGTCCACGGCCCGCGCGGTGCCGCTCCAGTGCTCGTCCGCCGCGGCACCGGTCCAGGCGAACGCCACGCGGCGTCGCTCCGCGATCCGCGTCGAGAAGCACCGGCCCGTCTCGAACAGCCGCGCGTCGCGCCGCTCGCGCCGCCGGTTGTACCCGACCGCGTCCACGAGACCGGGCAGGAGCGACGGCCGCAGCACGGCGAACTTCTCCGACAGCGGGTTCGCGATGGCGACGAGCGTATCGGGCTCGTCGGCGACGAACGGCTCGGCGGCCGCGCGCTCGATGAACGCGAAGCTCATCGTCTCGAAGGCGCCGGCGCCGGCGAGCACCCGGCGCGCGAGCCGGTCCCAGCCCGCGCGCGGGTCGAGGCCGCGCTGGACGCGATCGAGCACCGGGAACGTCTCGGGCACGCGGTCGTACCCGACGTGGCGCCCGACCTCCTCGATGAGGTCCACTTCGCGCGTGACGTCCCCGCGGAACGTCGGCACGCCCACCGTCCAGCCGTCGGCCTCGCGCGCGAGCGTGAAGCCCAGGCGGGGCAGGATGCGCTCGACGTCGGCGGCCTCGATCTCGAACCCCAGCAGGCCCGAGAGGCGCGCGCGGCGCAGCCGGACGGCGCGCGGCGCCGGCGGCGCGGGATGGCGGTCGAGCGCCTGGCCGATCGGCTCGCCGGCGCCGATGCGGACGAGCAGCGTGCACGCCCGCTCGATCCCGACGAGCGGCGCCCCGGGATCCACGCCACGCTCGAACCGGATCGACGCCTCGGTTTTCAGCGCCAGCTGCCGGCTCGTGCGGCGCACCGAGGCCGCCTGGAAGCAGGCGCTCTCGAGCAGCACCAGCCGCGTGCGGTCGCCCACCTCGGACGCGGCGCCGCCCATCACGCCCGCGATTGCCTGGGGGCGCTCGGCGTCGGCGATGACGAGCATGTCGGGCGCCAGCGTCCGCGCCTGACCGTCGAGGGTCGTCAGCGTCTCGCCCGGGCGGGCGCGCCGCACGCGGACCGCGCGGCCCGCGAGCCGCTCGAGGTCGAACGCGTGCATGGGCTGCCCGATCTCGAGCAGCACGTAATTGGTGACGTCCACCACGTTGTTGATCGGGCGCACGCCGGCGGCGAGCAGGCGGTCGGCCAGCCAGCCGGGCGACGGACCGATCGCGACGCGCACCACCTGGCCGACGTAGCGCGGGCACCCGACGGGGTCCTCGATCGTCACGGTCGCGGCCGTGGCGGGGTCGGCCGCCGCGCGGGCCACGGGGCCCGCGTCGATCGGCCGGAGCGGCGTGTCGAACGCGGCCGACACCTCGCGCGCGATCCCGATGACGCTCTGGCAGTCGGGCCGGTTGGCGGTGATCTCGAAGTCGATGACGTCCCTCGCGCGGTCGACCTCGGCCACCTCGAACCCGCGCAGGCCGAGCGTGTCGGCCAGCTCCGGCGTGCCGACGGGAACCTCGACGAGCTCGCGCAGCCACGGAACGACGATCTTCACGCGGGAAACTGCTCCAGGAAACGCAGGTCGCCTTCGTAGAACTGTCGGATGTCGTCGACGCCGTACTTGAGCAGCGCGACCCGCTCGATGCCCATGCCGAACGCGAACCCGGTGTAGCGCTCGGGGTCGTAGCCGACCGCCTCGAAGACCGCCGGGTGCACCATGCCCGAGCCGAGGACCTCGAGCCAGCCGGTGCGCTTGCAGACCCCGCAGCCGCGGCCGCCGCACTGGAAGCAGCTGACGTCGAGCTCGGCGCTCGGCTCGGTGTACGGAAAGAAACTCGGCCGGAAGCGGACGGCCGTGTCCGGGCCGAAGAAGTCGCGGGCGAACGAGGCGAGCGTGCCCTTCAGATCGCCGAGCGTCACCCCCTCGCCGACCACGAGCCCCTCGACCTGCGAGAACATCGGCGTGTGCGTGAGGTCGAAGTTGTCGCGGCGGTAGACGCGGCCGGGCGAGACGATGCGCACCGGCGGCTGGTGCGCCTGCATGTACCGGATCTGCATGCCCGAGGTGTGCGTGCGCAGCACCGTCGCCGTGTGCGACTCGGACACGACCGGCGCGGCGAGGTAGAGCGTGTCCTGCATGTCGCGCGCCGGGTGATCGGCCGGCATGTTGAGCGCTTCGAAGTTGTGGTAGTCGTCCTCGAGCTCCGGACCCTCCACGACCTCGTAGCCCATGCGCAGGAAGATCTCCTCGATGCGCTCGCGCATCTGGGTGAGGGGGTGACAGCGGCCGGTGAGCGGCTGGCGCCCGGGCAGGGTGACGTCCACCCGCGGGATCGCGGAGCCCAGGGCCGCGAGCGCCTCGCGGCGCTCGGCGATCCGCGCGTCGATGTCGCGCTTGAGCTCGTTGGCGAGGCGGCCGAGCGCCGGCCGGTCCCCGGCCGGCGCGGCGGCGACCGCCTTCATCACGGAGGTGACGACGCCGGACTTGCGCCCGAGGTACCGGTCGCGCAGGGCGCGCAGATCGGCGTCGGACGCCGCGCGCGCGAGCTCGTCGAGGAACTCGGCGCGCACCCGTTCGAGGCTGGCGGGGTCGGTCACGCCGGCCGGGCCGTCGGACCCGGACGCGCCGCCTTGGCCTTGGCCGCCAGGTGACCGAAGGCCGCCGGCTGCCTGACCGCCAGGTCCGCCAGGCTCTTGCGGTCCAGCGCGACGCCGGCCGCCTTCAGACCGCTGATGAGCTGCCCGTAGGTCAGCCCGTGCTCGCGCGCGGCGGCGTTGATGCGCACCACCCACAGGCGGCGGAAATCGCGCTTCTTGCGCCGCCGGCCGACGAAGGCGTACTTGAGCGCCGTGTCGACCGACTCCTTGGCGGCGCGATACAGCTTGCTCTTGTTGGCGTAGAACCCTTTGGCCCGAGCGAGCAGCTTCTTGCGCTTCGCCCGCCGGACGTTTCCTCGCTTCACTCGCGGCATCGTCTCGCTCTCCGTGAACCAACGGGGCGCGCGGTCCGGTGTCGGGCCGCGCGCCCCGGAGTCGTTCTCTGCAGTCTTCGGTTACTTGTACGGGAGCATGCGGGCGAGGCGCGCGGCGTCCGCGTCCGCGACGACCGTCGTCCCCCGCAGGCTCCGCTTCCGGCCGCGCGACTTCGACGTCAGGATGTGCTGCTTGAACGCCTTGCTGCGCACGAACTTGCCGGTGGCGGTCTTCTTGAACCGCTTGGCCGCCCCGCGATGCGTCTTCAACTTCGGCATGATCCTCGTATCCTCGCGGGGCCCGCCGGCCCCGCCGTGCAAAGTACGATTCCGGTCAGCTCCTCCGCGCGCCGCTCTTGCCGGTGAGGATGGTGTGCATCTGGTTGCCCTCCATCCGCGGCATCGTCTCCGGCGTGGCGACCTCCGCCAGATCCTCGACCAGCCGCTGGAGAATCCGCCGGCCGATCTCCGGATGCGCCATCTCGCGGCCGCGGAAGAAGATGGTCGCCTTGACCTTGTCTCCGTCCTCGAGGAACCGCTCGATGTGCTTCTTCTTGAACTGGTAGTCGTGCTCGTCGACCTTCGGCCGGAACTTGATCTCCTTGACCTCGATCACCTTCTGGTGCTTGCGGGCCTGCCGGGCCCGCTTCTGCTCCAGGTACTGGTACCGGCCGTAGTCCATGATCCGGCAGACCGGCGGGTTGGCGGTCGGGGAGATCTCGACCAGGTCGAGCCCCTTCTGCCGGGCGACCGCGAGCGCCTGCGGCGGGGCCATGATGCCCAGCTGCTGGCCTTCGTCGTCGATGACGCGGACTTCCCGAACCCGGATGCGTTCGTTGATGCGAACCCGGACGCGATCGTCGCGCCGGCCCCGACCTCGATCGAAAGCGATATGTCCCTCCTTTGGAGACGGACCGGGGTTACGCCCCGAGTCCCGGCGTCCGGGCCTTGCGGCCCACCTCGTCGAGCGCCGCGTTCACGAATTCGCCGAGGGGCCGGGGACCGAGGTCGCCGGCGCTCCGGCTGCGAACGCCCACGGTGCCCTGCTCGACCTCGCGGTCGCCCGTCACCAGCATGTACGGCACCTTCTGCAGCTGCGCCTCACGGATCTTATACCCGATCTTCTCCTGCCGTCCGTCGACCTGGACGCGCAGGCCGGCCGAGGCCAGCTGCGCCCGCACCGTCTCGGCGTAGGGCAGGTGGCGGTCGGCGATCGGCAGCACGACCGCCTGGACGGGCGAGAACCACAGCGGGAACGCGCCCGCGTAGTGCTCGATCAGGAGCGCGATGAACCGCTCGAAGCTGCCGAAGATCGCGCGGTGGATGACGACCGGCCGGTGCTCGGCGTTGTCGGCGCCGATGTACTTCAGCTGGAACTGCTGCGGCAGCTGGTAGTCGAGCTGGATGGTGGCGCACTGCCACTTGCGGCCGATGGCGTCGGTCACCGAGAAGTCGATCTTCGGCCCGTAGAAGGCGCCGTCGCCCTCCTTGACGCCGTAGGGCTGGCCGGCGGCCTCGAGCGCGCGCTTCAGCTCGCGCTCGGCGTGGTCCCACGTGGCCACCTCGCCCATGAACTCCGCGGGCCGCGTGGAGAACTTCATCTCCGGGACCAGGCCGAAGTCCGCGTAGACGCGTGCGACCAGCCGCAGCAGGCGCTCGATCTCCTCGCCGATCTGGCCCTCGGTGATGAAGATGTGCGCGTCGTCCATGATGAACTCGCGCACGCGCGTCAGCCCGCTCAACACGCCCGACGCTTCCATCCGGTGCAGCACGCTCTGATCGTGGTAGCGCAGCGGCAGATCGCGGTAGCTGCGGACCTCGGACGCGAAGACCAGCATGTGGCCCGGGCAGTTCATCGCCTTCACGCCCGAGGCCTCGTCGCCCTCGGCGTCGATGAGGAACATGTTCTCGCGGTAGTGCGTCCAGTGCCCGGAGGTCTCCCACAGCGCCTTGTTGAACACGAGCGGCGTGCGCAGCTCGATGTAGCCCTCGGAGCGGAGCACGTTCCGCATGTAGTCGGCCAGCAGGTTCACCAGCACGGTGCCTTTCGCCAGCCAGAACGGCTCGCCCGGGGCCCACGGGTGGAACATGAACAGGCCGAGCTCGCGGCCGAGCTTCCGGTGGTCGCGCCGCTTGGCCTCTTCGAGCCGCTCGAGGTGCGTCTTGAGGTCGGCCTCCCTGGCGAAGGCCGTGCCGTAGATCCGCTGCATCGGCTGGTTGCGCGCGTCGCCCTTCCAGTACGCGTTCGAGGCCGACAGCAGCTTGAAGGCCTTCAGCCGGCCCGTGGACGGCACGTGCGGCCCGGTGCAGAAATCGACGAAGGTGTCGCGGTCCTTGATCGTGTAGCAGGACACCTCGCGCTGGCCCGCGGTCTTCTCCTCGATGAGCTGTACCTTCAGCGGCTCGCCGCGCGAGCCGAAGAAGCGCATCGCCTCCTCGCGCGGCCACATCTGGCGCTCGTAGGGCAGGTCCGCGGCGGCCAGGTCCCGCATCTTCTGCTCGATCCGCTCGAGGTCCTCGGGCACGAACGGGCGCTCGACGACGAAATCGTAGAAGAAGCCCTCGTCGGTGGCCGGGCCGATGCCGCACTGCGTGCCGGGGTAGAGGGCGGTGACCGCAGCCGCCATCAGGTGTGCCGTGCTGTGCCGGTAGAGGTCCAGCGCCTCGGGGCTCTCGGGCGTGACCAGGCGGACCGACGCGTCCGCGTCGAGGTGGAACGACAGGTCGACGAGGCGGTCGCCGGCCTTCGCGGCGAGGGCCGCCTTGGCCAGGCGCGGCGAGATCGCGGCGGCGACGTCGCTCACAGGCGTGCCGGACGGCACGCGGCGACTCGAGCCGTCGGGCAGCGTGACGGTGACCTGATCCATCGCGGGTCGTGATGACGGAAGATGAACGTCCGTGGGTGACGGGCGGCGAACGCCGAGGGCCGCACGACGCGCCGCACGGGCGCGGCCACGAACTGCGGGCGGCCGATCAGCTTCGTGCTGACGTGGTAGGCACGGGCGGACTCGAACCGCCGACCTCCTGCGTGTCAAGCAGGCGCTCTAACCAACTGAGCTACGCGCCTATCTCTTGAAAACACTTGGCCTTACCCGAACGGCCAGTATAACAACGGGCTCGCGGGGGAGTCAATTCGAAAGCCGCGCGTGTAGCGCGACCACCCGGCGGTCGAGACCGTCGGCCGGTCGGGCGGGAGGCCTACGGCCTCCCAGCCTTCGGCGCGGGGGCCCCGGGCGGGGCCCGATGCGGGAGCTAGTTGACGGCCGCCTTGAGCGCCTTGCCGGCGGTGAACCGCACGGCCTTGCGCTTCGGGATCTTGATGGGGGCGCCGGTCTGCGGGTTGCGCGCGGTGCGCGCCTTCCGCTGGACGGTCTTGAACGTGCCGAAGCCGACGAAGGTGATGGACTGTCCCTTCTTCAGCGACTTCACGAGCCCGGCGAAGAACGAGTCGACGGCGCCGGCGGCGGCGACCTTGGTGATGCCGGTGTCCTTGGCGATCTGCGAAATCAGTTCCTGCTTGTTCATGATGCCTCCGAATCACGGCGCGGGAACGAGCGATCGAACCACCGCACGTGCGCCGACGCCAGCGGTTATACGCGAGGGTCCTGACACTGTCAAGCGAGAATCGGCGATTCGACGGCGCGTTTGGGCGGGTGGTGCGGCCCGTCGCGTCCGCGCGCGCCTCATGCGGGCGCCTTGATCTTCGCCGTCACGCGCGCGAGCGCCGCGTCGAGGATGGGATCGGTCGTGGGCGCCGGCTCGCCGAAGTCCACCTCGGGCGCCGCGACCTCTTCGGTGGGCGCGAGGCCGTGCGCGTGCAGCGGATCGCCGGCCGGCGTCAGGTAGCGCGCCCAGGTGAGCCAGAGGCCGCGTCCCTCGGGCAGCGTGACCAGCTTCTGGAGCGCGGCCCGTCCGGCCGTCTGCTCGCCGACGACGTCGGCGCGGCCGTTGCCGGCGAGCGCGGCGGCGAACAGCTCCGCCGCACCGGCCGTGCCGTGCGTGGTGAGGATCGTCACGGGCTCGGTGACACTCCCGTCGCCCGGCTTGGCGTCGATGGGCTGCCGCTCGTGCTCGCGCGACGAGAGGATGGCGAGCGTGCCGGACGCGACGAAGTGCCGCGCGGCGTCGAGCCCCGTGTCGAGATCGCCCTCGGCGGTGCCGCGCAGATCGACGAGCACGCGCTCGGCGCCGGCCTGCTGCAGCGCACCGACCTCCCGGGCGAGCGCGTCGGGGATGGCCGGTCCGAACGCGGTCACGCGTACGTACCCCACGTGCGGCCGGATCATCTCGCCGGTGACGGCGGGCGCCGGCGGCACCTCGCGCACGAGCTCCATCTCGTGCGGGTCGGCCGCGTTGCCGCGGATGACCATCAGCGACACCTTGGTGCCGGCCTCGCCGTGCAGCAGGCGCCGGCCCTCGAACACCGAGAGATCGCGCGTGGCCTTGCCGTTGATGGCGCGGATGTAGTCGCCCGCGCGCACGCCGGCGCGCGCGGCGGGCGAGTCGTCGCGCGCCGCGATCACGCGCAGGTAGTACTGCCGCGTGAGCGAGATCCCGACACCGGCGGCGGGCAGGGGATCGCCCCGCTCGACCGCGGCCGTCTCCTCGGGCGTCAGGTAGGCGCTGTCGGCGTCGAGGCCGTCGGACAGCCCGCGGAGCGCGCCCTCCATCACGTGATCGACGTTCACCTCCTCGACGTACCCCGTGAGGATGAGCTGTACGACGTCCTGGAAGACGCGCAGGCGCTGGTAGTCGCTCGGCCGGGCCGAGACCTTGCTCAGCAGCCCGCCGACGAGCACGAACGCCAGGATCGGCGCGGAGACGGAGAGGACCGCGATGCGGCTTCGAAGGCTCATGCTGGACGGTTCCTGCCGGCGCCCTTCCGCGGGGGCGCCTCGGGTCGCAGGGGTGTCAACGCCGTTTCAACCATTCTACGGGATCGACCGGCTGGCCGTCGACGCGGATTTCGAAGTAGAGCCGCGGGGTCTCCCCGGTGGGCGGGCGGCCCACCGCGCCGAGCACGGCGTGGCGATCCACCTGGTCGCCCTTGTGCACCGACAGGGCGCCCAGGTAGCCGTAGAGCGAGTAGGCCTCGTGGCCGTGGTCGACAATGATCAGGTAGCCGTAGCCGGTGAACGCGTCGGCGAAGGCCACCGTGCCGCCGTGGACGGCGCGCACCGAGGTGCCCTCGGCGGCCTCGATCTCGATGCCGTTCCGCTGGATCGCCTGGTCGGTGCGCCCGCCGGGCGCGCCGGCGAACCGGGCCACGACCCGGCCGTCCACCGGCCAGTCCAGGTCGCCGCGGAAGGGCTTGAGCGGCAGGCTCACGTGGGGCGCGCCGCCCCGGGCGATCTCGGCGAGCGCGTTCTGCAGCTGCTGCCGCGCGACCTGCAGCTCGCCGGTGAGCTGCGCCGTAAGGTCGCGCTGGGCGTCGATCTCGTCGAGGCGCGCCTGGCGCGCGGCGGCCGCCTGGGCGAGCGCCGCGCGCGCGGCCTGCGCCTTCGCGCGCAGCTCGCGCGTCTCCGCCTCCTTGGCGGCCAGCGCCTGCTGCGACTCGGCGAGCGCGGCCAGCGTGCGCCGGTGCTCCGCGATGCGGACCTGATCCTGGCGCGCCAGTTCCGAAACGCTCCGGTAGGCCCGGCCGACGGCGCGCAGGTCGTTCACGTTGAGCAGCAGACGCCAGTAGCCCGGGCGCCCCAGCTTGTAGAGCGCGATCAGCCGGGCGCGGATCGCGGGCTTCTGCCGGGCCACCGTCTCCTCGAGACGCCGCGTCTCCGCCTCGGTCCGCGCGATGTCGGCCAGCGTCGTCTGGAGGGTGGCGTCGACGCGGGCGACCTCGGCCGCCTTGAGGTCGCGCTGCACCTCGAGCTGGCGCAGCTCGACGAGCAGCGTCCGCTCGCGGGACGCCAGGGTGTCGGCCTCGCGCTGCAGCGCCTGCATGCGCGCGGTCGCGCGGTCGGCCAGCGCCTGCGCGCGCGCCCGCGCGGCCTCCACCTGGGCGGCGTCCGGCGCCTGGGGCGCATCCGGCGCCCGGGCGGACGGCACCTGGGCGGGCGGCACCTGGGGTCCCCCGACGCCGACGGCCAGGGCGAACAACAGCGGAAGCAGGTTCGGCACGCAGAAATACTGTAGCACCGTCGGCGTGATGTCGATCAGCCGGGTCTCCGGCACCGCAATCGTCCGGCTCGCGATCAGCACGCGCGCCGTGGCGGCGCCGTCGAAGCCACCGGGTCGAGTCCGCCCTCCGCGGCGATCGTCGCACAGGTGGGGAGCCGGCCGTCGGTCATCCGGCGATCGGCCAGGTCCGGGCCGGGCGCTGTGCTACGCTGGCGTCATGCGCGCGCTCGGCATCGATTACGGCGAGCGGCGGATCGGGCTGGCGCTCTCGGACCCGTCCGGCACGCTCGCGCGTCCCTGGCGCACCCTCGCGCGCGCCGGGCACGACGACAAGCTCGCCAAGGACCTGGCGGACCAGATCGCCGCGCTGGCCGCCGAAGCGGACGGCCTCGCCGTCGTGGTCATCGGGCTGCCGCGGCGTCTCGACGGCACGCCGAACGATCTGACGGTCCGCGTGCAGGCGTTCGCCGAGCGGCTGCGCGCCCGCGTGGCGGTGCCCGTCGCGCTCCAGGACGAGCGGCTGTCGAGCGCCGAGGCCGAGAGCCGCCTGGCGCGGCGGGAACGCGACTGGCGGAAGCGCAAGGCGCTGATCGACGCCGCCGCGGCGGCCGTCATCCTGCAGGACTACCTGGATCAGACGCGGCCGTCCCCGGCCGACGTGGCGGAGCCCGAGGCGTGAGATGCGGCGCGTCCTGATTGCGGCCCTCGTCGTGCTGGTCGTCGCCGCAGCCAGCCTCTGGGGCGTCGCGGCGTGGCTCGACCGCGAGGCGCGCACGCCCTATCGCGGCCCGAGCGCCGCCCGGTTCGTGGTGATCCAGCCGGGAAGCGGCGTCGTGACCATCGGACGCCGGCTGGTCGACGCCGGCGTCGTGCGCGACGTCCGCGTGTTCCGCTGGGCGGTGTGGCGGCGCAGCGCCACGCGGCGGCTGCAGGCGGGCGAGTACCAGTTCGACCGCCCCGTCAGCGCCGTGGACGTCGTGGAGAAGCTGGCGCGCGGCGAGGTGCACCTCTGGCCGATCACCTTTCCCGAGGGCCTGACGATTACCGGGATGGCCGAGGTCTACGCGCAGGCCGGCTTCGGCACGGCCGCCGACTTCACGGCCGCGGCCGGTGACGCCGCTCTCGTCGAGGACCTCGACGCGGAGGCGATCGACCTGGAGGGCTACCTCTTTCCGGACACCTACGCGCTGCCGCGCGGCGCGCCCGCCGGGCAGCTCGTGCGCCTGATGGTGGCGCGGTTCCGCGAGGCGTTCCCGCGCGCGCTGCGCGAGACCGCGGCCGGCCAGGGCCTCACCGTCCGGCAGGTCGTCACGCTGGCGTCGCTCGTCGAGAAGGAGACGGCGCGCGCCGACGAGCGACGGCTCGTGGCCGCCGTGTACCGCAACCGCCTCCGGCGGCACATGCTCCTGCAGTGTGACCCGACGATCATCTACGCGCTCGAGCGCGCCGGCACCTACGACGGCAACCTGCACCGCCGGGACCTGTCGCTCGACTCGCCCTACAACACCTACCGGTACCCCGGGCTCCCGCCCGGTCCCATCGCCGCGCCCGGCCGCCCGGCGCTCGAGGCCGCCGTGCACCCGGCCGGCGTGGACTACCTGTACTTCGTCAGCCGCAACGACGGCTCGCACGTCTTCGCGTCCACGCTGCGCGAGCACAACGCGAACGTGCGGAAGTATCAAGTGCGGTACTTCAGGGAGAGAAGGTGAGAATGGCGAATGGCGAATGGCGAATGTCGAATGCGGAATGTCGAATGGGAATGCTGAATGTGGAATGTCGAATGTTCGACACTCAACATTCGACGTTCCACTTCGACATTCAAACTCGACACTCGAATTCGACATTCGAATTCGACACTCTCCATTCGACGTTCAGCATTCTCTCTATCGCTCCCCCCACTTCAGCTTCTGCCGCAGCACCTCGAAGTAGGTGCGCGTCGAGGAGCGGACCAGCCGCAGGGGGGGCGTCGCGGCGACGACGCTGACGACGTCGCCGTCGGCGAGCTGCAGGCCGTGCTGGCCGTCGAAGCTGGCCACGACCTCGTCGCCGGGCAGCTCGATGGCGGGCTGCACACGGACCTCGTCGGTGGCCGGAATGACCACGGGGCGGTTGGTCAGGGTGTGAGGGGCGATGGGCGTGAGCACGAACGCGTCCACGGCCGGGTGCACGATCGGGCCGCCGCACGCGAGGTTGTAGGCGGTCGACCCGGTCGGGCTCGCGATGAGCAGGCCGTCCGCCCGAACGTGCGTGACGAACTTCGAGCCCACCGACACCGACAGGTCGATGATGGGCGAGCTGGCGCCGCGGTTGACGACGACGTCGTTCAGCACCAGGTGGTCGGCGCGCACCTCGTCGCCGCGCGTGACGCGCGCGCGCATCATCAGGCGCGCGTCGACGCGCGCCCGGCCGGCCAGCACGAGCTCGAGCGTCGGGTAGAGCTCCTGCAGCGTGATCTCGGTCAGGAAGCCGAGGCTGCCGAAGTTCACGCCCATGATCGGCACGTCGGCGCCGGAGGTGGCGATGCGGTCGGCCATCGACAGCAGCGTGCCGTCTCCGCCGAGCACGATCACCAGATCGACGTGATGCGGCAGCTGGTCCTTGGCGACCGGGGGCTGCGTGCGGTGGGTGAGCGCGGAGGTGACCTCGTCGCACAGGACCGACACGCCCCGCTGCTCGAGCCACGTCACGGCGTCCCCGAGCAGTCCGGCGGCGGCCTGGAGATCCGAGCGGGCGACCAGCCCGACGGTGCGGACCGGTCTCGGTGGCGAGTCGTGGTTCACCATGGCAGCGTCGTCCGCGCGGGCCTGGTCACGAGCCTCCCGTCAGGGCGCGGCCGCGGCCACGGCCCGCAGGTGCAGGAAGTGCTCGCGGTTGCCCTCCGCGCCCGCAATCGGCGAGGGCGTGCGGGCCACTCGTGCCAATCCTATCCGATTTGCGGCCTCGGTCACCTCCTCGATGACGCGCTCGTGCACGCCCGCGTCGGTCACCAGCCCGCCCCTGCCGACCTCGCGTCGGCCGGCCTCGAACTGCGGCTTGACGAGCGCGACGACGTCGGCGCCGGGCGCGAGCAGCGGCGGCAGCACGGGCAGGATGAGGCGGAGGGAGATGAACGAGACGTCGATCGTGACGATCCCGAAGAGGCGGCAGCCCGGCGGGAGGTCGTCGGGCGTGAGCGTGCGGGCGTTCACCCGCTCGATCGTCACGACGCGCGGGTCGGTCCGCAGGGACCAGTCGAGCTGGCCGTGCCCGACGTCGAGCGCGACGACGCGCGCGGCGCCGGCACGGAGGAGCACGTCGGTGAATCCGCCGGTGGACGCACCGACGTCGAGCGCGAGGCGTCCGGTGACGTCGAGGTGGAAGGCCTCGAGGGCGTGCGCGAGCTTGAGGCCGCCGCGTCCGACGTAGGGATGGTCCGGCGCCGCCAGCGTCACCTCGGCGTCGTCGGCGACGAGCTGGCCCGCCTTGTCGGCGCGCCGGCCCTTCACCCGCACGTCGCCCGCGAGGATGATCGCGCGGGCGCGCTCGCGGGAGGCGGCCAGCCCCCGCGCGACGAGGAGCGTGTCGAGACGGACCCGGGGCATGGGCGGCTCAGTGGGTGCGGCCGACGACCCAGCGCGCGATCTCGGGCAGCCGGCCGCCGAGCCCGGCGCCGGCGAGC
>JAHECP010000014.1 GCA_024641665.1 Acidobacteriota bacterium
GACGCCGGCGGCGGGCGGACCGAGCTCAGGTGCCCGCCGCTGCCCGCGCCGCTGCACCTGCTGGGCGCCGTGCTCGACTGGAGCGCGCTCGGCTTCCGCGATCGCCTGTCGGCGCTGAAGCTGGCGGGTCCGCTGAAGCTGGCGCGCGCCCAGGCCCGAGGCGGGACGCGCGGGCGCGCGCCGGTCCGGGAGGTGGCGTCGCCCGGCGAGACCGTCGCCACGTGGCTGCGGCTGAACGGCCAGAGCCCGGCGCTCTGCGAGCGGCTGTGGCATCCGCTCGCGGTCGCGGCGCTGAACCAGTCGCCGGCCGAGGCGGCGGCGCGGCCCTTCGTGCGCGTGCTCGCGGGCCTGTTCGGCGACGACCCGCGCGACTCGGCCATCGGGCTGCCCGCCCGGCCGCTCCACCTGATGTACGCCGAGCCCGCGCGCGCCTTCATCGAGGCGCGCGGCGGCGCGGTCCGCACGAGCGCCCTCGCGTCGGTGCTGGTCGAGGGCGACCGCCTGCGCGGCGTGCAGGTCGGCGACGACCGCTTCCTCGCGCGTACCGTCGTCGCGGCGGTGCCGTGGTACGCGCTCGCGCCGCTCTTCGTGCGCGGCGCGCCGCTCGCGCCATCGCTCGAGGAAACCCTCGAGCGCGCGACGCGGCTCGAGTCGCTGCCCATCGTGACCGTGAACCTGTGGTACGACCGCGTGGTGATGGACGAGCCCTTCCTCGGCCTGCACGGCTCGTCCATGCACTGGGTGTTCGACAAGCGCGCGGCGTTCGGCGAGTCGGCTTCGCACCTGTCGGTCGTCGCGAGCGGCGCGCGCGAGCTGGTCGGCCTGGGGAACGACGAGATCGTCAGCCGGGCGGCGTGGGAGATCGGACAGATGCTGCCGCGCGCCGCCGCGGCGCGGCTCGTGCGCGGCACCGCGATCCGCGAGAAGCGCGCCACCTTCTCCCTGGCGCCCGGCCAGCCCGCGCGCCCCGGCACGCGCACGCCCGTCCAGGGCCTCTTCCTGGCCGGAGACTGGATCGACACCGGCCTGCCGGGTACCATCGAGAGCGCCGTGGTCAGCGGCCACTGGGCCGCGGAGGCCGCGCTGGGGAGCTGACGGGTGGCCCAGGTCTTCGACCTGGGCGTCCAGGTGCAGCGTGCAACGTGCAGGGTGCAACGTGCGAGGAGGCGCCGAGACTGACGCCGGGGCGCGTCTTCCTTTGAATGATGCCGCGCGTCAGCGAAGCTATCGCGCCACCTCGCACCCCTTGTGCACGGCGGTGCACGATGCACCGTATGCACCGCCTGAGCCATGAGCGAGGACGCGGAGCGGGGGGCGGAGCCCCCAGTCCCTGGCTCGCCGAAGGTCGAAGAGCGAAGGCGGCTCCAGCCCCCAGCGCCGACTGACATGAAATCGATCGTCGTCCATTACCAGGAAATCGCCCTGAAGGGCCGCAACCGGCCGTACTTCATCAACCGGCTGGTGCGGAACCTGCGCGAGGCCACCGCCGACCTCGACGTGCGCGAGGTGCGGCCGCTGATGGGCCGGATCGAGGTCGTGCTGGGACCCGCGGCGGACTGGGACGCGGTGAAGGAGCGGCTGGCCCGGACGTTCGGCATCGGCAACTTCGCCCGGGCGGGCCGCACCGCGCTCGACCTCGACGCGCTGGCCGCCGAGATCCTGAAGGACCTGGGCGACCGCGAGACGTCGAGCTTCCGGGTGTCCGCGCGGCGCGCCGACAAGCGGTTTCCCCTGACGTCGCCCGAGATCGAGCGGGAGGTCGGCGGGCGGATCAAGCTGGCGCGCGGCTGGAAGGTGGACCTCGGCCACCCCGAGCTGACGATCCACGTGGAGCTGCTCTCGAAGGAGGCGTTCTACTTCTTCGGCAAGGACCGCGGGCTGGGCGGGCTGCCCGTCGGCGTGAGCGGCCGCGTCGTCTGCCTGCTGTCGGGCGGCATCGACTCGCCGGTGGCGGCGTTCCGCATGATGCGCCGCGGGTGCCGCGTGCACTTCGTGCACTTCCACAGCTACCCGATCCTCTCGCGCGCGTCGCAGGAGAAGGTGCGCGAGCTGGCGGCGCTGCTGACGCGGTATCAGCTCCGGTCGCGCCTGTCGCTCGTGGCGTTCGGCGAGCTGCAGCAGCAGGTGGTGCTGGCCGTGCCGCCGCCGCTGCGCGTCGTCGTCTACCGGCGGCTGATGATGCGCATCGCCGAGCGGATCGCGCGCGCCGCGCGCGCGCAGGCGCTCGTGACGGGCGAGGCGGTCGGCCAGGTGGCGTCGCAGACGCTCGAGAACCTGACCGTCATCAACGAGGTGGTGTCGATGCTCGTGCTCCGGCCGCTCATCGGGTTCGACAAGAGCGAGATCACCGCCGAGGCGGAGCGGCTCGGCACGTTCCCCATCTCGATCATCCCGGACCAGGACTGCTGCACGCTGTTCACGCCGAAGCACCCCGAGACCCGCGCGCGCACGGCCGAGGTGGTCGAGGCGGAACGCGCGCTGGGCGACGTGGACGCGATCGTGGAGGCCGCGGCCGCCGCGGCCGTCGTGGAGACGTTCCAGTTTCCGGTGGTAGAATCGACGGCTCAAGGCTAAGGGCTCACGGCTTACGCCGCCTTACGGCTCAGGGCTTACGGCTCACGCCGGCTCGGCGTGACAGCGTGACATGCCGTGAGCCGTGAGCCGTAAGCCGTCGATAATCCGACATTCAGCATTCGGCATTCGGCATTCAGCATTCAGCATTCAGCATTCAGCATTCTGGAAGGGGGGTCCCGTGAAGTTGACACCTGGCAAGCTGGCCGGCATGAAGGCGGTCTCCGACGCGCGCGGCGTGATTGCCGCCGCGGCCATGGATCAGCGCGGGTCGCTCAAGAAGGCGCTCGGCAAGGAGAAGGGCGGCGACGTCTCCGACGGGATGATGGAGGAGTTCAAGTCGCTCGTCGCCGAGGTGCTCACGCCGCACGCGAGCGCCATCCTGCTGGACCCCGAGTGGGGTCTGCCGGCCTCGAAGCGGCGGGCGAAGAACGCCGGCCTGCTGCTGGCCTACGAGAAGACCGGCTACGACAAGACCGGGCCCGGGCGGTTGCCCGACCTGCTCGACCTCTGGTCCGCGCGCCGGCTCAAGGAGGCGGGCGCCGACTGCGTGAAGATCCTCCTCTACTACACGCCGTTCGACCCGAAGCCCATCAACGAGCAGAAGCACGCCTGGGTCGAGCGCATCGGCGACGAGTGCCGCGCGAACGACATCCCCTTCTTCCTCGAGCTCGTCGGCTACGAGGAGGGCGCCGACGAGAAGGGCTTCGAGTACGCGAAGAAGAAGCCCGAGGTCGTCACGCGCAGCATGGAGGAGTTCACCAGGGACCGCTACGGCGCCGACGTCCTCAAGGTCGAGGTGCCCGTCAACATGAAGTTCGTCGAGGGCGCCCAGTCGTTCTCCGGGCAGAAGGCCTACACGAAGGAGGAGGCCATCAAGGCGTTCCATGCCGCTGCCAAGGTGGCCACCCGGCCGTTCATCTACCTGTCGGCCGGCGTGTCGAACGCCGAGTTCACCGAGTCGCTGCGCCTCGCCGGCGAGTCGGACGTGCGGTTCGTGGGCGTGCTGTGCGGCCGCGCGACGTGGAAGGAAGGGATTCCCGTCTACGGGAAGGGCGGGGCGAACGCGTTCCGTGCGTGGCTCCAGAAGGACGGCGTCCGCAACATCAAGAACGTGAACGACTGCCTCAAGGGCGCGAGCCCGTGGTTCTCGTTCTACGGAGCCAAGAGCGCCGACCAGCTCGCGTGATCGCCTTGCCGCCCGCGGGCGGCATCTGGGCGGCGCCCAACTTGGTCACGCTCTCTTCGCGGTCCACGTACGTCAACCACGAAGGCGCGAAGGCCTCGAAGTCCGGCCGCCTCCGGCGGCCGAGGGCGCCAGCCTGAACTAGTCCTGCACTTGAAATAGATGGATGAGGAGATCACGAAGCAGCGTCGCGCGTGATGCGGCGTGACGGAACTTCGTGGCTCTCGTGCGCTTCGTGGTCTTCATCCGTGGACACGTGATGCAGCGCGACAGCACATCGTGCCCTCCGTGGAACGCCAAGCCGCCGTCATCGTGTCATCGTGGTTCCGTGGGCGCGACCGCCGCGTGACGGACGGCCCGGCCCCAGGCCTCCGGCGACCTAATGCCGGTTGAGCGTCTCCTCGCCCTGCACCGCGCCCAGGCAGGTCTGTCCCGTGTAGGGCACGGTGATCTGGTTGCCGTTGATCACCGCGGTGCCGGTCAGCGTGAACGCGCACGACGGCAGTCCCGGCGCGGTCGCGTTGCCGTTGGCCGTCCACGAGACGGTGTTGCCGAGCAGGGTGCCCTGCGCGGTGCCCGCCAGGGTCAGCCCGCCCGGGCACGTGGCGCTGAACGTGCCCGACGCCGACGTGCCCTGCTGGTCCGTCACGCTCCACTGGAAGTTGGAGCACGACTGGGGCGACGGCATCACGGACGAGGACGTCCAGCTGCCCAGCAGGGCCCCCAGGTCCGTGGCGTTCGAGGGGCCCGTGACGGTCGTCTTGTGCTCGATGCCGATGCAGCCGGCCGCGCCCAGCGCGAGGACGGTCGCCGCGGCCAGACCAACCAAGCTCTTCTTCATCGGTCACTCCAGACGGCTCACGGCTTACGGCTCACGGCTCAGCGTGGCAGCGTGACAGTACCTGAGCCGTGGGCCCTGAGCCCCGAGCCCTTGAGTGCAGAGCCGATGCCAGGTCCCGGGACGTGCTTCGACGTTCCTCCGTGGGCGGTTGCGGCCCGCGTCGCGCCCGGCCGCGCGCCGAAAACTGAAACCGGGATTACGATTTCGACGCCGGCGCGTGCAGCGGGTGGCGCAGGCCGGCCAGGTAGTCGCGCAGCGCGTCGTGCGTGCTGTCGAACGCCAGCTCGGTCCAGGGCAGGCGAGCCGGCGGGAAGAGCGCCGCCTCGAGGCTCTCCTCGTCAATCGTCAGCCGTCCGCCGACGGCCGTGGCCGCGTACACCACGACGACCACCGGCGCGCCGGCGTACGAGTAGACGTTGACGAGCGCGTCGAGGTGCACGTCGAGGCCGGTCTCCTCCCGCGCCTCGCGCACGGCCGCCGCCTCGAGCGGCTCGCCCCGATCCACGAAGCCGCCCGGAAAGACCCACCGGCCGTAGCCCGGCTCGATCGCCCGCCGCACCAGCACTAACAAAGATCCGGGGGGCTTCGCCCCCGCGGACCCCCCGACGCGCTCACTCGCGCTCTTCGACTCGCTCAGAGCGCCCTGAGCTTGTCGAGGGGCGGGGCCCCGCGATCCCCACTCCGTTCGCGCGGGGCGCGCCCGTGGCGCGCCCAACGTGGGGCTCCGCCCCACACCCACGAGCGTGGAGTCGTTTGCCTCCAGAATCGTGCCGACGGCCACTTTCGGGTTGGCGTAGTGGACGAACCCGCAGGCCGCGCAGACCGGCCGCGCCGGCTCGTTCCGCCTGAGCGGCCTGAGCTCGAGCGGCGCTCCGCACGCCGGGCAATGGCGGTAGGTGTACTCGTGCATCGCTGGCAATCCCAATATAATGCCCCCATGTCCATTCTGAAAGTCGCGCGCATGGGGCACCCCACGCTCCGCGCCCGCACGCGCGCGGTCGAGCCCGGCGAGATCCGCAGCCCCGAGTTCCAGAAGCTCGTGGACGACATGATCGAGACGATGCGCGAGTACCAGGGCGTGGGGCTCGCCGCGCCGCAGCTGCACGTGGGGCTCCGGCTCTACGTGGCGGCGCTCGGCGCGGGCGGACACGACGACGAGGAGGAAGACGAGAGGCACGAGGAGGCGCCGGAGCCCGAACCGCTGGTCCTCATCAACCCGGAGCTTCGCCTCTCGGGCGGGGCCAAGGTCGAGGATTGGGAGGGCTGCCTCAGCATCCCCGACCTGCGCGGGATCGTGCCGCGCGCGCCCGAGGTCGAGGTGCGCGCCTTCGACCGCGACGGCCGCCGCATCGAGCTGCGCGCCTCGGGCTTCGGCGCCCGCGTGCTGCAGCACGAGTACGACCACCTCGACGGCGTGCTGTTCCTGGACCGGATGACCTCGTTGGAGTCGTTGACATTCCTCGAGGAGTACGCCCGCTTCTGGGGCAAGGAGCGGGTACCGGAGGAGTGAGCCGTGGGTCCTGAGCCGTGAGCCCTGAGCCCTGAGCCGAGGACCCGTGAGGGCCGGTCAGCGTCGCTTCCGTTCTTCGTTCCTCCTCTCGGCTTTCAACCTCTCGAGCTCCACGGCGGAGTGATCCGCGAAGCGCATGGCGGCGGCGATCGCCCGGTGGCCGGCCTGCTCGGCGATGAGCCGGTGCATCTGCTGGCAGACGCGCCGGTAGGCCGGGTGGCCCTGCGGCGCCGTGCGCAGCTCGATCAGGTGCATCGCCTCGCGCGCGTTCATCTCCATGCAGAAGCGGACCCGGTAGGCCATGGCCACCGCGTAGGGCGCCACCTCGGTGAGCCCCGCCCCGGCGAGCGCCTCGTAGAGCGCGGCCGAGCCCTCCAGCACGCGCTGCCAGTCGTCGAGCGCGCCCGCCTCGCGGATCGCGTCCGGCTCGGTGTAGCCGTGGCGCGTCGTGAGCGGCTGCCACTCGAGCGTGAGCATGCGGTGGCGCTGCAGATCGCGGAAGGCCCCGTAGTCGGTCAATACGTCGAAGCGGTACGCCGTGCGCTCGAACGCGCGGCCCGGCTTGTGCCGGCGGTTGGCGCGCGCGCCCGTGTAGGCCTCGAGCACCTTCAGCCGCTCGTCGGCCGGGAGGCGCCGCGCGACGGCGAGCAGCTGGTCGTCCGGCAGGTCCGACACCGCGTAGAGCGCCGCCGCGACCACCTTGACCTCGCCGTCCGGGTCGAAGTCGGTGAGCGTGACCTCGGGCCGCGGCTCCGGGTCGGCGCTGGCGAGCAGGCGCGCGGCGGTCCGGGCGGTGGCGTCCCGGCAGTCGGCCATGTAGGCCGTCCACCGGCCGCCGCGCTCCGGCTGATCGACCCGCGTGAGGAACGCCGGGATCACCTTCCGGAGCTCGTCGAGCATCAGGTTCGCGTAGTGCCGCACCTCGCCCAGCGGGTGCGCGCGCATGCGCAGCAGCAGCGCCTCGTAGGCCTGTCCCGTGCCGTAGATGCCGAGGTTCGACTGCGTCGCCGCCGGCAGCAGGCCGCGCAGCGTGTCGAGCGTCTTGGCGCGGATGGCCGCGCGGTACACGCCCTCGGTGTCGCCCGCCGTGTTCGGGTAGCGCCGCCGGAAGTGCTCCTGCATCGGCTCGATCCAGCGCGTGTAGACCTCGAACGCGCGGTCGAGCGTGAGCACGTAGCGATCGCGCAGCGCGCCGGGCTCGAGCTCGGGCGGCACCAGGTACTTCCAGCGTCCGCCCGGACGCGCCGTGTAGGGCACGTACCGCGTGGACTGCTCGAGGTAGGCCATCAGCCGGCCCCACTCGAGGATCTTCGTCAGCACGTTCGACACCTGCTCGCAGGCGAGGTGCACGCCGCCGAGCTGGGCCACCGAATCGTCGCCGTACTCGCTGAACACGCGCGCGTAGAGCCGCTCGGCGCGCGCGACGCCCACCGCGTCCATCGGCGGCCGCTCGGCCTCGGTGACGTGATCCAGAAATTCGTCGAGAAAGAGCCGGCGAAGCGACTTGGCCGAGCGCGAGTAGCGCGCGAAGAGCGCGCCCTTGACGGTCTCGGGCAGGTTCACCAGCACGAACACCGGGCCGTCGAGGTTGGTGAAGTACGGCCCGAGCGCGCGGCGCTCCTCCGGCGTGAACTCGTCGGGATTGGAATTGGACACGGGCGATTATACCGGGGGAGAAAAATCTCCCCCTTTTTCTCGCTTGGCCGCCGACGGCGGCCGTCCTACACCCCTCAGGTGCCGCCGAACCCGATCGTGACCTTGCCGTCCTCGACGATGACCGGCACGTCGCGCCGCCCCTTCGAGTAGCCGAGCATGCGCTCCAGGTCCTTCGGGTTCTTCTGCACGTTCACGTAGTCGAACGCGACATGCCGCCTTTCGAAATCCTCACGGGCGGCCAGGGTGTAGGGTCAGGTGTCCTTGCCGAAGATGTAGTTCATGACAGCTCCAGAATGGTCGGGCTCGAATGACTGGATCTTAGCACCGCCCCGTCCGGCCCCCGACCCCCTTGGCCCGCCGGCCTTCGCGCCCGCGCTTCGGCCCGGCAAGCCGAAGCTCGCAGAGCGGAGGCGGCCGGCGTCCAGCCCCCAGTCCCCGGCCTCCGGCCCCTGGCCTCCAGCCCCCAGTCCCCAGCCCCCAGTCCCCGGCTTCCTGGTTTCTCTTGACACCTTGTGAAGACTTTCACATAATGGATTCGGGATTCCCGGTTATCTCTTTGTCCCTCCCGGTGGCTGGCCGGCCCAATCGGTCGGTCGCCGGCAGTGTCAACGCAAGACCGTAAGACCTACCCTGTTTCGTCGTCCTCTTCTTAGCCCCTGTGACCGGGAATCCCACTTAATCAAGAATGTCGAATGCTGAATGTCGAATGCTGAATTGTAAATGCTGAGCCCTCAGCCGTCCGCAACTCGACATTCGACATTCGCCATTCGACATTCAGATGGATCTCGTAGCCCTGTCCGCCTTCAACCCCTCTCCCCTCACGGGCGCGGGGAACAACACCTACCTGATTCCCGGACCGGAGCCGCTGCTCGTCGACGCGGGCGTCGGCGACCCGCGCCATCTCGACGCGGTGGCCGCGGCGCTCGACGGCGTGCCGCTCGCGCGCGTGGTGGTGACCCACAACCATTCCGATCACGCCTCGGGCGCGGCGGCGGTGGCCGCGCGCTGGCCGGGCGTGACGCTCCTGAAGATGCCGTGGCCCGCGCGCGACCGCGTCGCCTGGACGCCGCTGGCCGAAGGCGACGAGCTGGCGGCCGGCGACGTCCGGCTGCGGGTGGTGTGGACGCCGGGCCACGCGCCCGACCACGTCTGCCTCTTCGAGCCGGCCGGCCGCGTCCTGTTCGGCGGCGATCTCCTGGTGCAGAACGACACGGTCGTGATCCCCGCGTCGCACGGCGGGAGCCTCACCCAGTACCTGGCGTCGCTCGAGCGCGTGCGCGCGCTCGCGCCGTCGCGCGTCCTCCCGGCGCACGGCCCGGCCATCGACGATGTGGTGGCGCTCATCGAGCGGTACGTCGAGCACCGGCGGCAGCGGGAAAGGCAGATCCTGCGGGCCCTGGCGTCCGGCCCCGTCACGCCGGCCGACATCGTCGCGCGCGTCTACGTGGGGCTGAACCCCGCGCTCGAGCCCTTCGCCCGCGAGAGCGTGCTGGCGCACCTGGTCAAGCTGGAAGAGGAAGGGAGGGCGATCAGGAACGAGGACGGGAAGTGGACATGCTGAATGTCGAATGCGGAATGTCGAATGTCGAATGACAGAACGTCGAATGCGAAATGTCGGACTGTCGCATGCCGAATGCTGACTGCCGAACGTTCAGGCTCACTTCAGCATTCGACATTCGGAATTCGACATTCGGAACGTTACGCCGGCACCCAGCCCGGCGGCAGTTCCGGTACGCGGTCCGGCTTCCTGGCGGCCTTGGGCATCGCGTCGCGGATCACCTTCTCCAGCTCCAGCAGGTACTCGGCGAAGCGCGCCCGGCCCTCGGGCGTGAGGCGGCAGAGCGTCTGCGGCCGCCGGTTGTCGTAGCCCTTCCAGATCTCCACGAGCCCGGCCTCGCGCAGCACGTCGAGGTGGCGGCTCAAGTTGCCGTCGGTGAGCGCGCAGAGCCGCTTCAGCTCGGAGAAGCGGAGCCCCTCGGGGCGCGTGACGAGCGAGGTCATGATGCCCAGGCGGGCCTTCTCGTGCAGGATGCGGTCCAGCCCGTCGTAGGCGAACCGGCCCCTCGCGTGCGCGTCTTCCCTCAGCGTCTTTCGTTCTGACATGGTCTTCACCGATCACAGTTCAAGGTGCACAAGGTGCACGCGGGTGCACATCGTGCACCAGGTGCGAGGTGGCGCCGAGCCTTCGATGGGGCGCAGCTTCTCTTGATCGGTGGGGCTCCCTGCACCCCGCCTGGCTCGGTCGCTCGTGGGGACCCCAACGCCCCACTCCGGTCGCTCGCGCTTTCTGAGAAGAAGATGCGCGTCATCGAAGCCACCGCGCCACCGCGCACCCCGGTGCACGTCCGTGCACCTTGCGCACTTCAGTGCACCCTGTCAGTCCCCATTCGACATTCGACATTCGACATTCGACATTCGGAACGATCATTCGGAACGCTCCAGGTTCCAGTACAGCACGGCCGCGGCGATGAGCTGTCCGGCGCCGAACGTGCCGCCGACGGTCCACGCGGACGGCGCCGGGCTCGCGTGCCACACCAGCCACGCGCCGACCGCGAGGTAGTAGAGCGCGACCCAGCCCGTGGCGCGCGGCAGCGACGGGCGCGCGGCGAACACGGCGACGCCGAAGAGCATGGCCCACAGCCCGGGCAGCAGCGGCACGAGCGTGGCGTCCGTCGTGGCGAAGGCCACCGTGGCGATCGCGCCGGCGACCACGCTCGGCGCGAACTGGAACACGACGAACCGCGTGCGCCGGCGCTCGAACGCGTTCTCGCGGAACAGGTAGTTGAAGGCGATCTCGCTGCTGCCCGTCAGCCCGGCGAAGATCGCGACGGCGGTCCAGAACCACACGAAGCCGGTCGGGTCGGTCGTCGAGAGCGCGGGCGCCTGCAGCGCGGCGGCGGCGATCCCGATGAGGCCCGACAGGGCGACGGGCGCGGAGCGGTACCCGCGGTACACCTCGGTCCGCGCGAGATGCTGGTGGATCTCGGAAATCTGGCTCAGGGCCCTGCCGAACTCCATGTCATCTCCCAGCCGGACAATGCCGTCGTCCGGACGATTCAGTGCGCCGTCGGCGCGGACCGTTCGCGGAGAAATCCCTTGGAGCAGGCCGTCGGCGTCAGTCCGAAAAACGCCGCGCAGGCCAGCGACGGGGCGTGGGGATGGGGGCCCCCACGCCGCGTTCCGAGGACGATGAGCCGGAGCGGCGTTTTTCCGGCCTGCGGAATGGGTTTTCGAAGCGAACGGTCCGCGCTGACGACTCCTTCCTGATCGCTCCAGGTAACACTTTGCCCCGCAAAGTACTGGCAAGTCAAGCGCGGCCCTCAGCCCCCAGTCCCCAGCCCCCAGTGCCCGAATCCCGTGTATCCTCCCCGCATGCTCGACCGCCTCTTCCACCTCAGCGAGCAGGGCACGTCGGTGCGCACCGAGGCGCTGGCCGGCGTCACGACCTTCCTCACGATGGCCTACATCGTGTTCGTGCAGCCGGCGCTGCTCGAGCGCGCGGGCATGGACTTCGGCGCCGTGCTCGTGGCCACCTGCGTGGCGAGCGGCCTGGCGACGCTCCTCATGGCCTGGTTCGCGAACTACCCGATCGCGGTCGCGCCGGCCATGGGCCACAACTTCTTCTTCGTCTTCGGCGTCGTGCTCGGCCTGAAGGTGCCCTGGCCGATCGCGCTCGGCGCGGTGGCGGTGGCCGGGCTCGTCTTCATCCTCACGGCCGGCGTCGGCCTGCGCGAGCGGCTGATTACCGCGATTCCCGACTCGCTCAAGCACGCGATTGCCGTGGGCATCGGGCTGCTGATCGCGTTCGTGGGGCTGCAGTGGGCGGGCGTGGTCGTGGCCAATCCCGGCACGCTCGTGACGCTCGGCAGCCTGCACCGCGGACCGGTGCTCCTCGCGCTCTTCGGCTTCGCGGTGATGGCGGTCCTGCTCGCGATGCGCGTGAAGGGTGCGCTGCTCGCCGGCATGCTCGCCACGACCGTCGTCGGGCTGGCCACCGGACTGGTCACCTACCAGGGCGTGGCGGGATGGCCGCCGTCGATCGCGCCCACGTTCCTGCGCCTCGACATCCTCGGCGCGTTCCGGCCCGACATGGTGTCGGTGATCTTCGTCTTCTTCTTCCTCGCGCTCTTCGACTCGGTGGGCACCCTGGTCGGCGTCGCGCAGCAGGCCGGCCTGATGCGCGACGGCGTGCTGCCGCGCGCGCGCGGCGCGCTGCTCGCCGACGCGGTGGGCACCGTCGTCGGCGCGGGGCTCGGCACGTCCACGGTGACGGCCTACATCGAGAGCTCTACGGGCGTGTCGGCCGGCGGTCGCACGGGCCTCGCCAACGTCGTCACGGCCGCGCTCTTCTTCCTCTCTCTCTTCTTCTTTCCCCTCGTGAAGATGATCGGCGGCGGCTACGACGCCGGCGGCGGCGTGACGCTGTACCCCGTGATCGCGCCGGCGCTCGTGATCGTCGGCACGCTCATGATGCAGGGCGTCGGCCGCGTGAAGTGGGACGATGTGACCGAGGCCGTGCCGGCGTTCCTGACGATCGTCGTCATGCCGCTCGCCGTCAGCATCACCGACGGCATCGCGTTCGGCTTCATCTCCTACGCCGCGCTGAAGCTCGCGAGCGGCCGCGCCCGCGAGGCGCACTGGCTCGTGTACGCGTTCGCGCTGGCGTTTGTGGGCCGATACGTGTGGTTGGTACGCTGAGTTCTTGTCCGTTCACGGGACTGACGCCTGTCCGTTCGCGGGAACTGACGCTGGTCCGTTCACGGAACTGACGCACCTCGTTCAGGACGTTCGGAACTGACGCTCCTCGTTCAGCGGAACAGTTCCGAACGGACAAGGATCGAGCCGACGCGCGATCGGCGTCAGGCCGCAAACGCGTCCGCAGGCGGTCCGACGCGCCGGCGCCGTTTCGCTGCCTGGGGTGCACTAGCCGCCGAGATCGGTTGGGTTGGTCACGATGCCGCGGCGCACATGCGGGTGGCGCCGGGAGGGTGCGCTGGCGGGGCCCGTGAGGAGGCGCGATTCACGAATGCCGAAAGACGCGTCGCAGGCCCGGGGAGACACGGCCTCGAGTCTTCCCGCTGGCGCGTACCAGCCAGGACAGAGCCGCAAGCCATCCGGCGCGATGCCCCCAGGGACAGCCGGAGACGCGTTTTTCCGCGCCCCCGGACCGGGACACGCTAGCTCACCCACCCGGCGCCCCGAGTCGGTCGCGTTTGCGGACTGACGCCGATCGCGCGAGGCCACATCGCCTGCTGCGAACTCGTCGGAAGCGCTGCGGCAGTCCTGCGCTGGCGCGCGCCGGGCGGGTGCGATGGCGTGGCCCGTGAGGAGGCGCGATTCACGAATGCCGAAAAACGCGTCGCAGGCCCGGGGAGACACCGCCTCGAGTCTTCCCGCTGGCGCGTACCAGCCAGGACAGAGCCGCAAGCCGTCCGGCGCGATGCCCCGAGGGACAGCCGGAGACGCGTTTTTCCGCGCCCCCGCACCGGGACACGCCAGCGCACCCGCCCGGCGCCCGGCGACCGTCCCAGCGGGCTGCGTGCACTAGAATGGGCGGGTACGCAACCGATCAGCGTCAGGTACGGAGTCCTCCCATGAACAACGTCATCGATTTCATCAACACCCGTCGTGACCGCTACCTCGACGAGCTGAAGGCCCTGCTCGCCATCCCCAGCATCAGCGCGCTGCCCGAGCACAAAGGCGACGTGCTCAGGTGCGCCGAGTGGTGCGCCAACGAGATGCGGCGTATCGGGCTCGAGAACGTCCGGCTGTTCGAGACACCGGGCCACCCGGTGGTCTACGGCGACTGGCTGGGCGCGCCGGGCGCGCCGACCATCCTCTTCTACGGCCACTACGACGTGCAGCCCGTGGACCCCGTCGACCTCTGGGAGTCGCCGCCCTTCGAGGCCACCGTGCGCGACGGCGAGCTTTACGCGCGCGGCGCGGCCGACGACAAGGGCCAGGTCTTCATGCACTTCAAGGCCATCGAGGCCCACATGAAGCAGAACGGGCGCCTGCCCGTGAACATGAAGCTCATCCTGGAGGGCGAGGAGGAGGTCGGCTCCGCCAACCTCGACGCCTTCGTCCGCGACCACCAGTCCGAGCTCGCCGCCGACGTCGTCGTCATCTCCGACACCGGCATGTTCGAGCGCGGCGTGCCGTCGATCACCTACGGCCTGCGCGGCCTCGTCTATGCTCAGATCGACCTGCGCGGCACCAAGAGCGACCTGCACTCGGGCTCGTTCGGCGGCGCGGTGGCCAACCCGGCCTACGTGCTCGCGCAGATTCTCACGCAGATGAAGGACCGGGGCGGCCGCATCAAGATCCCCGGCTTCTACGACGATGTGCGGGCGCTGCGCGAGGAGGAGCGGGAGGCGTGGAAGCGCCTGCCGTTCAACGAGAAGAAGTACAAGAAGGACCTCGGCGCGCCGAAGCTCGTCGGCGAGACCGGCTACTCGACGCTCGAGCGCACGTGGGCGCGGCCGACCTTCGAGGTGAACGGCCTCCTCTCGGGCTTCACCGGCGAGGGATCGAAGACCGTCATCCCGGCCGTGGCGATGGCCAAGGTCAGCATGCGCCTCGTGCCCGACCAGGACCCGGACACGATCGCGAAGCTCTTCGAGGAGTACGTGAAGAAGGTGGCGCCCAGGAGCGTCGAGCTGAAGGTCACGCGCATGCACGGCGGCAAGCCCTGGATGACCGACTTCGACAACCCGTACGTCCAGGCCGCCGGCCGCGCCATCAGGACCGGCTTCGGCCAGGAGCCGCTCTTCATCCGCGAGGGCGGGTCGATCCCGGTCGTCGCCACGTTCCAGGAGATCCTGGGCCTGCCGTCGGTGCTCTTCGGCATCGGCCTGCCCGACGAGAACGCCCACGCGCCGAACGAGCACCTCGACCTGTCGAACTTCTACAACGGCGTGCTCGCCTCGGCCGTGCTGTATCAGGAGATTGCCGGGGTGACGAAGTAAGGACCACGGAAGGACCACGGAAATCGCCACGGAATGAGCCGCCAGCCCCCTTTTTCGTCGTCTTTTTCGTGGTGTTTCCGTGGTGTTTTCCGTGGTTCATTCTGTGGTAATTCCGTGGTCGTTTCCCGCCGTATACTGTCCCCGTGAAAGCCCTGGCATTCTGGAAGGCGGTCGTGGTGGACGAGGCCAACCTGCTCGACCAGCTCGTGGCGCTGTTGACGGGGAGCCGCGCGCGCTATTGCGTGATTGGCGGCCAGGGCGTGAACGCCTACGCAGACCCCGTCGTGAGCCTCGACCTCGATATTGTCGTCGCGGTAGAGGATCTGTCCCGTCTGGAACCCGTCCTGGCCGAGCGGTTCCGCGTCGAGCGGTTCCCCCACAGCCTCAACGTATCGCTGCCCGGGTCGGATCTGCGGGTGCAGATCCAGACCGATCCGCGTTACGCCGAGTTCCTCGACCGCGCGGCCGAGCGCGACGTGCTCGGCCAGCGGCTGCGCGTCGCCGCCGTCGAGGACATCCTGCGCGGCAAGGTGTGGGCCGCCCAGGACGAGACCCGCCGTCCGAGCAAGAGACAGAAGGACTTGGCCGACATCGCGCGCCTGCTTGAGGCCCGTCCGGACCTGGAGCCGTTCGTGCCCGCCTCGGTCCTCGCCCGCCTGGTCTGAAGGCGGCCTTCCACTCTGCTCCCTTGCTCGTGCCGCCGTAGTCGAGATGCCAGGCGTCGGCGGGTGACGCCCGACGGGCGCCCGCGGGCGCGCATGGCCCTCAGCCGTGACCAGGCCTTTGGGCCAGAGCACCCGTGGGCTGTCGGGCGGCAGGACCCGGACAGGTTGCCCCGCCTGGCATTTCGGCCGCGACGGGCCGTCGGGCGCTTTCACCGGAACGGTGCATTGCCGGCCGAATGCCACCGCAATTATGAAAGTCAGCACTCAGCGGGCGTGGTGGCGGGCGACGGCACGAAGGGCCTCGCTGACACGCACGTGCACGGCGAGGTCGTCGGCGCGCTCGGCCGCGTCCGGCCAGGCCGGCTGGATCAGACGCGCATGGCGACGCAGCTCGTCGCCGAGGCGCAGGGCCTCGGCTGCCGAGACCGCACGTTTGTGTTGCGCCCAGAACGCGGCCTTCTCCTCCTCGACGAGCCACCACTCACGCCGCACGAATGCCACGATGTCGGCCTGCTTCACGTCAATATCCTACCTTGGATCCGCGGGGCCCGCAGGAGCCGACGTGAGCCCAGAGCCCCTGGGTGTTGCGCCCGCGTGGTCCCTGGCACGTGTTGACGGAAGTATCGTCATTTGTCATGATAAATGACGACTATGGTGACGAAACCACGAGGCGCCCCGGAGGTGGCTCGCTTGCCCGACCTCGGCGTGTGGCTCGCGAAGAAGTCGCACTTCCTGTTCGGTCCTCGCCAGACCGGCAAGACCTTCCTGGTGCGGCACACGCTGCGCGACGCTCGCGTCTACGACCTGCTCGATTCGTCGGTCTATCTGAGTCTCAGCCAGCGTCCCGGCCGGCTGTCCGAGGAGTTCGACCGGGACGACCAACTCGTCGTCATCGACGAGATCCAGCGGCTCCCGGTCCTGCTCAACGAGGTGCAGCGGCTCATCGAGGGCCGCGGCCTGCGCTTCCTGCTCACGGGGTCCAGCGCGCGCTCGCTGCGCCGGGGCGGCGTGAACCTGCTGGGGGGCCGCGCGAGGACCCGCTACCTGCACCCCCTGACCGCCCGCGAACTGGGGGCGCGCTTCGACCTCGCGCGGGCCATCCGCTGCGGACTTCTGCCCTCGATCTACTTCTCCGACGAACCGGCGGCCGACCTGCACGCCTACACCGGCACGTATCTGCAGCAGGAGGTCGTGGCCGAGGGCGCCACCCGCAACGCGCCCGCGTTCAGCCGATTCCTGCGGGTGGCCGCGCTGTGCAACGCGACGATCGTCAACTTCACCAACGTGGCCAGTGACGCCCAGGTGCCGCGGACGACGGTGTACGAGTACTTCGAGATTCTCAAGGACACCCTGATCCTCCACGAGCTGCCGGCGTGGACCGCGTCGGTCACGCGCAAGCCGATCGTGTCGTCGAAGTACTACTTCTTCGACGTCGGCGTCGCGTCCGCGCTGCAGGGCCGCCTGGTGGCCGCCGGCAGCCCGGAGTTCGGGAGCGCCTTCGAGACCTACATCCACCACGAGTTGATGTGCCATCGCGACTACACCGGGGGTGAGCCCATCAGCTACTGGCGATCGACGTCCGGGTTCGAGGTCGACTTCCTTCTGGGCGACCACACCGCCATCGAGGTCAAGGCGAAGGAACACGTCTCGGACCGGGACCTCCGCTCGCTGCGGGCGCTCGGCGAGGAGCGGCCGGTCCGGCGCCTCCTGTGCGTCTCGCTCGAGCCACGCCGCCGACAGGTGAACGGAATCGCCGTGCTGCCCTACCGGCGCTTCCTCGACGCCTTGTGGCAGGGGGAGTACGCCTAGCCATTCCGTGTCGCATTTCGTCCCCCATTTCCGTGGCGATTTCCGTGGCGATTTCCGTGGCGATTTCCGTGGTATTTCCGTGGTATTTCCATGGCCATTCCGTGGTCTTTCCCCAGTCCCCAGTCCCCAGTCCCCAGTCCCCTCAGCGAAGGTCCCGTCTGTATCCCCTCCGCAACATTTGTCTTGACTCCTGCAACACCGGCCCTAAGATCCTGGGTTCTGAGCCTCTTTCCGCCTGCCCTGAGCGAGCGCAGCGAGTCGAAGGGCGAGCCCCGAGCCGTGAGCCGCCTGCCCTGAGCGAGCGCAGCGAGTCGAAGGGTGAGCCATGATCCTGAGCCGTAAGCCGTTGGCCGTAAGCCCCCGCGGGCCGCGCCGCCTTGTCCTGCCGTTCGCCCTCGTGGCGCTCGCGGCCCTCGCCTCGTGCCGCCCCAGCCCCGAGCAACAGCGCCTCCGCGAAACCACCAAAGCCACCTACGACAAGACGACCGGGCGTCTCGAGCGCCTGACCTACGACGCCAACAAGGACGGCGTGATCGACACCTGGACCTACATGGACGGCACCAAGGTCCTGCGCTCGGAGATCGACAAGAACCAGGACGGCAAGATCGACCGCTGGGAGTACTACGGCGACGACGGGAAGGTGAACAAGGTGGAAGTGTCGCGGGCCGACAACGGGAAGCCGGACATGTGGCTGTACCCCGGCCCCGACGGCCAGATCGCGCGCGCCGAGCTCTCCTCGCGGCCCGACGGCCAGGTCGATCGCTGGGAATGGTACGACCACGGCGTCATCGTCCGCGCCGAGGAGGACGACAACGGCGACGGCAAGCCCGACAAGTGGGAGACCTACGCGAACGGCGCGGTCGTCACGGCCGCCTTCGACCAGGACGGCGACGGCCGGGCCGACCGCCGGATGACCTACGGCCCCGGCGGCCGTCTCGTGTCGATCGAGAGCGAGCCGGACGCGAACGGCACCTTCACGAAGAAGATGGTGGTTCCAGCGAACGAGAAGCGGTAGAGCCGAACGTCGAGCGAAAGCTCCGGACGTCAAACGGTTGGCCTGGATTGTTCATCAGGATCTCGCTCGGCACGGACCGTTCGCGGAGAAAACCCTTGGAGCAGGCCGTCGGCGACAGTCTGAAAAACGCCGCGCAGGCCAGTGACTGGGCGTGGGGATGGGGGTCCCCACCCCGCGTGCAGGGACGATAGGCCGAAGCGGCGTTTTTCCGGCCTGCGGAATGGGTTTTCGGAGCGAATGGTTCGTGCCGAATGCACGAGTAATCCGGGTTGGTCCCTGAACGAACAAGCGCCAGTCCCCGAGCGGACACGTGCCCATCCTGCTTCTGACGCGCGACCAGCCGACCCGTAAGGCCGTGACCGGCCTGCTCGAGGCCGAGGGCCGCGTCGTGTCGGCGGCCGAGTCGGCCACGGCGCTCTCGCGCGCGCTCGACGGGAAGGGCGCCGAGGTGCTCGTCGTCGATCTGGCGCTTGGGGCCGACGCCATGCGCGCCGTGCGCGCCGTGCAGGGCCGGAAGTCGCGCCTGCCGGTGGTGGCGGTGGCCGACCCGGCGCGTCCCAACGCCGCGGCCGAGATCCTGCGCCTCGGCGCGCTCGACGTCATCGCGCGGCCCGTGCGGCCGGCCGATCTCAAGGCGGCGCTCGCCAACGCGCGCGAGTTCCAGGGCGTGCGGTTTCGTCTCTCCGAGCTCGACGCGCTCGAGGGAGACGACGGGTTCTTCGTGGCGTCGCCCCCGATGCGGGCCGTGCGCGACCTCGTCCAGCAGGTGGCGCCGAGCCGGTGCGGCGTGCTCCTCATCGGCGAGCGGGGCACGGGCAAGGAGATGGTGGCGCGGGCGATCCACCGGCTGTCGCGCGCCTCCGCCCGGCCGTTCGTCTCGATCAGCTGCGCCTACCGCGGAGAATCGCCGCAGGCGGACCGTGAAGCCGTGGCCGACTTCGAGCGGGAGCTGTTCCAGGCCGTGGCGCGCCCGTCGCTGGAGCTGGCGCTCGGCGCGCCGGCCGACCCCGACGTCGTGTCGACCGTGTTCCTGCGGGCCGTGGACCAGATGGCGCCCGTGGTGCAGGGAACGCTCGAGCGGCTGCTCGTCGAGAGCGAGAGCCAGGTGGGGCCGCACGGCCTGCTGCCGGTGCGGCTGCTGACCGCCGCGCGGCCGGCCGTTCTCGACGCGGTCGAGCGCGGCATCTTCCGCCGCGACCTCTTCGAGCGTCTTGCGGTCGTGCGCATCGAGCTGCCGCCGCTCCGGCGGCGGCCGCAGGACATCCCGCTGCTCGCGATGCACTTCCTCAAGGACGCGTGCCGGCGCCACGACGTGGCGCCGAAGGTGTTCTCGCCCTCGGCGCAGACGCTGCTCACGGCGCTGCCCTGGCGCGGGAACGCGCGCGAGCTGCAGCAGCTCACCGAGCGGCTGGCCGTGCTCGTGACGCGCGGCGTGATCCTCCAGGAGGACGTGCTCGAGCACGTGCTGCTCGAGGGGACCGCGCCGCGGGGCGTGCCGGGCGGCACGCTGCGCCAGGCGCGCGAGCGGTTCGAGCGCGAATTCATCGCCGGCGTGCTGCGTCGCCACCGCGGCCGCATGGGCGCGGCGGCGCAGGAGCTGGGGATCGAGCGGACCAACCTGTACCGCAAGATCAAGCAGCTCGGGATCAGGTGGCAGTAGGCAAGAGCGGGGACTGGGGACTGGGGACTGGGCTGGGAATACGCGAGATGTGCAGCCCCCAGGCCCCAGTCCCCTCACCCGTGATCGCCGTGACGCCACCTCGCGCCATCCGCCTCGTGGCGCGACTTGTCGCTTGCCAGCGGCCGGGCCGTGCACTATTCCTACTTGCCTCTCGGAACCGATAGACAGTGCCAATCAGCCAATGATCCGAGGGGTAGAAGTCAATCGTGGGCACTTGCCCCAACTGCGGCGGGCACCTGACGGCGGGGCATCGCCGCCGCGCACGGTTCCGTCACGTGGTTCGGACTGCGGCGGACGTGGGGCTGGCCGTGGCCGTGGGCGGTGCGCTGGGCGGCGCCACGATCGGGAAGCTGGGAGCGTTGATTACAGGATCGTCATTCGCCGTGGCGCGGGGCGTGGCGGGTTCGGCGGCGGCTCTGGTGCTGCTGCGGGCGATCGGGCCGCGATAGGGCCCCCAGGTCTGGTGTTGTCTGCACGTAACCTTGTGTTGAGCCAATGATACAGAAAGATCGGTCGAGCCGGTGACTGAGCATTGACGGGGAGCGCTCGAGGAGCCATATTAGCCGGGTTCGAGGACCGCTCCCAGTCGAGCCGATTGAAGCTGTGGGGACTGCGGCAGGGCAGTCTCCGTGCTGGAGTTGATCACATGAAGAAGACACTCGCCGTTACACTCGCAGTGGCGCTCGTGTGCATGACGTGGCCGGCCACCCTCGCGGCGGCGCCGCGCCAGCAGACCGGCTCCATCGACGGCACGGCGCAGAACGCCAGCCAGCAGCCGCTCGGCAACATCACCGTGCACCTGCGCGACGCCAACGGCAATCTCGTCGGCACGGCCACGAGCAATGCCGACGGCACGTTCACCTTCTCGACGATCAACCCGGGCACCTACACGATCGAGATCGTGGACGCAGCCGGCAATCTGCTCGGCACGGCCACGGCGACCGTCACGGCCGGTGCGGTCACGACGGCCACGGTGACGGCGACCGCGGCAGGCCTGGCGGCGGCGGCCGCGGCAGGCGGCGGTGGTCTGGCTGGGCTCTTCACGGGCACCAGCCTGCTCGTGATTTCCGCGGCGGCGGCGGCCGGGATCACCATTGCCGTGGTCGCGGCCCGGGGCCCCGCGAGTCCATCGCGCTAGGGGCAGGTCCACTGCCTCGACGCGCGAAAGGGGGTTCCCTACTCTAGCCCTCTGGAGACCCCTGGCGACGTGTCTCGACGAACCATCTGAGCGCGAGCGTCCTGCCAGGGGTGTCTCCGAGCTGGGGTGGGTTGTTGTCGTGCTACATCACGAGCGGGTGGCGCCGGGCGGGGCGCCCGGCCCCGAGCCCTTCTTTACGCTGGCGCACTCGCGCGCCGGCTTGCCCGCCGTCGCCTAGGCGAAGGCGGGCCGTGTAAGTCACGGAGCGGTAGCTTGCCCGAAAAGTCCGTTCGCTCGCCCGCGCGCCCCACGAAGTCCCGCTAGACCGATGATGCTCCCCACATCCGGATCGTTCGCCCGCTTCCTCCGCCTCTCCCTTTCCACCCTCCTCCTGGCCGTGCTGTGCGCGTCGGCCCCCGCCCGCGCGCAGGCGCCCGACGCGGACGACCCGCGCGCGACCGCGCGCATGCACGTCGGACCCTTCTACCTCACGCCCACCATCGCCCTCACCAACCTCGGCGTCGACACGAACGTCTTCAACGAGGTGGACAACCCGAAGTCCGATTTCACCTTCACCGTCGAGCCGCACGTGGACGTGTGGCTGCCCTTCGTGCGGCGCGCGATGCTGAGCGCCTACGCCACGCCGGGCGTGACCTGGTACCAGACCTACTCTGGCGAGCGCTCCTTCAACCCCGAAGCCGGCGGCCGCTTCGAGGTGTGCTTCAACCGCCTCACGTTCTTCGCCGGCGGCTCGTACCTGAACACGCGACAGCGGCCCAACTTCGAGATCGACGTCCGCGCGCGACGCAAGGAAGACGCCGCCGAGGCCGGCGCCGAGATCCGCGTGTTCCGCAAGCTGTACTTCGAGGTTGCCGGCAGCCAGACGCGCACCCGCTTCGACGCGGACGCGTTCTTCGACGGCACCTACCTCCAGGATGTCCTCAATCGCGACGAGCGGTCCGCGTCGGCGGCGGTGAGGTGGCGCTACAGCGCCCTGACGACGTTCGCCGTGCGCGGCGACGTCATCCGGGATCGTTTCCAGTTCTCGCCCGATCGCGACTCCAACAGCACCAGGGCGATGGCGGGCGTGGAGTTCCGCCCGCGTGCGCTGCTCTCCGGCACGGCCTACGTCGGGCTCCGCCGCTTCAAGGCCCTGCACCCCGCGTTGTCAGACTACAGCGGGGCCGTGGCGCAGGCTGGTCTCACCTACAGAATGGCGGGGCTGACCGTTGTCGGCTTCACCGCCGACCGCGACATTTCGTACTCGTACGAGCCCACGCAGCCCTACTACGTCAGGGCCGGCTACGGCTTCAGCGTCCGCCAGTACCTGGGCTGGCGCCTCGACGCCTCCGCCGGAGCGACGCGCTACAAGTACGACTACAAGGGGCTCCTGAGCCCGGGCGGCGCAGCGAATTCCGTCGCGCCGCCCGTCGCCCGCCAGGACGTCACCTGGACCTGGACCGGTTCGATCGGCTACCGCGTCGGCCGCGACGGCCGCGTCGGCCTCGGCGTCACCTACTGGAACCGCGACTCGAACATCAAGGCCAACTGGAACTACCGCGGCCTCCGCGCGGGCATCCTCGTGGAATACGGGACAAGGTAATGCTGGCAAGACACTCGGGCTCTAGAATTCGACATTCAGCATTCAGCGTTCAGCATTCGGCAGCGCCCGCTCTCTGCGCGCTCTTCGTCGCGGCGCTCATGGTCGCAGGCGCCGCGAGAGCAGGCGCGCAACAAGCGGGCGACTACGTCATCGGCCCGCAGGACGTGCTGCAAATCACCGTCTTCGACCAACAGGACCTGAGCGGCAAGTACACCGTCGAGGCCGACGGCACCTTCACCTTCCCGCTGATCGGGCGCGTGAAGGCCGCCGGCCGCACGCTCCGCGAGTTCGAGGGCGATCTGCGGAAGCTCCTCGCCGACGGCTTCTTCAAGAACCCCCAGGTGTCGGTGGGCATCGAGACGTACCGCAGCCAGCGCATCTTCGTCGTCGGGGAGGTCCGGCAGCCCGGCACCTATCCCCTGACCGGCGACATGACGCTCATCGAGGCGCTGGCGAGCGCCGGCTCCACGCTCCCCAGCGCCAGCGGCGAGGCCATCATCGTCCGGGTCAAGGATCCCAAGGCCGTCAGCGGTCCAACGCTGCCGAAGGCGGGGACCACGGCCGACGGCGTGGAGACGCAGACCGTGGACATCCGGGCGCTCCAGAGCGGCCAGCTCTCGGAGAACGTCCAGCTCCACGACGGCGACACCATCTTCGTCCCGTCCGCGGAGACCCTGTACGTCTTCGGCGAGGTGAACCACCCCGGCTCGTATCCGATCAAGCGCAACACGACAGTGCTCCAGGCCCTCTCCCTCGCGGGCGGTGCTACGCAGTACGCCGCGCTCAACCGGATCAAGATCGTGCGCATCGTCAAGGGCGAGAAGAAGGAGATCAAGGTCGAGCTCACCGACCTCGTCCAGCCCGGTGACACCATCATCGTTCCACAGAGGTACTTCTGAGTGTCAGCGGTGTTCACCCTGAGCTTGTCGAAGGGCGACACGATCATCGTCCCCCAGCGCTATTCCTGATTTGGTTTTGGTAGGTGTAGGGGCCGGCTTCAGCCGGCCCGATGAAGTCGGCCCGATCGCAGTGTGACTCCGGCCAGGCCCTGAGCCTTGAGCCCAGAGCCCTGAGCCAGACAAGAGATCCACCATGGAAGACCCCAACCTCAAGAACCTCGACTCCCCCCAGGCCCGCCTGAAGCTCGACCACGCCCATGTCGAAGCCGGCAACGGCGGCCGCGGCGCCGGCGAGGGCTACGGGAGCAGCCTGGCCGTGGAGGAGCCGCACCTGCTCGACTACGTGAAGGTGCTTCACAAGCGCCGCTGGACTGCGATCACGGCGTTCCTGATCGTGTTCCTCAGCGTCGTCGTCTACACCTTCACCGCCACCCCGATCTACCAGGGCAAGGTCACGCTCCTCATCGACGCCGAGAACCAGAACGTCGTCGATTTCAAACAGGTGGTGGACGAGAACCAGACGCGGCCCGACTACTACCAGACCCAGTACAGCCTCCTCCAGAGCCGCTCCCTCGCCCGCCGCACGCTCGACACGCTGAAGCTGTGGAACCAGCCTCCCTTCGGCGTGGCGAGCGGGCAGAAGGGTTTCAGCCTCCGCGGCGCCATCAGCGGAGCCATGTCCTGGGTGGCCGGCCTCTTCCGGTCCCAGGCCTCCGGCCCCCGGCCTCCGGTTGATGAGACCGCCGTCCAGTCTGGCGCCATTGATGCTCTGTTGGGCAGCCTCTCGGTCTCCCCCGTGCGCAACAGCCGTCTCGTCGAGGTCAGCTTCCGTTCGACCGATCCCCGCCTGGCGGCGGAGGTGGCGAACGCGCAGGCCAAGGGGTTCATCCAGCAGAACCTCGAGTTCAAGTTCCTGTCGTCGAAGGAGGCCACCGACTGGCTGGGCCAGCAGCTCGCCGAGCAGCGCACGAAGGTGGAGGCGAGCGAGGCGGCGCTCCAGCGCTACCGCGAGCAGAACGACGCCATCTCGCTCGAGGACCGGCAGAACATCGTCGTGCAGAAGCTGACCGACCTGAACGCGGCGGTGACGCGCGCCAAGACCGAGCGCATCGAGAAGGAGGCGCTCTACCGCCAGCTCCAGGGCCTGTCGGCGACGAGCGCCGCCCTCGACACCTTCCCGGCCATCCTGACCAACGCCTTCATCCAGCAGCAGAAGGCGCAGCTCGCGGCGCTCCAGCAGCAGCAGGCCGAGCTGGCCGACAAGCTCGGGCCTCGGCACCCCGACATGATCAAGATCCGCACGGCCATCCAGCAGGCGCAGGCCAAGCTGCAGGGCGAGGTCCAGAAGGTCGTGCAGTCGGTGCGGAACGAGTACCTGTCGACCAAGGCGCAGGAGGACAGCCTCACCGCGGCGCTCGACCAGCAGAAGCAGGACGCCCTGGCGCTGAACCGCAAGGGCATCGACTACGGCGTGCTGCAGCGTGACGTCGAGAGCAACCGGCAGATCTACGAGAGCCTGCTCCAGCGGGCGAAGGAAACCGGGGTATCGGGTGAGCTCAAGACGAGCAACATCCGGATCGTGGACGCGGCCGAGGTGCCGCGCGGGCCGGTCAGCCCGCGCAAGGGGCTGAACCTGCTGCTGGCGCTCTTCGGCGGCCTGGCGTTCGCCACCGGGCTCGCCTTCTTCTTCGAGTACCTCGACAACCGCATCAAGACGCCCGACGAGATCAAGGCGCACCTCGGCCTGCCGTTCCTCGGGATGATCCCGAAGATCGCAGATCAGAAGCCCGGGGCCGAGGCGCCGCTCCTGAACAACGGCGTGCCGGCGAACTTCGCCGAGGCGTTTCGGGCGGTGCGCACCAACGTCCTCTTCTCGACGGCCGAGGAGGGCTCGCGCTCGGTCGTGGTGACGAGCACCGGGCCGGGCGAGGGGAAGACACTTGTCGCGTGCAACCTGGCGGTGGCGTTGGCGCAGGCTGGGCAGCGCGTGCTCCTGATCGACGCGGACCTCAGGCGGCCGAAGGTGCACGAGGTCTTCGCGCAGAAGGCCGAGCCGGGTCTGTCGAACCTGATGGTGGGAAGCGCCAAGGCCAGCGACTCGGTGAAGAAGACGTCGGTCTCGGGCCTCTGGGTGCTGCCGGCAGGGCGCATCCCGCCAAACCCGGCGGAACTCCTCGGGTCGAAGCGCTTCAAGGACTTCCTCGCCTCGCTAGCGGAGCACTTCGACTGGGTGGTCCTCGACTCGCCGCCGGTGATGGCGGTGACCGACGTCTCGGTCGTCGCGCACTCGACCACGGGGGTGCTCTTCGTAGTCGGCTCCGAGATGGTGAGCCGACACGGCGCACAGGTGGCGCTCGAGCAGCTCGACGGCACGAAGGCCAGGTTCTTCGGCGCCGTACTCAATCGCGTGAACCTCGAGCGGAACGCCTACTACTACTCGCAGTACTACCGCCGTGAGTACTCCCAGTACTACGTCAGTTCATCCCGGTCATCGAGGTGATCTGGCGACCTAGAACGTTAGACTAGAACCGGTTTCATAACCTTCTGACGGAGGCAGATAACACTTGTACTTTCTCGCGACCTGCGGTACTACACTGGCTGGAGGTAGCGCTCGTGGCCAGACGCAGCGTCCGCTTGACCGACGCGCAATGGGCCAAGATCGAACCGCTCCTCCCACGACTCCCGTGGAGCCGCCGTGGTGGCCGGCCCTGGGTCCGCCATCGTGCCGTGCTCGACGGCATCCTGTGGGTGCTCAAGACGGGAGCGCGCTGGTGCGACCTGCCGAGCGAATATCCGAGTCCCTCGACGTGCTGGCGGCGGCTCAAACGCTGGGACGAGGACGGGACGTGGGAACGCGTCTGGCGTGCCTTCCTGACGGAGCTCGACGAGGCCGGCAAGCTCGAGTGGGAGACGGCGTTCATCGATGGCACCTTTGCCCCGACGAAAAAGGGGGCTCCGACATCGGCCCTACCAAGCGCGGGAAAGGCACAAAGTGCATGGTATTGGTGGAGCGTCAGGGTCTTCCTCTGGGCATACGCCTCGCGTCGGCCTCGCCGGCCGAAGTCACCCTCATCGATCAGACGCTCGCCGCGCGGGTAACGCCGCATCGCCGGAAGCCCCACCGCTTGGTGCGGGATCGCGGCTACGACAGCGACCCGCTTCGCGAACACCTCGCGACCTGTGGCATCACCCTGATCAGTCCGTACCACGACAACCGCACCCATCGGCCCTACGAAGATCGTCGCCGGCCTAGAACTGGTTGCATAATCTCCGCAGCACGATAAGGGCTGCGGCAAATTGGAAGAACGCGAGAAACATTCGAGTCGAGCTAGTGAGGGCCGCGACGCGTGAGATTAGACCGCATCAGGCGTAACCTGGCTGCCGCGTACGACCGGCTTTTGGCGCGGTTCAATCCGTCGGTATACGCCGCAACCGGCCTTTTCTTGGATCTGGGCACCCTCCTGAGAGTCAAGACAGTCCTAGGGCTGGTGGAACGGCGCCGCGCGCGTGCAGCACTCGACGTGGGGTGTGGCACCGGCTACCTGTCTGTCTGCCTCGCGAAGCGGGCGGAACACGTGGTGGCCACCGACATCTCTCTTCAATCCGTCCTTGAAGCCCGCCGGTTTGCGCGTTCGGTCGGTGCGAGCAATGTCTCGTTTGCTGTGGGGGACGCGACGGCCCTACCGTTTGGCGCAGCTCACTTCGACTGGGTATCATGCACGGACGTTGTTGAGCACATCGTGGACGATGCTGCCGCTCTGTCAGAGCTCGCGCAACTCGTTAGTCATGGCGGTACGCTGCTATTGACGACTACATCGGACGAGCACTTTGTGGATACCGCCGAGTACAGGGACTTCGGTCACGTGAGGACCGGTTATCGGACAGATGGATTAAAGGGTCTTCTGCGACAGTGCGGGTTCTCGGTGGACCGCCTGACATACTTTAAGAAGCCAGGTCTCACGCGTGGGGTGCTCAGGATCTCACGGCGAGCTCCCCTGGTAGGCCCTCTACTGCGCCGGTTGTTCGCCCCTCTTCTGTACCCGCTAGTTGTGGTCGGCGAGGCCTTCTCGAGGCGTGGGTACAATGTGTGTCTGGCGGCGCGACGCCCAGACGACACGTGCACTCGTCCACGCGGCCCCTCCTAAAGTCGGCGCGGCACCCCACGACAAAGGCCGGCGTGAGCTGACCGTTTTCTAGGCTGCGAAACCCGCCGACCTTGGACGACACTTACGACCAACTGCAACAGGGCCGTGTTCGCATGTCACTCTGCCAGCCAATCATGGTGACCTCGTGACGGTCGAACTCCCACCTGACGCTGCATCAGTCCGCCAGCGAACGACGCGGGGCTTCGTGCAGGAACTCTGGGGCCGTACCAACTCCTTAGCACTGCGCACCCTGGCTCTGGCAGGGCAGACCGTCTTCAACGCACTCATTACAGTCTTGGCCGCGCGGAGGCTGGACGCGAGCGAGTTGGCGGTGTTCGGCTTTGGTTACAGCAGCCTAGCTATTGGCAGCGCGCTCGCCGACTTCGGCACGAGCTATGCGCAGATGAGGGCCGTGGCACGGCGCGGTCAACAGGGTCCGCATCCATCTATAGGCTGGGTGTTCGTCGTTCTGAGGGGGGCTACCACTACTGTCGCGTCCGCGAGCCTCATCTTCGTAGGCGCAGCAGTGGCGTACTGGCGCCACGACCGGTCCCTTTGGCTTCTACTGTGTTTGGCCGCAGCCGTGGTGGCCGTGCGCTCCGTCACGCAGTACTTCCAAGCGTGGGCGCAAGGCATGAGTCGGTGGGGACGCGACGCCGTCCTGTGCATCATGCCCCCGGCATTGGCACTGGTTCTTGCGTGGAAGAGCCCTGGCGTCACGACCGCTCTACGCTTCTTCGCGTGCCTCGGGGCGGCGTCTGTCGTGACCAACCTTGGCTACTGGAGCGTCGCCCATCTTCGCCGACGGTCGGTCTCGATGGAGCCAGGATTCAAGCATGCGGACCTGTGGCACCAGTGGCGATTTGCGTGGCCGATCGGCCTTGCCGGAACGACCTTCTTCGTCGCACCATGGTGCGAGTACTTAGTGCTGCTTAGATGGTGCGATGCACCCGTCGTCGCCGAGTACTTCTTGGCGACCGCGGTGATAAGCGTGATGAGGCTGGGGCTCTCACCGTTCGAGAGCGTAACGTATGTTGCAATTGCAAGGGCCGCAGCAGAGGGGCCGCGGCCGCTGCAGATCGCCGAGCAACGTCTTGCTGGAGGGCTCGCGCTGGTCGTGGGCCTAATCGTGGCAGGTGCCGCTCTGGGCGGCAAGACAGCGATTGAGGTGCTCTACGGGCGAAATCACGCAGGTGCTGCGACTTACTTCCTAATGCTCTTGCCGAGTGTCTTCGTGAGAATGAGCACGGTCTCCACCACCGTGACGCTGAGCGGTGGCCGCGGCGATAGTCGCCCGCTGAGAAACGGTCAGTTGCTAGTGATGACGGTTCGTATCGCGGGGACCTTGGTCCTGGTACCCCGCCTGGGGGTTCTCGGGGTGATTCTGGCGATCACTGTGGGCCAGATTCTCGGGTTCGTCTACCTGACCCTTGGCACCGAGGTCGATCCACGCGTTGTCCTTCCGCCAACGGTTCGGAGTGCAGCGGCCGTGGCGGGCCCGTACGTCAGTGCTTGGCTCATGACGTCGGCCCACCCCGTAGCTCCGGCGGTGCTGGCGGCGGCCCTGTTTCTGTTAATCATGGGAGGGGAGATGACGACGCACCTCGGCACGGCCTCAGGCCTTCTACCAGGAACCTCCAACTCAGAACCGGCGGATACGGGTCCGCGTTCGGCCTAGACCACTAGAGTGACGAGGGCCGCATCGGGTCACGTCCCCGCTGCTCCAACCTTCACCGGGCAGATCAGGGCAGCTACGGACGCTGTCTGCCCGAAGCGCAGAGGCCACCGGTGCAACCACTCCGCACTCCGCAGGCCCGCGGCGCCCGCCCACGATCATGCACGGAGAGAATCGACAGCCCGAACCGAAGGTCGGCGGATATGGCGAATGCGACGCAGCGGATGACTAGCCGTTCGGCTGCCGCCAGCCCGGACCTCGGCCGCAAGCCGGCCGTCAGTGCTCTGCAGGGAGAGCGCCCGAAGCCGGAGCAGCGAGGACCACGAGTGATATACGTGCTCAGCGCCTTTCCCGCTCGCTCAGAGACCTTCGTCGTCCGGGAGATCGAGGCGCTCAGAGCGTTGGGGGCGCGGGTTGAGGTCTGGTGCCTGAAACGCGGCTTGAAGGGTGGCGAGTCCGTCTCTGTGCCAGTCACGTGCGTTGGGTCGGACCACTGGCGAGTGCTCCTGGACAACTCTCGTATGGTACTTCGGCGGCCCGGCTCGTACCTGTCGGTGCTACGGTCCGTGGTTGGGAGTGCACCCAAGGCCAAGAAGCTAAAGTACCTGGCGGCGTTCTGGATAGCTGTGTCTGCCGCAAGCCGATTGCGCGAGGCAGATCGTCTTCACGCCCACTTTCTATGGACGGCGGCAAGCGCCACGTACACAATGAGCCGCCTTACGGGGGTCAGGTACAGCGTGACGCTTCACGCGGGAGACATCTTTGCGAGGGCGAACCGCTCCTTCCTCAAAGGCCCTGTCCTTGCATGCGCGGAGTTCGTGGTCACCATCTCCGACTACAATCAACGGGTACTCTCGGAGTTTGTCGACCCAGGCCGAATCCACAAGGTGCACTGCGGTCTGTCGTCAGCAGAGCACGCGGAGTGGGCATGCCTTGCGGAGCGTCGTCCTCACGACGCGGAGCTGATCGCTTCGGTCGGACGCCTAACGGCTAAGAAGGGTCACGACCTGCTGATTCGTGCCGTGGCCCGCCTGCATGCCTCGGGTCGCGACGCCAAGTGCGCGATAGTTGGTGAAGGACCAGAGGAACAACACCTAAGAAGCCTCATAGCGGAACTCCACATGGAAGACGCTGTAAAGATGCTTGGCGCGGTTTCGCTAGCAGAAGTGCGAAGCCTGTTTGAAGCCGCCGGCCTGTTTGCCTTGGCCGCGGTGCAGGCACGAGACGGGGACATAGATGGTATACCGGTAGCGCTGATGGAAGCGATGGCTGCATGCCTTCCGGTTGTGAGCAGTCGCGTGTCCGGGATCCCAGAGCTGGTGCAGGACGGAGTGTCGGGCATTCTGGTGGAGCAGGCAGACGAGGTGACTATCGCAGGAGCCCTCGACAGGCTGCTAGCGAGCCCAGACGTGAGGCACACGCTGGGCCGAGCAGCGTCGGCCACGGTGCTGCAACAGTTCAACGTGGACCGATCGGCTGCGGTGCTCTTAGAACTGTTTCGGCCGAACTGACGGCATGCTAACGGCTCCTCCCGGCGCTCAACGCCGCGAGCAGTGTGGCGTACAAGGTCGGCACCCCGGGGATTGAACGCACGGGCGCTACTTGGCGTCGTGTAGTCGACTGCGGCTTCGGATGTTCCGGCGCGGCCCCCGGGGCGGCGCATCATGGTTGGCAAGCGGTGGATCGATTTGCAGCGTTTCGGTTGGGGCTGTCGCCGGGCGTACCTGCCGCGTGGGAGGCGGCGCGACACGCTGCGCACCACTGGCGAGCAGGCCGAAGGCCGCTGGCGCGTGTCGTCTGGCCGAGCGCAGGTCGGCGCCCGCAGCGTGGAACAGCTGGCGCCGTGCTGGCTCTCCGGACGATCGGCCCGACGCTGTCACGCGCTGTGATCGACGGCCGCGCATGCGCACTGTCCCGGATCGGAAAGTCGGCGTCCTGGGTGTTCTATGAGGTGTCGACCGAGGATGTGCACTCTTGGGAGAACATCGTTGCGATCGAGCCGGGAAACACGGTGATCGACGCGGAACTGAGCTGGGTCTTTCGAACGGAGGAAGAAGCACGCGACTATGCTGCGCGCAACGGCCGTACGCGGCTGGTTCGCATCAGCCCTTCCCTGAAGATAGCCGGGCGAGTGAATAGTGGCAGGGTTGAGTCTGAGGATCGGCTCGAGTCCGATCTGAGTCCACGTCAGGCGGCTGTCCAGTTCCTCTTGAACGCCGTTGACGCCTCCAACGACACCCCGTGGGCTGACACCGCGCTGACTGCGTTCGACTGTGATGCGAAGACTTACCGGCTTCTGTCTTGGGTATGGACGAGTGGCATCGTAGCGACGGCGCTGCTCAGGCAAGAGGACGAAACGGCGGTCGTCGGGGGCACCCGGCTAGCCGAAGGGCTGCTTCGTCGTCTCATCCGGAACGGCGAACACGACGGTGGCTTGCTCGCAAGGTGGGATGTGTCGGATCAGGTCCCCACCGGTATCGTCCCATGGCTCGCACCAAACGATGCAGCGTTTGCCGTCGCGCGGGCACTGATTCCGCTCTACAGGCTTCGCCGGGACCAGGCCCTTCTGGACGCAGCGATCAGAACCGGCGAGTGGGTTCGGCGCGCCAGGAGCCGGACCGGCGCCATGCCAGTGGGCTTCATGTGCGATGTCGGTCTATGGGACGACTCTTGGTACTACGTCGACGCAGGCATTCTTGCGCCGTTGCTTTCTGAGCTCTATGAGACTACAGGCGACCCAGCCTGGCTCGACGAGCTACGCGGATTCTGCGACGACTATCTAGAGCGCATGTATGTTGGCGCTGGCCTATTTCGCAAGACATGGCGTCGCGGTCGACTGGGCAAGCCAGTGACGTCCTTCTCTCGTGGGTACGCGTGGGCGCTGGAGTGTCTCCTAAGCGCGGCCGGCAGTCTTGGCGGTCCGCGCTATGTCGATATCATAGACGACGTCTCAGATGTGCTACTGCGCACGCAGCAGTCAGACGGATCGTGGTCGAGCTGCCTTCTCTCTCCAATGTCCGGAGCATGCGGCAAGTCGACGCCGGCGATAGGTTACCTTTTACTGGAAGTGGACAGGTGTCTTGGACGGCCTCGCTGCAGACAGGCCGCGTGGAGAGCGTTGCAGTGGTGCCTCTCGGCGCAGGCAAAGCGGCGTGGCCACCCTGAGTTCGGCGGCGTGACGGGCTGGGATGCGGAAGGCTGCATAGTCACGCGGCGGCTGGTCAGCAGCTCCTTCAACTACGGCGCGGCGTACTACCTATTGCTTCTGGACGGCTTCAAGCGCTAACCGAACGAAAGAGGCGCCGTGGCACCTTTGAGGAATGAGGCAACGAGCCTCGCATCCGCGGGGACGGTCATCGTGGCCGGCTGTGGGGTAGAACAACTGTCGCCGGCCAGAATAGCGGGAATCCTCGAGCAGCTAGATCTCACTGCGCGCATCGCAGCTGCAGGGATCATCTTTGTTAAGGTCAACCTGGCTGGCGCCGGACGATACGCTGCGTCGAGTGGGGCCAACGTGTCGTCAGTGGCCGCGGAGAATGTGATCGAGGCCTTGCTTTCGATTGCGCCTACAGCCGAAGTGCTGGTTGCGGAATCCGACAGCGTGGGGGCGAATGCGACAGCGCCAGAGAAGTTCCGGGCATCGGGGTACGAGGCAGCCTTTGGGGACCGGAGATCCGTGACTCTGTTCGATGTCAGCCGTGCGCATCCACTGGTCAGAGTAGCAGACGGACCGCTCGGAGACCTCCTGTATGTCCCTCAGGCGTTTGTGAGAGCCGACTTCGTGGTCTCGCTCGGAAAGGTCAAGACTCACAACCTCACGGCAATCACCGGAGTCCTCAAGAACCAGTTCGGCATGCTGGCGACGAAGAACAAGGCGTACCTGCATCCGTTCTTGAGCCAAGCAATCAAGGCGGTCAACCTCTGCAGGCCCGTCGAGCTCGGCATCCTCGACGGATCGCCGGCGATGGAGGGCGACGGTCCGCTTCGCGGGGAGCGGAAAGACCTAGGCTTATCGCTTTTCGGGCGCAACGCAGTCGCCGTGGACGCCGTAGTGTGTGGTCTTGCGGGCCTGCACTGGAGACATGTCCCCCACGTGCGACAAATGTGGTCCGCCGGCCAGACGTTGTGGGTCCAGTCGCTCATCGGTGAGGACGGCATGGCGGCTCGGCCTGAAGCAGGCGTGCTTCGGAGGCCTGGTGCGACCCAGCGGGGCATTGTGCGGGTCGCGATGGCAGTTCAGCGTCTAGGGACGGTTGTGCAGGAAATCGGTCATCAGGCCCACGGCGCAAGACGTCTCGGCGACCTGCGGAAGGCGCCACGCGCCATCGGTCATACGCTGCGATCGCTCTACAAATAGGGCAGCTTTGTTGCGTGCGCGGGCGGCCCAGCGACGAGGGGCGTTCCTACGGAGATTCCGCAGCGCGCCTCAGCGGCTGAGGATGCAAGAGTGGTAATCATCGCGGTCGTTGTAGGCGTATTGGGGCTGTGGAGCGCGCTGCGCCGTCACGGGGATCTGCTGTCGCCAGCTGGCCTTATGGCTCTGGGTTGGTGCGGGCCTGCGGCGCTCTACCTGGCGCCCCTGTACCATTACTACCGGCCCTCTTTGAGCTCTCTATCGCTCATTCTGGGATCGTACCTCGCCTTTGAGCTTGGAGCACTGGCTGCCCCGCGATCGCGAGGAGAGAGCGCCCCCCCGATGACTCATATGTCGGTGAGGCGGCTCAGACTGGCCTTGTGGCTGTGTGCGGTCGTCGGAGCAACGGCTGGCGCCGTCCAGACGATGGACGTGCTGCCATCGTTCGGCTGGCACGGATGGTTAGACGATACCCTGGGGATCAAGAATAGTTACGCACAGCCAGGGTGGCAGGCGGTATGGGTCGTAAACTACTTGGTTCCGGTACTGGGACTGCTGCTCGCGAGAAACAGTGATTCAACCAAGCACAAGATAGAGGCAGCGTTCCTCGGAGCCACGGCCACCGGCTTTCTGCTCCTCGCTGCACAGCGGAGGAGCATCATCACGGCGCTGGTGATCGTGGTACTTGGCTCGAGACTGAAGCCGAGGACGAAGGCCAAGGTCGCTCTGGTTGGTGCAGTCGTATCTGTCACCTTCTTCGTCGCGTACAACGCGATAAAGTCTCCGTATTACGAAGGAGACTGGCGATACTACGTGAGGGATGGAGCGGTATCTCTCCCACATGAGCTTCGCTGGCTTTCGTCGCCTCTCTTCTACGCGACGAGTGGATTTGCTGCGTTTGACGCTTACGTGCGCAGGCCTCGGCAAGACCCCGGCGAGACTTTCATTGCTGCGATCGACCTTCTGAACAAGGTGGGCCCAACGATCACCAAACCAACCAATATCCTCGAGCACACCTACATACCATTCCCTACGAACGTGTATACGTACCTGCGCCCGTTCTATGGCGACTTCGGTGCGGCGGGCGTGATTCTAGCGCCGCTATTCTTGGGCTGGCTGGCGACTTGGGTCTACACACGGGGAAAGCGCGAACGAGGAGTTGGATGGACCCTCTCGACTGGGGTTCTCGGTTGGTGTGTCTGCATCACGTTCTTCTCGAACCACTTTGTCTACATGGCGACACTCCTGATGCTCGCCACCGCGGTCCTGGTTGGGTTGTTCGTCGCATGGCCGCGAGCCGTAGCGGTGGCGCTTCATGCTAGCGGGGGAATGCCAGCGCGCACAGTGGAGCGCGGTGCGGGACTCATGATCCCTGGGCGCCGGCGCCAGGAAGATCAGCGCCGAACGGTGCGCGAGGAGCGGCCAGAGCGGCAGATCACGGGTTGATCGGCTCAAGTGGTGAGAAGCGCACTGCAGACGCTTGCGGCGGGGATTCTCCAGTGGCTGACCGGCCTGCAAGTCGGCCATCCTGACTCGGGATCTGCGGACGGAGCTGCGACGGGGCTGCGAGACGACTACGATGAGGGTGGGATACTGGACCCCTTGTCCGGCCGCGTGATGGGCGAACACTACAGCGCCACGCACTTCGCGTTGGCCTGTGCGCTTGCCTACGGTGACGGCGCTGCTCCAGCGGCTCTCACCCGAGCGAGAAAGGCAATCGCTTTTCACATTCGGACGTCTGTAGATGAGTACAAGGGGGCGAATTGGCCCTACCACTGGGAGTTCAATAACCTGGCCTTTTTTGAGACCTATCAGATTCTAAGACCACATCTCGGGCACGGCGAGGCGCGGCTGTGGCGGACACATATCGCCAACGCTCGTTGGAGCCGTGCGAGCGCCACAAACTGGGTGGCGATGCGCGGCTTGGCGGCGCTGAAACGGAGGGAAATCGTCCGGAGGACCGGAGACAGCGCGAGGTGGACCCTCGCTAGGCGCCGCGTTCTCCGCGCGCAAGACGAATCAGGCCTATTCCTTGAGCAGCGCAACAAGGGCGTGTCGCTCCAGTATCACGCGTACACCGTGGCCCTGATCCTTGCGTTCGCCGGGCTTGCTTCGGACGCTAGACTCCAACAAGCTGCCATAAGAGGCGCAGAGCGGATTCTCGACTTCATGGACGACAACGGCGGTTGGAGTTACCTGGGTCGAGGTCAGAACCAGATCTTCGGCGAGGCAGCGGCGATATACGTGTGCGTCCAGATGGCGGTTCGCGTCATAGGCGAAGCGCAGTGTGCGTGGTTGACTGCGGCTTCGAAGCTGGTCGGCCGGCTCGCCTCGGCACAACGGGCAGATGGCGCGCTGCCGCTGATCTTGAATGGCGAACCGGTCCAGTCCAGACGCGGGTGGAGTGACTATCACCACGTTACGGTCTACAACGCTTTCGCGGCGGCGTGGTTGATGCGCGCTATCCGCACAGTGAGGTCTCTTGACGGTCCATGCACGCCAAGCACCTCCGCGGCCGTTCCGAGCCGCTCTGTCTACAGGGCGATCGGAATCGTGGTTGAAAAGCGAAGGACCTATGCTCTGGTCGCGGGCGGCCATCGAGGAGAGTACGGAACGGATGCCGCTGGAACAATCCACCACTTAAGCGTGGCGGGCCTAGGTCCACTCGTTTCCTGCCCCGGAGACCCTGGTCTGGGGAGATATGGAGACCTATTCGGGCATCCTCGAGGGAGCGAACAATTCTGCGCTCCGATGGCGCTTTCGAGTGGATCAGGATGGACGACCCCGCTTAGTCGCCTCGGCACGGCCGTCACGCTGGACTCCGCTGGCACAGTGACGCTACGCGCCTCATACGGAGGCTTGCTGGTCCAGAGGCTCTTGCGGTTCGCGGACGACGAGATAGAGATCGAAGATCGCGTGCACACAACCAGGGACTTCACTGTAGTTAGGTACGCGAGTGTTCCGGTTCAGCTGCGCTGGTTCTCGCCGCGCGAGGAGGCCAACGCGGTGGCGTGTGCGTCGGTACGTGCGCCCGGGCGCGTGGTCAGAATCGAGAGTATCTGCGATAACGTTGGCTGTTCTTGGGTGTTGAAGGGGAACGCATGGTCGGCTGAAGGCGAGATCGCTTTGGCCTGCAAGGAATACAGCGCCAGGCCGACCATGGCGGAGCGTTGGATAGTCCACAAGTGGAGAGTCTGCCTCAGTCCAGCCGGCGGATAGTGTACTCCTCCTACGAGGAGCTGGGGGGTGCCGCGGTTCACGTTCAGAACTTCGTGCGCGCCGCTCGGCAGATAGGGACGGAGATCACGTGCATCGGACGCGCACCTCGAGACGGCGAGATGTGGCCGAAGCGACGGAGGGTACGCGCGTGCGTCCATCACTGGCTGAGGGACCTCGCGCTGCTTGGTGCCGAACTGTACCGCCTTACGAGAGCAATCGGTCCCACGTGGCGCTCACATCCCGACGCAATCATTGCCCGCGCCAGGTATCTTGGGTACCACGAATGGTTGTTGGCGAAGTGTCTGGGACTTCCCCTCGTGCTTGAGGTGAACGCTCCTTGCGCGCGGGAGAGGCAGAGGTTCGAAGGGCGGAGCGGTCTGGGACTCGCCGCGCCCCTGGAAAGATGTATGTGGCGGGCGGCCTCGCGGATCTGCTGCGTGTCGGGGCCGCTGGCCCAGGAGGTTATGGCCGCTGGCGTTTCGGCTGATCGTATCGCAGTCGTGCCAAACGGAGCCTCCGTACCCCAAGCGCTGGGTCTGGCCGAGCGACGAGAAGCTAGGGCTGAAATCGGGGCACGCGATGAAGACACCGTCGTGGCTGTCGTGAGTGGATTTCGCCCGTGGCACGGGGCAGCGGTCGCAGCCGAGGCCGCGGTTCTGCTGGCCGCCGAGAGGAACGTCCTGTTTGTCTTTATCGGCGACGGGCCGCAGCGGGGCCCGTGCGAAGCGATTGTCAGGACCTCGTCTGCAGACCCACGCGCGAGGTTTCTGGGCCAGCTTCGTCACAGTGAAGTCCAACGGCACTTGTTGGCAGCTGACGTCGGTGTCGTAACCTACTCCAACACGGCCCCGTCGTATTTTTCCCCGCTGAAGGTGTTCGAGTACATGGCGGTTGGTATGGCGATCGTCGCGCCAGACCATGGCCAAGTCTACGAAGTTCTCGAAGACCGCGTGACAGCCTTACTCATGAGAGAGAATTCCCCTACCGCGCTGGCTCGAGCCATCATGACATTGGTCCGAGACCGGCCCCTTCGCCAGAGACTTGGTGCCACCGCAAGGGTGGTCGCGCTAGAACGCTACACGTGGGAGGCAAACGCCAAGGCAATAATGGCCCAGGTCGACAGCGTGTCGGTTCGGTCTAGGGCGACGATCGACGCAGGGCCCGCTTGAAAATCTGCAGCGGGAGAAACCGTCAGCCGGAGGTGCCGGCACCTTGTCGGTGAACTCACAACTGTCCTGCCAACTAGCAACTATCGATGGCGCTGCGTTGCCACCGGTCACGGTTGTGATGCCAGTCCGCAACGAAGTTGAGTTCATCGAGCGCAGCCTGGGCAGTGTCCTCGCGCAGGACTACCCAACGGACAAACTCGATGTCGTGGTCGCGGACGCCATGTCAACGGACGGCACTACAGACCTTCTGAGAGCGTTCAGCCGCCAAGACAGCAGAGTGAGGGTGGTTGAGAACCCGGGTCTCATTGCGCCGACTGGCTTGAACGCCGCCATGCGCGTGGCGTCGGGGCAAATCGTGATCCGCGTAGACGGGCACTGCGTCGTCCAGCCGGACTACGTCAAGCGCTGCGTGACCTGGATCATCCAGGAAAACGTGGATGGCGTTGGCGGCGTGATCGACACCATGGGACAGACGTCTGTCGCGGCGGCGATCGCAAAGGCCATGAGCTCACGGTTTGGCGTTGGAGACAGCGCGTTTCGCGTCGGCGTCCAGAGCCCCGTTCTTTCGGATACCGTACCATTCCCGGCCTACACGCGTGCGGTAATCGACAGGCTTGGTCCATACGACGAGTCGCTCGCGAGAAACCAGGACGATGAGTACAACTATCGACTTCGCAAGGCAGGCGGTCGTCTACTTCTCGTGCCGGACATTCGAACAACCTATTTCAGCCGGGGCACGTTACGCTCACTGTGGCGGCAGTATTTCCAATACGGCTACTACAAGGTGAAGGTGCTCAACATGCACCCGTTCCAGATGAGGTGGAGGCAGTTTATCCCACCGGCATTCGTGCTCTTTCTATCGGGCGGGATCGTTATAAGCATGGTCAGCAGAACGGCGGCGATCGCCTGTGCTTCTGTACTCGGCACTTACTTCGCACTGAACATCGGCTGGTCGGTTGCGTCAGCCGGATTCAACGCATGCGCTCTCGTTGTCGCGTTGGCCTTCTGCGCAATGCATGTCGGGTACGGCGCCGGCTTTGTTGCTGGCCTGATTGGACACGGCTGCCGCGCACTGTTACGCGCATGAGCCAGGCGGAACGGAAGCGGCGCCGGGATCGACGTTCGAGTTTCTCTCGCACATTCGTGCCAGGCCTCGGGTACCACCACATCGCCGAATCGTATCCAAGATCGGGTTTCAGCCGCGCGGCAGCCGGTGAGTACAAGCTGGACCGCACGGAGTTTCGCCGACGCCTTGATGCTCTAGGGGCCGCAGGCCTCGTGCCAGCCCAGGTCGACAGACTCGTCTGCGATTCAGCGGCAACGCAGTTGCTGTTGAGCTTCGACGACGGTGGCGTGGGAGCCCTAACCGCGGCCGAGGAACTGGCGACAAGAGGCTCGCTGGCCCACTTCTTCGTTGTGACATCTCTGCTGGGGCGCCCTGGGTTATGACGGCGGGTTCTCTCAGGGAATTGGATGCGGCGAGCCATCTTGTGGGCACTCACTCGCACACCCATCCGAACATCTTCCGGTCACTGCGCACGCCAGAGATGTGCGAGGAATGCAGCCGAAGTACTGGCATCATATCCGACATCATCGGCCGACCATGTGTGGCCGGTTCTGTCCCGGGAGGAGACGGTTCAAGCGAGGTATGCAAGACAGCCGCCCGAGCGGGTCTCAAGTAGTTGTTTACATCGCAGCCCTGGTTGAGGCCACGAAACGGATTCGGGATGCTGATGTTCGGTCGACTCTTTCCGCGGCATGACACGCAGCCGTCTGTCGTGTCGGACTGGGCACGGTGCCATACTGGATCGACGTTCGAGTCAGAGCAATTCTGTCGACGGGATTCGTCCTTGGCGGTCATCCCGGTCTGACGCCTCATTACAGAAGGTCGCACGCGGCGTTCTGGGCGATCTGCCGGTCGCGACCAGAAGACGTAGGCTGCACTGTCATGGTGCTGAACGGGATTTCCGCCGGAGGCGATATCGTCGCACAGGAACGTGTCTTGATTGAGCCTGGGGACAGCTTCGTAACGCTGGGTTGGAAGGGGACGAAACGCTTAGCGCACTTGCAGGCGCAGGCCATCCTGCCTGCCGAGCGAGGGGAGTCGTTCGTCCGAAGACCGGTGATGATACCTGCAGACCCAGATTTCGACAATCCTACATTGGGCGAATACCTGCGATACCGACGGCGCCATCGACTGGTGCGGTGAGGCTCTCGAGTTAGCGAGAGGACACCAGATGACTCCGAGAACGTGGCAATTGAACCGAACAAGATCCGCGAGGTGTACGCTGCCAGACGGGCGAGCCTAGGGTAGTCGCGGTTCGGCCGCGCGCATCTGCCGCTTGTCTAGGACCGGGAACGAAGAGTGCTGGATCTGTCTCGGGAGTACGGTTGGTCCAACCTGGAGCACTGCGGGATTGTAGACGTAGGCTGCGGCAGGCGAATTGCTGTCATCCTTCATTCAGGGGCGCCAGGCCGGAGGCTTGAAGGGCATAGATTTGACGCCCGAGCGTCGCAGAGAGGCGCGTACGACCGTACCGCCAGGCGTCACGCTGGTGGGTGCGTCAGCGACCGCGCTGCCCTTGCGGACGGCCAGCTTCGATCTCGCCGTTCAATCCACCGTGTTCACGTCGATTCTGGATCGGAACGCGAGGCGCATCGGCGCCTCCGAGATCGTGAGAGTGCCCGACGATCCTGGGATCGTGGTGTGGTACGACTAGAAACTCGACAACCCGTAGAACCCAATCGTGTGCAGCATCGGGCACCTTGAGATCTATGAGTTGTTCCAAGGCCGTAGCGTGACTCTCAGGTTGATCACCCTTGGACCCCTGATCGCCAGCACGCTCGCGTGACGGGCATGGGGTGTGTGCCGCATCCTGTAGGCGACATTCTTCCTTCGACCGCCCCATATTGGAGTGATCCGGCGGACACGGACCCATGCAAAGACAGAAGCCACGTCGTGATGTCTTCTTGTCGTTGTCGCCTCCGGCGATCGGAGAAGAGGAGATCGCTGAGGTCGCAGATACGCTGCGGTCGAGCTGGATAACGACCGGACCCAAGACACGCCTGTTTGAATCAAGGGTAGCCGCCTTGGTCGGTGCAGCCGCGTCACTGGCCGTCAACTCCTGCACGGCGGCGCTGCATACGGGACTGGTCGTTTCAAGGATCGCGCCTGGCGACGAGGTCATAACCACGCCCCTGACATTTGCCTCGTCGGTGAACGTGATCGAGCACGTCGGAGCGCGGCCGGTGTTGGCCGACGTGGACGCCGAGACGCTCTGCATAGACGCAGATGCGCTGGAACGCGTAGTGACTGCGCAGACCCGAGCCGTCATCCCGGTTCATCTCGGGGGACATCCGGCCGACCTCGCGAGGATCAACGAGACGGCTGCCCGTCACGGCCTGCACGTCGTTGAGGACGCCGCGCACGCCTTCGCGGCGAAGTACCAGGGCCGTGCCATCGGCGGCGGCAGCAACCTTACAGCATTCAGCTTCTACGCGACCAAGAACCTCACCACCGCGGAGGGAGGCATGCTGACCGGTCCGCCCGAGCTGCTGGAGCGTGCCCGGGTGCTCTCGCTCCACGGCATGAGCCGCGACGCCTGGAGGCGATACGAGAAGGGCGGAGGCTGGTACTACGAGGTCGTCGAGCCCGGCTTCAAGTACAACATGACCGACATCCAGGCCGCCATCGGCCTGGCGCAGCTGAACAAGATCGACGTGTTCCAGCGCAGGCGGCGCGAGGTCGTGGCCGCCTACAGCGCGGCGTTCGGCGCCGAGCCGGCGCTTCAGATCCCGATCAAACGCCCAGACGTGGAGCACGCCTGGCACCTCTACGTGCTGCGCCTCCACCTCGAGCGGCTCCGCATCGGGCGCGACCGCTTCATCGAGGAGCTCACCGCTCGCAATATCGGCACCTCCGTGCACTTCATCCCGATCCACCTCCACCCCTACTACCGCGACAAGTACGGCTACCGGCCGGAGGACTTCCCGGTGGCCTACAGCAACTACCTGCGCATGCTGAGCCTGCCGCTGCACCCGGGCCTCAGCGACGAAGACGTCCAGGACGTCATCGAGGCCGTGCTGGACATCGTCGAGAAGAACCGCGCCTGAACGTGCTGAAGCGCACCTTCGACCTCGTCGGCGCCGCTCTTGGGCTCGTGGTGTCGGCGCCGCTCTTCCTGCTCGCAGCCTTGATGGTGGTTCTTGAGGACGGCCGGCCGGTGTTCTTCCGGCAGGTCCGCGTCGGCCGCGAGGCGCGGCTCTTCCATATGTGGAAGTTCCGCACGATGGTACCAGACGCCGAGCGCCGCGGGCGCCAGTTGACCGTGGGCGAGGACCCGCGCATCACCCAGGTCGGACGCTGGCTGCGGCGGACGAAGATCGACGAGCTCCCCCAGCTCGTCAATGTGCTCGCGGGCCACATGAGCTTCACTGGTCCCCGGCCCGAGGTCCCGCACTACGTGCGGCTCTACAACGAGAGGCAGCGCCGCGTGCTGGAGCTCATGCCTGGCATTACCGACCCGGCGTCGCTCGCCTACTTCGACGAGAACGAGCTGCTCGGCGGCGTGGCAGACCCCGAGGCGTACTACGTCAAGAAGATCATGCCGGCCAAGATCCGGTTGAACCTGGAATACGCCGCCGGCGCTAACTTTGCGCGGGACCTCGTAGTCATTGCCATGACGATCAAGCAGTTCGCTCTCCGCCTGGTGACGGAACTCCCCGAACTTCCAGCGCTGCCCTCGCGATACCGCCGCATCGTGGTCGCCCTGATCCAGCTGGGGCTCGTCGCGCTGTCGAGCTACACCGCCATGTGGCTCCGTTTCGACGGCGCCATTCCCGCCAGGGACTTCAGGGTGTGGCTGAACGCGCTGTGGTGGCTGCTGGCCATCAGGGGTCTCACTTTCGCGTGGTTCCGGCTGTACCAGGGGCTGTGGCGCTACGCTAGCCTCTGGGACCTCCGTAACATCGTTGCGGCGGTCAGCCTCAGCTCCGTCGCGCACTACCTGCTGATCCACCGCGTATTCGGGTGGACATCATATCCTCGATCAGTCTTCTTCATCGATGCGGGCCTGCTCGTGCTGCTCATGGGCGGCGTGCGGATGGTGCGCCGCACCATCGGCGAGCTGCGCCACGAGCACCACGGACGCCGGGTCCTCGTCTACGGCGCCGGCGACGCGGGCCAGATGATCGTGCACGACATGCGGACCCGCGCGGGACACTCGTATGTGCCGCTCGGCTTCGTGGACGACGACCCGGGTAAGATCGGACTGCGGATCCACGGCGTGCCCGTGCTCGGGACGGGCACCAGCCTGCCCAGGATCATGGCGAAGGAACGCCCGGAGGAGGTGCTCGTGGCCATTCCCCGGGCGGACCCGGCCACCTTCCGGCGTGTCGTCCGTTCCCTCGACCGCTACAACGTCCCAATCAAGACGCTGCCCAACCTCCGGGAGATCCTCGACAACCGGGTGGAGCTCAACAAGATTCGGAACCTGTCACTCGAAGACCTCCTGTCGCGGCGGCCTGTCGGCCTGGACCAGGAGGCCCTGCGAGTCTTCTTGAAGGGTCGCCGCGTCATGGTCACCGGTGCTGGCGGATCCATTGGCTCGGAGCTCTGCCGTCAGGTGGCGGCGCTCGGCGCCGCCCGCCTGGTCATGCTCGATCATGCCGAGAACGGCCTGTACGCCGTCGCTAACGAGCTCGCTGACCGGGGCTACAGGACGGCCGTGCGCTCGGTGATAGCGGACGTCACCGACGCCCCCCGCATGGAGCAGGTCATGCGCCAGCACCGCCCGGAAATCGTGTTCCACGCCGCGGCGCACAAACACGTGCCCCTCATGGAGGAGAACCCCTGCGAGGCGGTGAAGAACAACGTCACGGGCACGCGGACCGTGGCCGAGACCGCGGAGCGATGCAACGTGGATCGGTTCGTTTTCATCTCGACGGACAAGGCTGTGAACCCGACCAGCGTGATGGGCGCGACGAAGCGGGTGGTCGAGCTGTTGCTGCAGACGCAGGGCGCGGGGAGTGGAACCACCTTCGTGACGGTGCGCTTCGGCAACGTGCTGTCCTCGAGCGGCAGCGTGGTGCCGCGGTTCCTCGAGCAGATCAAGGCCGGCGGGCCGGTGACGGTCACGCATCCCGACATGCGCCGCTTCTTCATGCTGACGCGCGAGGCCGTGCAACTCGTGCTGCACGCCGCGGCGGAAGGTGAGAACGGCTGCTTGTACGTCCTCGAGATGGGCAACCAGGTGAAGCTCGTGGACCTCGCCCGCGACCTGATCCGCCTGGCGGGGTTCGTGCCGGAAGCGGAGATTCCCATCACGTTCGTCGGCCTGCGGCCCGGGGAGAAGCTCTACGAGGAGCTGTTCGGCGAGGACGAAGTCGCGGCCATCTCGCCCATGGAGGACATCATGGCCGCACGCGCCACTCAGCTGCCGCCTCGCGACGTCCTGGTCCGAGACGTGGCACGCCTCGAGTCGGTGGCACGGACCGACGACGCCGATGCGGTGCTCGAGCAGCTGGGCACGATCGTTCCGGCTTACGGGCGGCGGAAGGAGCAGCCCGTCGAAGCCGCGGCACCGTCGGTGATGGACCTGCACCACTTGCATGTCCCTGAACCGGCGCCACCGATGCTCCCGGAACAGGGGCAGCACTGCCCGATGTGCGGCTCGTCCGACGTGCACCGCTCGCGCACGAGGTCACGCTCCGAGGACGTGCGCAAGTCGCTGTCGCTAAAACGACCGTACCGCTGTCACGCCTGCAGCTGGCGTGGCTGGCTGGTGCCGATGGACCACGACCACGAGGCCGCGGGCGGCTTCCCCGTGCCGGCCGACGCGGTGCTCGACGCGACGCCGGACCTCGAGGCGCTGGACGACATGGTGAGTGTGGGCGCCACCCCTCCGAGACGTCCGTTCGCACCACGCGACGTGAAGGTACCGTGAGCCTGTGGCTTGCGATCGCGGCCGTCGCATGGGGCGCGCTGGCCTTCGGCGCGGTCTACGAGTGGGCCTGGTGGCCGCTTCTGGCTTTCTGCGCGGCTGCCGGTGCGCTGGGCCTGATCCGAAGCCGCGGCCAACGAGACCGCCTGCCGGTCGTACTGCTTGGGGCGTTCGGCGTCGTCGGCCTGGCCGTCGCCCTCCAACTCGTTCCGCTGCCCGCCTCGGTTCTCCGCGCGATCAGCCCCGCCACCGACGCCTTCCTCCTCCAGCACAACGTCCCCTACGCCGCGCTGGCGCCTTCGGGCGCCGCCCGCCACGCGCTCTCCCTCTTCCCGACCGACACCGTCCACACCTTGGCCCTGTTCGTTGGGCTCTCCCTGTTGCTCGCCGGTCTCGCGGTTTCCCTTCGCGCGCCCACGGTCCGCCGGCTCGCGGCGAGCGTGATCGCGCTCGCGGTGCTCATGGCACTGATCGCGATCGTACAGAAGGCTACGGTGACGACCGGAAAGGTGTACGGATTCTGGACGCCCGAGGAGCGCGGCGACCTGTTCGGACCGTTCGTCAACAAGAACCACTTCGCGGGCTGGATGGTCATGGCGCTGCCGCTCGCCGTCGGACTGGTGTGTGCCGGCATCGCCAGGGGCATGCGCGGCGTGAAGCCCGAGTGGCGCGAACGTATCCTGTGGCTGTCGTCGCCCGCTGCCAGCGCGATCGTCCTCACGGCCTTCGCCACCTTGATCATGGGCCTGTCGCTCGTGATGAGCCTGTCGCGGTCCGGCATCACGGCGTTCGCGGCGTCGCTCCTGCTCGCGGGCTGGGCGGTGACCAGGCGCCAAGCGGGCGCGTCGCGGCGTCGCGCCGCCACGGCCTATATCGCGCTCGTGTTCATTGTGGCGGTGGGCTGGGCGGGCGTCGACACAGTGGCGCGACGCTTCGCTGCCGCCTCGTGGAACGACATGGGGCGGCGGCTCGGCGCCTGGGAGGACACGATCCGGATCGCGCGGGATTTCCCGCTGACGGGCGTCGGCCTCAACGCCTACGGCGAGGCGATGCTCGGCTATCAGACGACAGATCTGGAACAGCACTTCGCGCAGGCGCACGACGACTACCTGCAGCTTGCCGCCGAGGGAGGACTGCTCGTCGGCATCCCGGTCATCATCGCCGTGTTTCTCTTCGTCCGCGAGATCCGCCGGCGCTTCAGAGAGGACGCGGACGACACGACCACCTATTGGCTTAGAATTGGGGCGGTCACGGGACTCGTGGCGATCGCGCTGCAGGAGTGCGTGGAGTTCAGCTTGCAAATGCCGGGGAATGCTGTGCTGTTTACGGTGTTGGCGGCGATTGCGATTCACAAACCAGCGGGAGGCCGGGCTGAAGCCCGGCACTACACCTTGAGGGGAATGAACGGAGAAACGCGTTGACGGTTCAGAAGGCATCGGGACAGAGAACGAGCGCATCGACTGCGGAAGACCTACTCGGACGCATCCGCGGCATCGAAGCCACGGTCGGCATCATCGGCATGGGCTACGTCGGCCTCCCGCTGATGCTGGCGTTCGTCGAGCGCGGGTTCAAGGTGATCGGCTTTGACGTGGACGAGACCAAGATCCGCAAGCTGCGCGCGGGCGAGTCGTACATCAAGCACATCGCCGGAGGACGCTTGCCGGCGGCGGTCTCGTCCGGGCGCTTCGAGGGGACGACAGACTTCGGGCGCCTGGGAGAAGCGGACGCGATCGTGATCTGCGTGCCGACGCCGCTCACGCCGCAGCGGCAGCCCGACATGACCTACGTCGAAGCTTCGGCGCGCCTGATCCGCGACACACTCCGCTCCGGCCAGCTCGTCATCCTCGAGTCCACCACCTACCCGGGCACGACCGACGAGCTGGTGAAGAACATCCTCGAGGAGTCGGGCCTGAAGTGCGGCACGGACTTCTTCCTGGCCTTCTCGCCCGAACGCGAAGACCCGGGCAACAAGGACTTCGGCACGACCACGATCCCGAAGGTCGTGGGCGGCGTGGACGAGACGAGCGGCGACCTGGCCCAGGCGCTCTACGACCAGATCGTCGTGCGCTCGGTGCGCGTGTCGTCGGCGCGCGCCGCCGAGGCCGCCAAGCTCACGGAGAACATCTTCCGCGCGGTCAACATCGCGCTCGTCAACGAGCTGAAGATCGTCTACGACCGCATGGGCATCGACATCTGGGAGGTGCTCGACGCGGCCGCCACCAAGCCGTTCGGGTTCATGCGGTTCAACCCGGGGCCGGGCTGGGGCGGACACTGCATCCCGCTCGACCCGTTCTACCTGTCGTGGAAGGCGCGCGAATACGGCGTCGCGCCCCGCTTCATCGAGCTCGCCGGCGACGTCAACGTCGAGATGCCCGACTACGTCGTCGGCAAGCTCCAGGACGCGCTGAACGAACGCGGGCGCGCCGTGAAGGGCAGCCGCGTGCTGGTGCTGGGCCTGGCCTACAAGAAAGACATCGACGACCCGCGCGAAAGCCCGGCCTTCGAGCTGATCGAACGGCTGCTGCAGCTCGGCGCCGAGGTGTCGTACCACGACCCGCACATCCCCACGGCGCCGCACATGCGCTCGTGGCCTCACCTGCCGCCGATGACATCAAAGCCGCTCACCGCCGCTGTTCTCGCCCAACAGGACGCGGTGCTCATCGTCACGGACCACTCGGGCGTGAACTACGACCTCGTCCTGCGCACGGCCCCGCTCGTCGTGGACACGCGCGGGGTGTACCGGGGGCGGGATGGGAAGGTCGTAAAGGCCTGAGCACCGACAGTGCCTGGTGTTTGGTGCACCAGGCACGAAGCACGCACCACGCACCAAGCACCAAGCACGAGGCACCAGGCACGATCTCGAGCTCTTGACTCTCCCGCCGGACGATGCCATCGTCGTCGGACGACGGGATGGTAGAAAGCGCCGGGTCGCCTCGGGTGGAACGTAGCAATAGCTGCCCCGGCGCTCCTGTAAACCATTGAAGACACGACGCGGCGCTGCGGCACGGTTCGTGCTTTTCTGGGTCACCATGACGAACGACGACGCCAAGCGGTTGAAGGAGATCATCCAGGCCGAGACGCGACCTCTGCGCGAGCTGATCGAGGCGAACCAGACCGAGACGCGCGCGGAGTTCGTAGCCGTGCGCACCGAGATGGCCGGCGGCCTCGCAGCCGTGCGCACCGAGATGGCCGGCGGCCTCACGGCCGTGCGCGAGGACCTGCGCGGCGAGATGACCGCCGGGTTCGGGGAGATGCGGCGGCACTTCGAGGTGCTGACCGAGGACCTGCGCGGCGGCATCAAGCTCCTTGCCGAAGGGCACGCGGCGCTGGGCGAGAAGATCGACTCGGTCGATCGCAAAGTCACGAGGGTCGACGGACGGGTCGAGGCCCTCGATCTTCGCGTCATGTGGCTGCAGGATCGGACAACGGCGCTCGAAGCCGGTCAACGCGCCGTCGCGGCGGCCGTCCGGGAGTTGATGGGGCAGAAGTAGGAGGCGGCGGCGAGGGTCGGTGACGGCGCAGGATATGACCAACGACGACGTGAACGCGCGGCTCGATCGGCTCGAGACCCTCATGAAGGCGCTGGCCGAACAAGAGCAACTTCGTAGTCAGGCACGGGAACGCTGCGGCCGAGGGGCCAGCCTCGCTGCTACGGACGCCAACGATTCACGCGGCTCCCCGCGCCGCGACTCCACCAGGGCGCGGTCGTAGAAGTCCTCCCACAGATCGCGCCGCGCCTTGAGATCGATGACCACCGCCGTCGGTTCACCGCGGTCGTCCACAACGTACCGCACACCTTTGATCATGGCCGGTCTCCGAAGGGTGCAGCATGATTATACTGCTTAGCGGTGGATCTGCCGAGTGACACGCCCAGTTGCTCGGCCATCTCGGTCGGGGAGCAACGGACTGGAGTATCGAATGGACAGGGCGGCCACGGACGCGCTTCTGGACCGGATTCTCCAGCTCGAAGCCACCGTCGGCATCATCGGCATGGGCTACGTCGGCCTGCCGCTGATGCTGGCGTTCGTGGAACGCGGGTTCAAGGTCATGGGTTTCGACGTGGACGAGGCCAAGATCCGCAAGCTGCAGGCGGGCGAGTCGTACATCAAGCACATCGCCGGAGGACGGCTGCCGGCGGCGGTCTCGTCCGGGCGCTTCGAGGGGACGACAGACTTCGGCCGGCTGGGGGAGGCGGACGCGATCGTGATCTGCGTGCCGACGCCGCTCACGCCGCAGCGGCAGCCCGACATGACCTACGTCGAGAGCTCCGCGCGCCTGATCTGCGATGCGCTCCGGCCGGGCCAGCTCGTAATCCTCGAGTCCACCACCTACCCGGGCACGACTGACGAGCTGGTGAAGAACATCCTCGAGGAGTCGGGCCTGACGTGCGGCACGGACTTCTTTCTGGCCTTCTCGCCCGAGCGCGAGGACCCGGGCAACAAGGACTTCGGCACGACCACGATCCCGAAGGTCGTGGGCGGCGTGGACGAGACGAGCGGCAACCTGGCCCAGGCGCTCTACGACCAGATCGTCGTCCGCTCGGTGCGCGTGTCATCCGCACGCGCCGCCGAGGCGGCCAAGCTCACCGAGAACATCTTCCGCGCGGTGAACATCGCGCTCGTCAACGAGCTGAAGGTCGTCTACGACCGCATGGGCATCGACATCTGGGAGGTGCTCGACGCGGCCGCCACCAAGCCGTTCGGATTCATGCGGTTCAACCCGGGGCCGGGCTGGGGCGGGCACTGCATCCCGCTCGACCCGTTCTACCTGTCGTGGAAGGCGCGCGAGTACGGCGTCGCGCCCCGCTTCATCGAGCTCGCCGGCGACGTCAACGTCGAGATGCCCGACTACGTCGTCGGAAAGCTCCAGGACGCGCTGAACGCGCGCGGCCTGGCCGTGAAGGGCAGCCGCGTGCTAGTGCTGGGCCTGGCCTACAAGAAAGACATCGACGACCCGCGCGAGAGCCCGGCCTTCGAGCTGATCGAACGGCTACTGCAGCTCGGCGCCGAGGTGTCCTACCACGACCCGCACATTCCCACAGCGCCGCACATGCGCTCGTGGCCGGAGCTGCCGCCGATGACGTCGAAGCCGCTCACCGCCGCCGTCCTCGCGGAGCAGGACGCGGTGCTCATCGTCACGGACCACTCGGGCGTGAACTACGACCTCGTGCTGCGCACGGCCTCGCTCGTCGTGGACACGCGCGGGGTGTACCGCGGGAGGGACGGGAAGGTGGTGAAAGCGTAGGGGCAAGGCCGGCGCCACGCACGAAGCGCGAGCGGGGGACGGATCCCCCGCTCGTCGTGTTTCTGAGTGGCGCGGGCTCCGGGCCCAAGGCTCACGGCTTACGGGACCCCGCCCTTCGGCAAGCCTGTCGGACGCGCTGCCGCAGGCGCGGTCGGCGGGAAGAGCGGACAGGCGCGTTGAGCCGTTCTCGCCTGCGCACGGGGTGGGCCGGCAGTTCGAAATCGCCTACAATGGCGACACGATGACCGGCGGACCCTCGACCTTTCCAGCGTTGACGCCCGAGCTGCTCGACGTCGTGGTGCGGCGCATCCTCGCCGTGGGCTCGCCACGCCGCATCGTGCTCTTCGGATCCCGCGCCCGCGGCGACGCTCGTCCGGACAGCGATCTCGATCTGCTCATCATCGAGGACTCGGACCTCCCCCGGTACCGTCGTCCGCCTCGATACCTGCGGGCGCTCGTCGGCGTGTTTCCCGCCAAGGACATCGTGGTCTGGACGCCGGCCGAAGTGACCGCCTGGCGCGACGTGCCGAACGCCTTCATCACGTCGGCGCTCCGGGAGGGGCGGACGCTCTATGAGCGATAAGCGCGCCCACGCACTCGCCTGGCTCACCAAGGCCGGGAGCGATCGTCTGGCTGCACGGCGCCTGCTCGAGGCGGGCGCTGCGCTGAGAATAGCGTGATCCCGCACTGAGGGCTCCGCCACGAGATCCGTGTGATAGCCGAAGGCCACGACGTGCTGAGAGCAGACGTCGGCGAGCTCGAGGGCGGAGTGTCGCGCCTCGAGGCCGGGCAAGAGCGGCTGGAGATCCGCCAGTCAGCCGTCGAGTTCAGACAGACCCGTGTGGAGGACGGGCTCGCCCAGGTGGTGGAACACCAGGACCGCCTGGAAGGGCGCCAGTCGGCGCTCGAAGACCATCAGGTCGAGCTGACGACCGAAGTGCGGCTGCTCAGTTTCTTGCGGAAGGCTGTTCGATCTTCGGCGCGTCAGATCGCGATCTTGGTTTCGATGGCATCGTAGTCGGCGCGCACGCCACCCCCCGTGGCATCGAGAAGCCCGGCTGCCGTCAGGGCCTGCACATCCGCGTGCACGTTGCTGTAGTCACGCCCCAGCGCCATCGCCAGGGCGCGAACGCTGGTGACCTTGTGCCGTCGGACGTAGCGCAGGAGCTCCATCCGCTTGGCCGTCAGGACGCGGGCCAGTACATCCCAGCTCTCGAACGCCAGGTGACGCTCGCGAAAAGACTCACCGCGCTCGGCGCGGTGCCACGCATCCACGAACCGGCGCGTAGCCTCGTCTTCGATCGCGCCACCGACCGTGATTTTCACGTCGCTCATGTCCCACCTCGCAGCGCCCGCACATCGGACCAGAAATCGACCATCAATCGCTCGACATCGCTGAACGTGTACGGGGTCTCGACACCCTTGAAATGCCGGTGATCTCCTTTGCCACGCTCGTTGTCGTACCCGACCTCACGGACACCGGGACGGCCATAGAACAGCGAGTACTTGAGGCGGTGGGTTGACGGTGGAACCGGCGATGGAACGCGCCAAAGCACCATTTCCACGATCGCACCGTCGTCATAATCGATGCGCTGGTAGAAGAGCTGTTCGGCCTCCACGTCGATCGTATAATGGCATACAATGCCATATGGTGTCGATGGCCATACCAACCACTGATGGCTGGAGGTCCGGATCTGCTCGGGACGACGCGCGTGGACCTCGTCATGGTCCCGGGAGCCGACCGCGCCAGTTGCCCGACTACAATAGCGACACGATGACCGGCGATCGATGACGGCTGGAATCAACGAGAAGCGATGACAATTGCGGCGGACGTGCTGAGGCGGATCAAGAGCCACGAAGCCAGCGTGGGCATCATCGGCATGGGCTACGTCGGCCTGCCGCTGGCGCTCGCGTTCGTGGAGCGCGGGTTCAGGGTCGTCGGCTTCGACGTGGACGAGACGAAGGTCCGCAAGCTGAAGGCGGGCGAGTCCTACATCAGGCACATCGCGGACGGACGGCTCCCGGCGGCGGCCGCCACCGGCCGCCTGGACGCGACGACGGCGTTCGGGCGGCTGGCGGAGACGGACGCGATCCTGATCTGCGTGCCCACGCCACTCACCGCGCAGCGCCAGCCGGACATGACCTTCGTCGAGAACTCCGCGCGGCAGATCCGCGCCGCGCTCAGGCCCGGCCACCTGGTCATCCTCGAGTCCACCACCTACCCGGGGACGACGGACGAGCTGGTGAAGACGATCCTCGAAGAGTCGGGCCTCGCGTGCGGCCGCGACTTCTTCCTGGCCTTCTCGCCCGAGCGCGAGGACCCGGGCAACAAGGAGTTCGGCACCACCACGATCCCCAAGGTCGTGGGCGGCGTGGACGAGACGAGCGGCGACCTGGCCCAGGCGCTCTACGACCAGATCGTCGTCCGCTCGGTGCGCGTGTCGTCCGCCCGCGCCGCCGAGGCCGCCAAGCTCACCGAGAACATCTTCCGCGCGGTCAACATCGCCCTCGTCAACGAGTTGAAGATCGTCTACGACCGCATGGGCATCGACATCTGGGAGGTGCTCGACGACCCGCGCGAGAGCCCGGCCTTCGAGCTCATCGAACGGCTGCTGCACCTCGGCGCCGAGGTGTCCTACCACGACCCGCACATCCCCACGGCGCCCAGCATGCGCTCGTGGCCGCACCTGCCGCCCATGTGCTCGAAGCCGCTCACGGCGGACGTGCTCGCGCAACAGGACGCGGTCCTCATCGTGACGGACCACTCGGGCGTGAACTACGACCTGGTGCTGCGCACGGCGCCGCTCGTCGTGGACACGCGCGGGGTGTACCGGGGGAGGAACGGGAAGGTGGTGAAGGCGTAGGTCCGGCGACTGCTTGACTCCTTCGCCGGACGCCAGAAAGCGCAGGTCGTTTCCGGAGGATAAGAGGCGGCGACGAGCTGAAGCGGGCGCAGAAGCCGCGCGCCAGAAACGCGACTGACGTCAGGCGTCGCGGCTGAGGCGAACAGTGAGCGGGGGCAACCCCGCTCTTCGTGTTTCTGAGTGGCGCGAGCTCCGGGCCCAAGGCTCCCGAAGGCCACGACGTGCTGAGAGCAGACGTCGCCGAGCTCAAGGGCGGGGTGTCGCGCCTCGAGGCCGGGCAAGAGCGGCTGGAGATCCGCCAGGCAGCCGTCGAGTTCCGGCAGACCCGTGTGGAGGACGGGCTCGCTCAGGTGGTGGAACGCCAGGACCGCTTGGAAGGCCGCCAGTCGGCCCTGGAAGGCCGCCAGTCGGCGCTCGAAGACCACCAGGTCGAGCTGACGACCGAGGTGCGGCTGCTCATTGCTCGAACCGGGTAAGGCCGGCATCGAAGTGTTATCATGCGGCCGTGAACCTGCGCGAATCGCTCGCCGCGATCTGCCGGCAGTTCGAGGTCGACGCGCTGTACGTCTTCGGAAGCCGCGCCGCCGAAGTGTACGCGTGCGTGCAGAGTTCCGGCAGCCTCGCCTCTTCCGCTTCCGATGTCGACGTCGGCGCGCTGCCGATGTCGGTCCGTCTCTCCGACCCGAGAGAGCGCGTGCGCCTGGCCATGGCGCTCGAGGATCTCCTCGGGACGACGCGTGTGGACCTCGTGATGCTCCCGGAAGCCGATCCGTATCTCGCCCTCGACGTCGTGTCGGGCGAGTTGTTCTACTGCGCTGACGCCGTGCGACAGGCCGAGTACGAGCTGTACGTCCTGCGCCGCGCGGGTGACCTCGCGCCGTTCGAACGCGAACGGCGCGCGCTGCTCCTGACCGGGTCCACATCGTGACGGCGACCGGTATCAAGGAGAAGGTCGTCGCCCAGCGCGTCGCGTGGATCGAGGAAATGCTCCGCGGCGTCGCGGCGCTCCCCCTGGACACCTTCGACCGCTTCGTTGCGGACCCCCGAAACGTCGCCGCCGCGGACTCCTACGTACGGCGATCCCTCGAAGCCCTGCTCGATCTCGGCCGCCACATTCTGGCCAAAGGCTTCGGTCGGGCGGTGAGCGAGTACCGCGAGGTCGCGCGCCAGCTGCTGGCGGCTGGCGTCCTGACCGAAGACGACGCGCGAGTCCTGGGCGAAATGGCCGGCTACCGAAACCGGCTGGTGCATTTCTACGACGAGGTCACACCTCCGGAGCTCTACCGCATCTGCACGAAGCGCCTGTCCGACGTGACGACGATCGTGAACGCGTTCCGCACATGGATCGAGCAGCACCCCGAACGCGTGGACCGCTCCCTGTAGCGGGAGAAGCGCTGGCAACAAGGACTTCGGCACCACCACCATCCCCAAGGTCGTGGGCGGCGTGGACGAGACGAGCGGCGACCTGGCCCAGGCGCTCTACGACCAGATCGTCGTCCGCTCGGTGCGCGTGTCGTCCGCCCGCGCGGCGGAGGCCGCCAAGCTCACCGAGAACATCTTCCGCGCGGTCAACATCGCCTTGGTCAACGAGCTGAAGATCGTCTACGACCGCATGGGCATCGACATCTGGGAGGTGCTCGACGCGGCCGCCACCAAGCCGTTCGGGTTCATGCGGTTCAACCCGGGGCCGGGCTGGGGTGGGCACTGCATCCCGCTCGACCCGTTCTACCTGTCGTGGAAGGCGCGCGAATACGGCGCCCCGCTTCGATGACCCGGAGGACGTCGCTCAGAAGGGCCGGCGGCCGCCGGACCAGACGGCTCAGCCCAGGACGTGGCCGGCCGTCAGCTGCTTGAAGAACCGCTCGAGGGGCCAGACGCGGAGCGGGCCGTCCTTGAGTTCCGCGGAGCCCGTGTACACGCCGTGGCCAGCGGTCAGCGTGCCTTCGTGAATCAGCCGCTTCAGCGGGACGCCGTGCTCGTGTTTCCAGGCCGGCGCGGCCTTGACCTCGACGCCGATCGCCCGGTCGCCGCGAGTCCACACGAAATCCACCTCGCTGCCGGACGGCGTGCGCCAGTAGTGAAGCCGACCGCCGAGGTTCCGAAGGGCGATGGCCGCCCGAAGTTCGTGGAGCACCCACGTCTCCAGGAGGAACCCGCGCTCGACGCCATCCAGCGGCTCACGAAGTCGTCCTCCGAGCGCCCGCGCCACGCCCGGGTCGAACAGGTAGAACTTCGGGCTCGCCACCTCCTTCACCTTGGACCGCTTGCGCCACGCGGGGAGCCAGAACCCGATCAGCGTGTCCACGAGCGTGGCGAAATATCCCTGGACGGTCGGCCTGGCGACGCCGGCATCGCGCGCGATCCCGGCGACGTTGACGACCTGGCCGTTGACGAGTGCCGCGACTTCCAGGAACCGGGCGAAGGACTCGAGGTTGCGGACGAAGGCCTCCTGCTGGATCTCCTCGCGGACGTAGTTCGCCACGTAGGCGTCGAGGGAGTCGAGCGCGTAATCGGGCTCTGCGTGGATCTGCGGAAGGAGCCCGAGTCGCAGCACGCGATCGAGGTCGAAGTCGTAGTTCAGTTCGGACGCGGTCAACGGGAAGAACTGCCGGTTGATCGCGCGGCCGGCGAGAAGGTCGACGTCCAGTCGTTTCAACTTTCGGGCGCTGGAGCCGCTGAGCGCGAAACGATGGGCGCGGCCGTGTTCGGCGATGAGCGCGTGCACCTCGCTGAGCAGCGACGGCATCCGTTGCACCTCGTCGACCACCACCCAGTGTCCGCGCGGGCGGGCCTCGATCTGCTGGCGGAACGAGTCCGGCTGCCGGCTCAGTCCCAGAACCGTCTGGATCCGGAGCAGATCGAACCACAGCGCATCCGGCAGGAGATGTCTCAGCCAAGTGGTCTTGCCGGTCCCCCGCGGGCCGAAGAGGAAGAACGAGTGCCCGGGCAGCTCAAACCGTCGTGCAAACATCACCAGCAGATTAGCCTAGAATCTGCTTGGTGTCTATACAAATATGGCGACGCCCTGCGACACAATCGTCTTCCGCCACGCCGACCCGCGCCTGCCGTTCCTTCGAGACCCATGATGTGGAAGGCAGTGGACTACGACCTCGTCCTGCGCACGGCCCCGCTCATCGTCGACACGCGCGGGGTGTACCGCGGCGGGAACGGGAAGGTGGTGAAGGCGCAGGCGCCTCTAACCCGCTTCCAGACGGTCGTCCTCAGCACTGGTTCGACGCCCTCACCAACAAGGCGCTGGCGATGGGCAGCCGGGCGGAAACCAGGGACCTCGTCGATATCGTGGCCTACGCCAGCCGGTGTCCGGTCCACGCGGTTGTCTGGGCCGCGTGCGCGAAAAAGACCCAGGCTTTGGGCCGCTCCTCCTGCTCGGGTCTCGGGCCCGTGGTCACGCACGTCCCGATAGCGATCTCGATCTGCTCATCATCGAGGACTCGGAGCTTCCTCGGTACCGTCGTCCGCCTCGATACCTGCGGGCGCTCGTCGGCGCGACCGCTTGACTCCTTCGCCGGACGATGCCATCGTCGTCGGACCGCGGCATGGCAGAAACCGCAGGGAGAGTCCGGAGAAACCAGGAAGAAGCTGCCCCGGCCTGGCTGTAAGTCGTTGAAGGCAAGACGGGGCGTCACGGCACGGTTCCTGCTTTTCGAGCTCGGCATGACGAACGACGAAGCGACGTGGTTGAAGGAGGTCATTCAGGCCGAGACGCGACCTCTGCGCGAGCTGATCGAGGCGAACCAGGCCGAGATGCGCGCGGGGTTCACGGTCGTGCGCGGGGAGATGGCCGAGGGGCTGGCAGGCCTGCGCGGGGAGATGGCCGAGGGGCTGGCAGGCCTGCGCGGGGAGATGGCCGAGGGGCTGGCGGACGTGCGCGACACCCTCCGCGCGGAGATGGCTGGAGGGCTGGACACCGTGCGCGGCGAGATGGCCGCCGGGTTCGGGGAGATGCGCCGGCACTTCGAGGTGCTCACCGAGGATCTGCGCGGCGGTGTCAAGCTCCTCGCCGAGGGACACGCTGCTCTGAGCGAGAAGATCGAGTCGGTCGATCAGAAGGTGACGAGAGTCGAGGGGCGGGTCGAGTCTCTCGATCTTCGGGTGATGTGGCTGCAGGATCGGACCGTGTCGCTCGAAGTCGGGCAACGCGCCGTCGTCGCGGCCGTCCGGGAGTTGATGGGGCAGAAGTAGACACGACGCCGGGCCGCGGCACGGTTCGTGCTGGCGCTGGTGGACATGACCAACGAGGACGTCAACGCTCGGCTCGACCGGCTCGAGACCCTGATGAAGTCCGAGGGCGAGACCACGCGCCGCCACTTCGACGTGGTGGCGGAGGGGCTTCGTCAAGAGATTCACGTGATAGCCGAGGGCCACGGCGTATTGAGGGGCGACGTCGCCGATCTCAAGGCCGGGCAGGCGCGCGTGGAGGAAGGCCAGGAACGGCTGGAGATCCGCCAGTCGGCGCTCGAATACCGCCAGACACGCCTCGAGGACCAGACAAAGGAGCTGACGACCGAGGTCCGGCTGCTGATTGCGCGAACGGGGTAAGGCGGGTGTCTCGGGGCTACCTGGGACCAGGCCGGACCGCCACGCTTCTCGACACGCGGTAGTTGTGCGCGACGATGGTCGCCGAGGCGGTGTTGAGGGCGAACATGAGGATTGCCGCCGCGACAGGCCGCTCCTTTGACAGCCTGCGCCCGAGCGCGATGGTCGCGGCGGCGGAGGCGCCCTTGAGCGCGAAGAGCGCCACGCCGTTGCCGGCCACGCGCCCCATCATGGGGTTCCCTTCCCGCGCGCCGGCGTCGAGCGCCACCGTGGTGGAGTGGGCGTCGAACATCTGCAGGGCCGCATAGGTCACATACAGGCGCGTGTCTGCGTCCGGCGCCGGGTCGCGATCGTCGAGGTCCATGACCACGGTCAGCGGCACGCACGATGGCGGCTGCCGCGTCGGGTCGGGCGGCATGGTCTCGGGTGAGAACGGCGGCAGGGAGAGCGTGAACCGGACTCGCTGGTTCGAACCGGGAGCGGCCGTCGCTACGGGAGGAAACCAACGCGTGGCGTCGGTGTCGCGAAGGGGCGTTTTGACCGGATCCCCGGCGCGCGCCGGAGCGGCCAGGCAGGCGACCGACAGCGCGCCGAAGAGCAGCAGGCGAGAGTTCCGACCGAGGAACCGGGACATCGGTCACCCGACCACTTTCTGCCGGGGAGCCTGACGCCGACCTCAGGCCAGCGGACGGGGACGGTCCGCCTATACTGACATAAAGAGATGCTTCAAGCTCCTTGCCACTGGACTAATACGAAAATAGGCGTGTATTAAAGCAAGCGGAAAACCGCAGGCGGCAGGACTGTCATGGACCGACAGTTTTGCAATGGAACGGACCCGACAGCCAGGACGCCGACCGGCCTGGCCTTACGGTGGGAGACCTTGATACGCCGTAAGATACGTGCTACACGTATATTACGTGCAGTTGTCGGGGATTCCCATGAACACGACTCCAACGGCCAAACAGAACATCACGCTCCGCCTCGATCGCCAGACGCTCCGCAGGGCCAAGGTGTTGGCCGCGAAACGAAACACGTCCATCAGCGGCCTGCTGGCCGAGCAGATCGAGGCGCTCGTCGGCGAGGACGAGGCCTACGACCGGGCTCAGCGCGAGGCGCTCGCGCTGCTCGATCGCGGCTTTCACCTCGGAGGGGTGATCGCGGCCACCCGCGAGGAGTGGCATGAGCGATAAGACCTTCGTCGACACGAACGTGTTGATCTACGCGCACGACGTGGACGCCGGTCGAAAGCACGAGCTCGCCGGGAAGGTGCTTCGCGAGCTGTGGGCCGAGCGAATGGGCGTTCTCAGCGGGCAGGTGCTGCAGGAGTTCTACACCAACGCCACGCGCAAGATCCGCACGCCGCTGCCCAGACCGACCGCCCGCGACATTGTCCGTACGTACGCCGTCTGGTGCGTGGAGAGCGCGACCACGGCGGATATGGCGGCGGCCTTTCAGATCGAAGACGCTGCCAGAATCGGCTTCTGGGACGCCCTGATCATCGCGGTCGCCGTCAGGAGCGGCGCCAGACGATTGTTGTCGGAGGACCTCAACTCCGGTCAGGCCATCGCCGGCATCGTCATTGAGAACCCGTTCGTCTGACCCTCCCTCCCGTTCCCGCCAAGTCCAGCTCGCCCACGAACGCCAGGCGCCGGGCTCGTCACTCCCTCTCGCGCGCGCGGGTCGAACGACGGTGTGCACGCGGGGCGAGAGCTCGCGCCCCGACTCCCTCGTCCTCCCGGTCCGCGCAGGCTCCACTGCGCCGCGGCAGCCGGTCAAGCGACAAGTGACGACAGCGCGCGCTAGGTCGCGCCCGGTCCCCGGCTGGCGCGAGTTCGTTGTTCCCGTTGACACCCGTCGGCGCGGCGGGTATGATTCGGAATAGAATTGGAATAAACATATGGTCCACTTCAAATCCGATTCAGGTCCGCTCGAGGAGCCGGGCGTGGCCCGACTGGCCGCCGACGCGGTACGAAAGGCCCACGCCGTGGGCCTCCTGGATGAGGCGCCCGATTTCACCGGGCTCACGTATCCGCTGGTCAAGCAGGTCGTGGCGCGCGTGCGCGAGGCCGGCGTCGGCGGGTACGCCGCCGACAGCCTCGCCCGCACCGACCCGGCCGACGTCGAGGCCCTCGCCCGCGAGCTCCGTCGGATCGACGCGTGGCTCGAGGAGTCGCCGTTGCCCGACACCGAGTGGCCACGCCTGCTCGCGGTCCTCGACCGCGACCGGCTCGCGGCGCTCCTGAACGTCTCGGTGTCGAGCGTCGGCCGCTACGAGCGCCACGAGCGGACGACGCCCGACGAGATTGCCGTCCGCCTGCACTTCCTCGCGCTCATCGTCGGCGACCTGGCCGGCGCGTACAACGCGATCGGCATCCGCCGCTGGTTCGGCCGCACGCGCGCGGCGCTCGACGGGCGCGCGCCCGCCGACCTGCTCGCCGGCGACTGGCGGCCGGAAGACGAAGGGCCGGCGCACGTGCGTGCGCTCGCCCGGGCCCTGGTGGACTCGCCCGCCACATGATCGCCTTTCGTCACGCGGACCCGCGCCTGCCCTTCCTGCGCGAAGACGCGGGCCAGCCCGCTGCGCGCTGGAACGAGGAAGGCGAGGGCCCGGTCAACTGTTTCTCGGACACACCCGACGGCGCGTGGGCGGAGTTCCTGCGCCACGAGGAGATCACGGACCCGGCGGACGTGGCCACCATCCGGCGCGCCATGTGGGCGGTAGACATCGGCGACGAGCCGGCAACGCGGCCGGCGCTCCCGGACGCCACGCTGACCGGCGGCCTCGACACCTACGAGACCTGCCGCGCGGAGGTCCAACGCTTGCGCGCCGCGGGCGCCACGCGGCTCGACGCACCGGCGGCCGCGCTCGTCGCGGGCGGGGCCGGCGGTTCCCGCGTGGCCGGCGGCCTG
>JAHECP010000307.1 GCA_024641665.1 Acidobacteriota bacterium
ACGACGCCGGCCAGCGCCGGGTCGACGGTGAGCGCGCTGACGTCGTTGACGATGGCCGCCCCACGGTCGAGCGCCGCCGCCGCGACGCCCGCCTTGTAGGTGTCCACCGACAAGGGCACCGCCAGGCGCCCGGCCAGCCCCTCGACGACCGGCAGCAGGCGCGCGAGCTCCTCGCGCTCGGGGAGCGCGTCGGCGCCCGGCCGCGTGGACTCGGCGCCGACGTCCACCAGATCCGCGCCCTCCTCGGCCATCCGCAGCGCGTCCTCGACGGCGCGCGCCGGATCGAGCCGCAGCCCGCCGTCGGCGAACGAATCGGGCGTCACGTTGACGATCCCCATGACGAGCGTGCGCTCGCCGAGCCTCAGCGTGCCCGACGCCAGAGGGAGGACGAAGCGTTCGCGGGGAACCATGCTGAGGAGGGTAATTACCACGGAAGGACCACAGAAGGAACCACGGAAGGAACCACGGAAATCACCACGGAAAGACAACGAGCCACGGAACGCTGGCGTCCCGTGGCTCGCGTCGTCGCCTTTTCCGTGGTTCATTCCGTGGCGATTTCCGTGGTATTTCCGTGGTTCCTTCCGTGGTAATTCCGTCCGTCACTCCTGTGGGAGCGGCTTGCTCAGCGGGGCGGCGACGGGCGTCACGACGGCGCCGCGCTCCTTGGCGCCGGCGGGCGTCTCGTCGACGGGCGCGGCCGCCTTCGGCTCGTCGACGGGCTGGCCGGCCACGATGCGCTTGACCTGCTCGGCGTCGAGCACCTCGCGCACGAGCAGCTCCTCGGAGACCCTGAGCAGCACGGACTTGTTCTCGGTCAGCGTCTGGGTGGCCCGCTCGTAGTTCGCCGTGACGAGCCGCGTGATCTCCTGATCGATCCGGATCGCCGTTTCCTCGCTGTAGTCCTGGTGCTGGGCGATCTCGCGGCCGAGGAAGATCTGCTCCTCCTTCTTGCCGAAGGTGAGCGGCCCCATGGCCGTGCTCATACCCCACTCGCAGACCATCTTGCGCGCCAGCTCGGTCGCGCGGTCGAGGTCGTTGCCCGCGCCCGTCGTGATGCCGCCGAGCGTGATCTCCTCGGCGATGCGGCCGCCGAAGAGAATCGCGATCCGATCGTTCAGGTACTCCTTCGAGTAGTTGTGCCGGTCGTCCAGGGGCAGCTGCTGCGTGACGCCGAGCGCCATGCCGCGCGGGATGATCGTGACCTTGTGGATCGGATCCGCGTGCGGCAGCAGCACCGCCAGCAGGGCGTGGCCCGCCTCGTGGACGGCGGTGATCTTCTTCTCCTCGTCGCTGATGATCATCGAGCGACGCTCGGAGCCCATCATCACCTTGTCCTTGGCGAACTCGAAGTCGTACATCCGGACGGTCTTCTGGTTGTAGCGCGCGGCGTTGAGCGCCGCCTCGTTCACCAGGTTCGCCAGGTCCGCGCCCGAGAAGCCCGACGTGCCCCGCGCCAGCACGTGGATGTCCACGTCGTCGGCCAGGGGGATCTTGCGCGTGTGCACCGCGAGAATGCCCTCGCGCCCCTTCACGTCGGGCGGGTTGACGACGATGCGCCGGTCGAAGCGGCCCGGGCGCAGGAGCGCCGGATCCAGCACGTCGGGCCGGTTGGTTGCCGCCACGAGGATGACGCCCTCGTTCGACTCGAACCCGTCCATCTCGACGAGCAGCTGGTTGAGCGTCTGCTCGCGCTCGTCGTGGCCGCCGCCGAGGCCCGCGCCCCGGTGCCGGCCGACGGCGTCGATCTCGTCGATGAAGATGATGCAGGGCGCGTTCTTCTTCCCCTGCTCGAAGAGGTCGCGCACGCGCGACGCGCCGACGCCCACGAACATCTCGACGAAGTCCGAGCCGCTGATCGAGAAGAACGGCACGTTCGCCTCGCCCGCCACCGCGCGCGCGAGCAGGGTCTTGCCCGTGCCGGGCGAGCCCATGAGCAGCACGCCCTTCGGGATGCGGCCGCCGAGCTTCTGGAACTTCTGGGGCTCCTTCAGGAAATCGATGATCTCCTGCAGTTCCTCCTTCGCCTCCTCGACCCCCGCGACGTCCTTGAAGGTGACCTTCTTCTGCGAGCTCGACGACAGCTTCGCGCGGCTCTTGCCGAACGAGAGGGCCTTGTTCCCCCCGCTCTGCATCTGCCGCATGATGAAGATCCAGAAGCCGATCATCAGCAGGATCGGCGCCCACATGTACAACAGGTTGGTCCAGGGGCTGTTCTGCTCCGGCTTGGCCTGGATCTGGACGTTCCGCTCGATCAGCTTGTTGCCCAGGCCCTCATACTGCTGGGGAGCATACGTCCGGAACTTCTCGTTGGGCGACGCCTTGGTCGTGCCCGTAATCTCGTTTCCGGTGATGGTGACCGATTCCACCTCCCCGGCATCCACCATGGAGATGAAGTGGCTGAACGAGACGGGCTGGTCCTTGCCCTGAAAATTGGTCGAGAAGTTCCAGATGAGGACCCCGACGACAACGAGGACCATCCAGAACAGCAGGCTCTTGAGGGTCGAGTTCACCCCTGTCCTCCTAAACGGCTTGCCTTCAAGAATATCACGGCAGACGACGCCTCCGTGACCCGAAAATCCTCGGCCAGCGCGTGCCCCACCACCCACACCAGACGCCCCCGCGCGTCCACCACGATCGGCACGCGATCCCGCTCGTTTCGAGGCACCTTGCGGTCCACGAGCAGGTCCTGCAGCTTCTTGCGCCCACCGACGCCGATGGGCTTCAGGCTGTCGCCCGGCCGGCGGGTCCTCACGGCCAGCGGCTCGGCCAGGGCGGCCCGGTCCACGGCCACGGTCAGCCCGCGAGCCGACAGCCCTTCGATATCTTTGACACCGCCGGACGGTCCCGGCTCCGTCGCCAGGACCCAGCCGAGCTCGGGAAGCGCCAGCACCCCCGGCAGCGACAGCGGCCGGGGCTCCAGCGCCAGCTCGACCGTCGCAGCGGCCCGGGGCACCCGGCCCGCTGCCGGCCCCAGGACAATCCGCCCGCCGATGCGTTCGGCCCGTTGGCCCGGCAGGTCGACAGCGCCCGATTCGCCCGCCCCGCGCACCAGCTCGAGCACGGCCTCGACGTGGTCGAACCCGACGAACCGGCCGGCGGCGCGCTCGGCCAGCGCCTGCAGCACGACACGCCGCGCCACCGCCGGGGACAGCCCCAGCAGGCCGCGCACGTCGAGCTGGGTGGCGTCGTCTCCTGATAAGACGATCCTCGGGACCATCTCGATTGCCGCTGCCCGGATAAAGTCCGCATCGTCCCGGGCGATGGCCGCCGCGCGGGCCAGCACGGCCGTGACGTCCGGCGCCAGGTGGCGCGCCAGGTATGGCAGCAGCTCGTGCCGGACGCGGTTGCGCGGATTGGCCAGATCCGCGTTGGTTTCGTCCTCGCACCAGGTCGCGCCGATGCTCTGGAGGTAGGCGCGCAGCTCGTCGCGGCCGGCGTCGAGCAGGGGACGGACGAGGAGACCGGCGCGGGGGCGGATGGCGCCGAGGCCATGCGAGCCGGCGCCGCGCAGGAGGCGCAGCAGGAACGTCTCGGCCTGGTCGTCGCGCGTGTGGCCGAGGGCGACACGGTGCACCCCGGCGCGCGCGGCGGCGCGGGCGAAGAACGCGCGGCGCGCTTCGCGAGCCGAGACCTCGATCGACTGGCGCCGCTCGTCGGCGAGCGCCGCCACGTCGGCCGACTCGACGTCGATCGGCAGCCCGAGCGCGTCGGCCAGCCGGCGGCAGAACGCCTCGTCGCGGTCGGCGGTCTCGCGGAGCCGGTGGTTGAAGTGCGCCACGCCGGCGAGCGTGAGCTCGCCCGACGCGGAGAGGGCGTTCAACAGGTACAGCAGCGCGACGGAGTCCGACCCGCCCGAGACGGCCGCGACGAGACGGCCGCCCCGATCGACCAGCTCGTGCGCGCGGATGGTCCGGCGAACACGGTCGGCCAGGGCCCGCATGGGTTTCGCCCGCCAAGAGAGAACGGGGCCGGGAGCTCCTTTCGCGACGCAGACCCGTCGACGCGTGGCGAAAGGAGCCCCCGGCCCCGTCGTGCGTGGTGCCGGTGCAGGGACTTGAACCCCGGACTCCGCGGATATGAGCCGCGTGCTCTAACCAACTGAGCTACACCGGCGGACAAACCCTTATTTTACCACACGGTTCGGGCCGGCTTGTCGGGTCAGTGGTCGGTGGGCGCACGTCAGGAAAGTGAGGCGTCGCGTGACGAGGCGCAGGGATGGGAGGAAGGGTCTTGATATTACAGTATCTATAGCTGTAATATCTTGAGCATGAGACATTCCACCGCGTCCGCC
>JAHECP010000308.1 GCA_024641665.1 Acidobacteriota bacterium
GGCGTCGAAGCGACGCGTGGGCTCGAAGGTTCCGGGCGTGGCGAGCGTGTCGCCGCGCGTGACCTCGGCGACCTCCACGCCGCCCAGGTTGACCGCCGCCCGCTGTCCGGCCGCGGCCGACGCCCGGCCGTGGCCGTGCACCTGCAGGCCGCGCACCTTGACGACACGCCCCGGCGGCAGCAGCGCCAGCTCGTCGTTCTCGTGAATCACGCCCGAGACGAGCGTGCCCGTGACGACGGTGCCGAATCCCTTCACGGTGAACACGCGGTCCACCGGCAGCCGGACGGCGGCGTCGCCCGTGAACCGCTCGCCGGCCCGGCGCGGCGCCGCGCGCGCGAGATCGACCATCGCCGCGCGCAGCGCCGGCAGGCCCGCGCCCGTCTTCGACGACACCGCGATGACGGCCGCGGCGGCGAGCAGCGCGCCGGCGACGAGCTCGCGCACCTCCAGGCGCACGAGGTCCAGCGTCTCCGCGTCCACCAGATCGGCCTTGGTGAGGACGATGACGCCGGCGGTGACGCCGAGCAGGCGGCAGATGTCGAAGTGCTCGCGCGTCTGCGGCATCACCGACTCGTCGGCGGCCACGACGAGCAGCACGTAGTCGATGCCGCTCGCGCCGGCGAGCATGTTCTTCACGAACCGCTCGTGCCCCGGCACGTCCACCAGCGCGAAGGTGACGCCCTCGGCCTCGAAGTGCGCGAAGCCGAGATCGATCGTGATTCCGCGCGCCTTCTCTTCCTTGAGCCGATCCGGGTCGATCCCCGACAGCGCCTGCACGAGCGCGCTCTTCCCGTGATCGATGTGCCCGGCGGTGCCGACGACGACGAATCGCCCGGTGGGGGCTGGGGACTGGGGACTGGGGGCTTGGTCGTTCATGGACGTCTGGCTCACGACTCAGGGCTTACGGCTCACGTCCTGTCACAGCGTCACACATGGCACTTGCCTCGTTCCGTGTCCCATTCCGTGTCCCATTCCGTGTCCCATTCCGTGGCGATTTCCGTGGTCCTTCCGTGGTCCTTCCGTGGTTCATTATCTGGTTTTCTTCCTGGCCTTCCGCTCCCGCTTCCCCGGCCTTCCCTTCGCTCGGCGCGCCTCCCCCTTCGGGCGTGCCTTGCTCCTGCGCGGGCCGCGGCGCGACTCCGACGCCCGCACCGCATCCAGGATCTCGACGATGCCGAGCGAGACCTGGCGTTGCTCCAGATCCACGCGGAGCACCTGCACTTTCACCCGGTCGCCAAGCCGGTAGCTCTTGCCCGTGTTCTCCCCGCGCAGCACGTGCTGCCGCTCTACGAACCAATAGTAGTCGTCCGCCATCGTCGAGATGTGCACCAGGCCCTCGACGAAGTGCTCCACGAGCTCGATGAAGAGGCCGAACGCCGTGACGCCGGTGACGAAGCCGTCGAACTCGTCGCCGACCTTGTCGGCCATGAAGCGGACCTTCTTCCACTGCACGAGCTCCCACTCCGCCTCGTTCGCGCGGCGCTCGCGCTCGGAGGTGTGCCGGGCCATCTCGGGCAGGTCCTCGACGAGCTCCGCCCGCCGCTCGTCGCCGAGGCCGCGCCGGGACTCCCGCAGCACGCGGTGAACGACGAGGTCGGGATAGCGGCGGATCGGCGACGTGAAGTGCGTGTAGGCCGCCGCCGCGAGGCCGAAGTGGCCGAGGTTGGCCGCGTCGTACCGTGCCTTCTGCATCGTGCGGAGCATCAGCAGGGCGATGGGCTTCTCCTCGGGCTTGCCCTGGATGCGCTCGACGAGCTTCTGGAAGTGCCGCGGGCGGAGCGCGCCGGGCGGCGCCGCGAGGCTGTAGCCGAGTGCCGTCACGAACTCCTCGAAGTCGAGCACCTTCGCGGGGTCGGGCTCCTCGTGCACGCGGTACAGGGCGGGCACCTCGTGGGTCTCGAGGTGCGACGCCACCGTCTCGTTGGCCAGGAGCATGAACTCCTCGATGATCCGGTGCGCCACGTTCCGCTCGGCGCGGACGATTTGCTCCACCAGGCCGTTGGCGTCGAGCATCACCTCCGGCTCGTCGAGGTCGAAGTCGATCGAGCCCCGCCGGAGCCGGCGCTCGTGCAGGATCCCGAACAGTTCGTGCATCAGCTCGAACGCGGGCACGAGCGCCGCGTAGCGCGCGCGGACCTCGGGGTCGCGCTCGGTGAGGATCGCGTTCACCTCGGTGTAGGTCATCCGCGCGTCGCTGTTGATCACGCCGTCGTGCAGCTCGTAGGAGACGACCTCGCCGCGGCGATCCACCTCCATCAGGCACGACTGCGCCAGCCGGTCCACGCGCGGATTCAGGCTGCAGAGCCCGGTGGCGAGCTCGACCGGGAACATGTGCACCGCGCGCTCCGGGAAGTAGACCGAGGTGGCCCGGTCGTACGCCTCGTCGTCGAGCGCCGAGCCCTCCTCCACGTAGTGCGACACGTCGGCGATGTGCACGCCCAGCCGGTAGTGGCCGTTCTCCAGCCGCTCGATCGTCACCGCATCGTCGAAGTCGCGCGCGTGCTCGCCGTCGATGGTCACGGTCGGCCACGGCCGGAAGTCCGTCCGTCCCGTGAGGTCGCGCTCCCGGACCTGTCCGCCCAGCCGCCGCGCCTCGGCCACGGCGGCCTCGCCGTGCTCGTCGACGATGCCGTACTTGCGCATGATGATCTGGATGTCCACACCGGGCGCGTCGATCGGGCCGAGCACCTCGACCACGCGGCCGACCGGGCCGCGGGTGGCCGAGGGCCAGCGCGTGATCTCGACGACGACCATCTCGCCCGGCGACGCGCCGCGCCGATCGGCCGAGGCGACCTGGACGTCCATGATCAGGCGCCGGTCGAACGGCACCACGTAGCCGAGGCCCGACGGGTCGATGTCGTAGCGGCCGACGGTCTTCGCTGCGCCACGCTCGAGGATGCGGACGATCCGGCCCTCGGCCCGGTCGCCGTCCTTCACGCGCTCGATGCGCGCCACGACGCGGTCGCCGTGCATGGCCTGGTTCAGGTTCGCGCCGGCGATGTAGATGTCGCCGCGCAGGTCCTCGATCGGCCGATCCGGCACCACGAAGCCGAAGCCCCGGGGGTGCGTCTCGACACGCCCGACGACGAGGTTCATCCGATCGGGCAGGCCGTAGCGGTGCCCGCGGATCTCGACGAGATCGCCCGAAGCCACGAGCGCCTGGAGCTGCCGCTTCAGGCCGGCGCGCTCGTGCTTCGGCACGCGCAGCACCTGGAGCAGCTCCTTGACGGTGGCCGGGTGATCGACCTTGTCGCGAATCGAGTGAAGCAGCTGTTCGGTCGAAATCATGCGTCTCCTGGCGGGACGCCGCCCGCCGATGAGTGTATACCCTCCGTTGACGCGGCCGGCCGCCGGTTGCCCGGCGACATTCGTCCGTCGTGCCCATCGTCCGGCGCGAGATCGTGCCCTTCGTGGTGAGAAAAACCCAACCGCCATGCCCGACCGCCGGTCTACAGACCGTGTGACCGATCCGGTGGCGCTCGACCTCGTCGAGCGAGCCCGACAGGGCGACGGCCGGGCGTTCGGCGAACTGGTGGACCGGCACCGGCAGGCGGTCTACCGCGCCGCGCTGGCCGCCTTGCGATCGCCGGAGGACGCGGAAGAGGTGGCGCAGGAGGCGTTCGTGACCGCTTACCGCCGGCTCGACGGCTTCCGGGGCGACGCCAGCTTCAAGACCTGGCTCCTGGCCATCACCTGGCGCAAGGCCCTCGACCGCCGTGCGAGTCTCGGCCGGTGGCTGAGGCGCAGGCCGCTCCCTCAGCGGGGCGACGATACCCCCAGCGAGCCCCTCGACCGGCTGCCGGCCCCCTCGCCCAGCCAGGAGCACGCGCTGCTCTCGGCCGAGCTCGTGCGCCACATGCGCCGGTTGATCGGCACGCTGCCGGCCCGGCTGCGCGACGCGCTGCTGCTCGCGGGCACCGGCGAGTACACGTACGACGAGATGGCGGCCATGCTCGGTGCGCCCGCCGGCACCGTCAAGTGGCGCGTCTCCGAGGCCCGGCGGGTCCTGAAGCGCAAGCTCGCCGCTCTTGGGTATACGAGGGAATGAACCACGGAATGGCCACGGAATGAGCCACGGAAATCGCCACGGAAAGGGTAAGCAGATGAGCCTCGTCGACGACGCGATTGACGGTGCCGTGGCGGACATCGTCGCGCGCGACGCGCCCGAGGACCTTCGCGCGCGCGTCCTCGCGCGAATCGCCGAGGCGCCCGCCCCGTCTGACCGCCGCGCGAGGTGGGCCCGCCCGCCCGCCGCGCTGGCGTGGGCCGCATCCGCCGCGGCCGTCGTGC
>JAHECP010000309.1 GCA_024641665.1 Acidobacteriota bacterium
CCCGGCCAGGCGGCGGCCGCGGCGGCCCCCGCCAGCATGGGCACGGCCACGAGCGCGGCCGGGTGGCGCATGGCCCGGAAACGTGCAAGGGCGAGACCGGGCGACGATCATTGCCAATTGCCGATGGCCGATTGCCGATTGAAAGGCTTCAGTCACGCCGTCGTCGCTGACGGGCCGGCCTGAAGGCCGGCGCTGCGTGATCCAAGGCTCTTCAATTGGCAATCGGCACGCGGCACTCGGCAATCGGCACTGAAGCAGTTCCTGCCCCTCCGTTACCGCTGTCCGGTGACAATTCCCGCGTGGTATTCCTGGATAGCCCGGACCGAGAGCCCCTCGTCGCGCAGCGCGCGGATGCCGCTGACCGCGGCGGCGGCGCCGGTGAGGGTCGTGATGCAGGGCACGCCGTGCAGCATGGCGATGCGCCGGACGGTGGTGTCGTCGAAGAACGACTCGCGGCCGAGCGGCGTGTTGATGATGAGGTGGATCCGGCCGTTGAGGACCTCGTCGCCGACGTGCGGGCGTCCCTCGTTGATCTTGTAGACCACGGCGGCCTCGACGCCGTGCGCGCGCAGGTACGCGGCGGTACCGCGCGTGGCGACCAGCATGAAGCCCAGCTCGACCAGGTCGCGCGCGATGGGCACGACCGCCGCCTTGTCGCGGTTGTTCACGCTGATGAACGCCGCGCCCTGGGCGGGCAGCTGCTGCCCGGCGCCGATCTGGGCCTTGGCGAACGCGTTCCCGAAGGTGAGCGCGCTGCCCATCACCTCGCCCGTGGACTTCATCTCGGGCCCGAGCAGCGTGTCCACGCCCGGAAACCGCACGAACGGGAACACGGGCGTCTTGACGAACACGCCCGACACGTCGAGGTCCTCGACGAGCCCCTGCTCCGCCAGCGTGCGACCGATCATCACGCGCGCCGCCACCTTCGCCAGCGGCACGCCGGTCGCCTTCGACAGGTACGGCACGGTGCGCGACGCGCGCGGGTTGACCTCGAGCACGTAGACCGTGTCGTCCTTGATGGCGAACTGGACGTTCATCAGCCCGACGACCGAGAGCGCGCCGGCGATGCGGCGCGTGTAGTCGCGGATCGTCGCCAGGTGACGGTCCGCCACCTGGTACGGCGGCACGACGCACGAGCTGTCGCCCGAGTGGATGCCCGCCTCCTCGATGTGCTCCATGATGCCGCCGATCACGACGGCGCCCGTCGCGTCGGCGACGGCGTCCACGTCGAGCTCGACGGCGTCTTCGAGGAACCGGTCCACGAGCACCGGGTGCTCGGGCGAGGCGTCCACCGCGCCGCTCATGTAGCGGTCGAGGCCGGCCGTGTCGTACACGATCGCCATCGCGCGGCCGCCCAGCACGTAGGACGGGCGCACGAGCGCGGGGAACCCGATCGACTCGGCCACCCCGCGCGCCTCCTCGCGCGAGGTCGCGGTGCCGCTCGGCGCCTGGGGGATGCCCAGCTCCCACAGCAGCGTCGCGAACCGCTGCCGGTCCTCCGCGAGGTCGATCGAGTCGGGCGAGGTGCCCAGGATCCGCACGCCCGCGCGCTGGAGCGGCAGCGCCAGCTTGAGCGGCGTCTGGCCGCCGTACTGGATGACGCAGGCCACCTCCCCGCCCGCGCTCGCCTCACGCGCGACGATCGCCGACACGTCCTCGAAGGTGAGCGGCTCGAAGTACAGCCGGTCCACCGTGTCGTAGTCGGTCGAGACGGTCTCGGGGTTGCAGTTGATCATGACCGTCTCGATCCCCTCGTCGCGCAGCGCGAACGCGGCGTGACAGCAGCAGTAGTCGAACTCGAGCCCCTGGCCGATCCGGTTCGGCCCGCTGCCGAGGATGACGACCTTGCGGCGCGGGGTCGGGTCGGCCTCGCACTCCTGCTCGTAGGTCCCGTACAGGTACGGCGTGAAGGACTCGAACTCGGCCGCGCAGGTGTCGATCCGCTTGTAGGCCGGCGCGAGGCCCAGCTCGGCGCGGCGGGCGCGCACTTCGTCCTCGTGCACGTCGAGCAGCGAGGCCAGCTCCTGGTCGCCGAACCCGGCGCGCTTGAGGGCGCGCCACAGCTCGGGCGACATCGCCCGGGCGCCGACCAGCGCGGCCGACCGCGCCAGGTCGACGAGCTGCTGGAACTGCGTGAGGAACCACGGGTCGATGCGGCTCACCTCGTGGAGCTGGGCGACGGTCCAGCCGCGCTCCAGCGCACGGAACACCGCCCACAGCCGCCGGTGCGACGGCACCGCCAGCACGCGGTGCAGGCCCGCGTCGTCCTCGTCGTAGACGAGCGTGCCGCGCGCGCGCTCCGCGGCGTCGGGCACCTGGCGGAACAGCCGGCCGCTGCGGCCGAGCTCGAGCGACCGGAAGGCCTTCATGAAGGCCTCCTTGAACGTGCGGCCGATCGCCATCACCTCGCCGACCGACTTCATCTGCGTGGTGAGCGTGGCGTCGGCCTTCGGGAACTTCTCGAACGCCCAGCGCGGCACCTTGACGACGACGTAGTCGATGGTGGGCTCGAAGGAGGCGGGCGTCAGGCGCGTGATGTCGTTCGGGATCTCGTCGAGGTGGTAGCCGAGCGCGAGCCTGGCCGCGATCTTGGCGATCGGAAAGCCCGTGGCCTTCGACGCGAGCGCCGACGAGCGCGAGACGCGGGGGTTCATCTCGATCGTCAGCATGCGCCCGTCGGCCGGGTTCACGGCGAACTGGATGTTCGACCCGCCGGTCTCGACGCCGACGCGACGGATGATGCGCCGCGCCGCGTCCCGCATGCGCTGGTATTCCTTGTCGGTGAGCGTCAGCGCCGGGGCGACCGTCACGCTGTCGCCGGTGTGCACCCCCATGGGGTCCACGTTCTCGATCGAGCAGATGACGACGAAGTTGTCGGCGACGTCGCGCATCACCTCGAGCTCGTACTCCTTCCAGCCGATGACCGACTCCTCGAGCAGGATCGTGTGCACCGGGCTGGCGTCGAGCCCGCGCTGGGCGATGTCCCGCAGCTCCTCGACGTTGTACGCGATGCCGCCGCCCACGCCGCCCAGCGTGAACGACGGCCGGATGATGACCGGGTAGCCGAGCCCGCTCGCGAGCGCGAGCGCCTCGTCGAGCGAGCGCGCGTAGGCGCTCTTCGGGACCTCGACGCCGATCGACTCCATGGCCTCGCGGAAGAGCAGCCGGTCCTCCGCCACCTTGATCGCGTCGAGCGACGCGCCGATCAGCTCGACGCCGTACCGCGCGAGCACCCCCGCGTCGCCCAGCGCCACCGCCAGGTTGAGCGCCGTCTGGCCGCCCACCGTCGGCAGCAGCGCGTCGGGCCGCTCGCGCGCGATGATCTTCTCGAGCATCTCGGGCGTCAGCGGCTCGATGTAGGTGCGGTCGGCGATCTCCGGGTCCGTCATGATGGTGGCCGGGTTGCTGTTGACCAGCACCACCTGGAGCCCTTCGGCCTTCAGCGCCTTGCAGGCCTGCGTGCCCGAGTAGTCGAACTCGCAGGCCTGCCCGATGACGATCGGGCCCGAGCCGATGACGAGGATCCGCGTGAGATCGGTGCGACGAGGCATGGCGTTCCGAATGCTGAATGCTGAATGTTGAATGCTGAATGTCGAGGGACGAGAACTCAGCCCCCAGGTCCCCAGCCCCCAGTCCCTGGCCTCTGGCCCCCGGCCTCCGGCCCTACACCCGTTTCTCCATCTCGTCGAGGAACAGCCCGAAGAGATAGTCCGCGTCGTGCGGTCCGGGCGACGCCTCGGGGTGGTACTGCACGCAGAACACGGGCCGGCTCGCGTGGCGCAGGCCCTCGATGGTGCCGTCGTACAGGTTGAGGTGCGTCACGCGCACGTCCGAGGGCAGCGAGTCGGGATCCACCGCGAAGCCGTGGTTCTGCGACGTGATCTCCACCCTGCCCGTGTCGAGCCGCTTGACCGGATGGTTCGCGCCCCGGTGGCCGAATTTCAGCTTGTAGGTCGTCCCGCCCATCGCGAGCGAGAGGATCTGGTGGCCGAGACAGATACCGAACACCGGCACGTCCGACTCGACGAGCGTCCGCGCGCTGGCCACCGCGTAGCCGAGCGCGGCGGGGTCGCCCGGGCCGTTGCTCAGGAACACCCCGTCGGGTCCGGCCGCGAGCAGGTCGCTCGCCGGCGCCGTCGCGGGGAACACCCGCACCTCGCAGCCGTGGGCCGCGAAGCGCCGGAGGATGTTCCACTTCATCCCGTAGTCGTAGGCCGCGACGCGCAGCGGGCGCCCCGCGCGCCGCGCGGGCGGCGGCGCGAACCC
>JAHECP010000129.1 GCA_024641665.1 Acidobacteriota bacterium
CCGACGTCTCGCTCGCGCGCGAGCGAGACGTCGGCCGGCGCCGTGCGCCGCCCGTCGAGCACCACGCCGCCCGAGAGACGCGCCAGCGTCGCGGCGTCGGGCACGCCGCGCACCCGCGCCTCGTACTCGCGCTCGACGCCGTGGCGCGGATGCGTGAGCCGCGCGGCCAGATCGCCGTCGTTGGTGACGAGCAGCAGCCCTTCCGAGTCGTAGTCCAGCCGGCCGACCGGATAGAGGTACTCGCGCGCGGCGATCGGCCCGAGCAGGTCCATGATCGTCGCGCGGCCTTCCGGGTCCGACCGCGTGCACACGTAGCCGCGAGGCTTGTTGAGGAGGAGGTACCGGCGCGTCGCCGTCACCTTCACGCGGCGGCCGTCCACGCGGACGTCGTCGTCGGGATTCGCCCGGGAGCCGAGCTTGGTGACCGTCACGCCGTTGACCGTGACGCGCCCCCCGGTGATGAGCGCTTCGGCCGCGCGCCGCGACGCAACGCCGGCGGCGGAGAGGATCTTCTGGAGGCGGATGGGCATGATCGTATCCGAATGCTGAATGTCGAATGTCGAATGTCGAATGTCGAGTGCCCGGACGGATCACGCGTCAGCGTGACAGCCGGATTTCGATTCGGCATTCAGCATTCGACATTCGGCATTCGAAACGTCTCAGTGCACCGTCTCGTCCGGCTCGGTCCCGTCGGGTCGGGTGTCGTCGGCCGGATCGGCCGGCGGCTCGTCGTGCGGTTCCGTGTCGAACGGGAGCGGGGTGGGCGTCTCGGGCGCGGCGGCGAGGCCCGAGGGCGGCTCGAACCCGAGCACCTCGGCCATGTCCTCGATCTTCGGCAGGTCGCCGATGTCGTTGAGGCCGAAGCGGTCGAGGAACTCCCGCGTGGTGGCGTACATGAACGGGCGGCCGACGACGGGCTTGCGGCCGACGATCTTGATCAGGCGCCGCTCGATGAGCGTGCCGAGGACGCCCGCCGTGTTCACGCCGCGGATCTCGGCGATCTCGGGCGCGGTGACCGGCTGCTTGTAGGCGATGACGGCGAGCGTCTCGAGCGCCGCCACCGACAGCTTCGACGTGGTGCGCTCGTGGAAGAGCCGCCGCACCCACTCGTTGAGCTCCGGGCGCGTCACGATCTGGTAGCCGCCCGCCACCTCGACCATCTGCAGGCCGCCGGGTCGCTCGTAGTCGGCCTTGAGCGCCGCGATGGCGGCCTCCACGTCCTCCTTGGGCTCGCCATCGAGCAGCTTCAGGAGGACCTTCGGCGTGAGCGGCTCGGGCGAGGCGAAGATCAACGCTTCGACGATCGGCTTCAGTTCGTCTGACATGGTGCGCCATCTCGGACCGGGCGCGCCCGGCCCCCTCGAACCCGGTCACCGGCGGAACCGGCCGGTGTCGCGGGCGGTCGGCCCGGCCCTACGACGACGAGTCCCCGCCCGGGCCGGACCCGGCCTTGTGCACGGCTTCTGGGTCGCTCAGCGGCCGCGGCGCGTCGGCGGGCCGCGCGCGCTTGTAGATCCGGATCGGGCCGAACGAGGCCGTCTGGAACACGCGCACGAGCTTCAGGCGGATCATCTCGAGCAGCGCCAGGAAGGTGACGATCAGCCCCGGCCGCGTGTTGACGTCCTCGAACAGCTCCTCGAAGCCGCAGGCCTCGGTCTCCGACAGCCGCGTCAGCAGCATCTCGATCCGCGATTCGATGGTGATGTGCTCGGTGGGCAGCCGGATCTGCGGCCGCTGCTTCGCCCGCTCGAGCACGTTGCGAAACGCCGCGATCAGGCTGAAGAGATCGACCTCGAGCTCGGGTTCCGGCGCCTCGCCCGCGATCTCGGCCAGCAGCGCGTCGGGCCGCATCCACTGCGCGCTGCGGACCGTCTCGCGCTCGTGCAGGAGCTCGGCGGCCGCCTTGTACTTCTGGTGCTCCAGGAGGCGCCGGATGAGCGCGTCGCGCGGGTCCTCCTCGGGGTCCTCCTGCGATGGATCGGGCCGCGGCAGCAGCATGCGCGACTTGATGTGGATGAGCGTCGCCGCCATCACCAGGAACTCGCCCGCCACGTCGAGGTTGAGCACCTGCATCACGTCCAGGTACTCGAGGTACTGCTGCGTGACGAGCGTGATTGGGATGTCGTAGATGTTCAGCTCGTTCTTCTTGATGAGGTGCAGCAGCAGATCGAGCGGTCCCTCGAACATCTCGAGCTTGACCGGGTAGGCCTCGAGGATCGACTCGAACTCCTGGGGTTCGGACATAATCGGGTTCTCGCCTCTGGCCTCGCCGTCAGTACTTGAGCCGGACCGCTTCGCGCACGCGCGCCATCGTCTCCGCGGCGATGGCCCGGGCCTTCGCCGAACCGTCGCCGACGATCTCCCGGATCCGCCCGGGGTGCGAGAGGAGCGCCGCCCGCCGCTCCCGCATGGGCTCGAGCACCTCGTTGATGGCGCGGGCGAGCTTCTTCTTCACTTCGACGTCGCCGACCGTGCCGGCGCGGTATCGCGTCTTGAGGTCCTCGACCTCCTCGACGTTGGCGTTGAACGCGTCATGGTACACGAAGACGGGGTTGCCTTCGACCGTGCCGGGGATGTCGGCGCGGATCCGCTTGGGATCGGTGTACATCTGCATCACTTTCTTCCGAACGGTCTCCGCGTCGTCGGAGAGGTCGATGCTGTTGTCATAGCTCTTGCTCATCTTCCGGTTGTCGAGGCCCGGGAGCCGCGGGAACTTCGTGAGCAGCGGCTGGGGCTCGACGAACAGATCCCCGTAGAAGTTGTTGAACCGCCGGACCACCTCCCGGCTCAGCTCGAGGTGCGGCACCTGGTCCTCGCCGACCGGCACGTAGTTGGCGTCGTAGATGATGACGTCCGCGGTTTGGAGCAACGGGTAGCCCAGAAAGCCGATCGTGGACAGATCCTTGGTCGAGAGCTGCTCGATCTGCTCCTTGTAGGTCGGCACCCGCTCGAGCCAGGGCGTCGGCACCACCATGGACAGCAACAGGTACAGCTCGGCGTGCTCGGGCACCATCGACTGGATGAAGATCGTCGAGCGCTCCGGATCGAGGCCGGCCGCGATCCAGTCGGCGATGTTCTCGTACGCGTAGCCGACCAGGCCGCTGGTGTCAGCGTAGTCGCTCGTCAGCGCGTGCCAGTCGGCGGCGAAATAGAAGCACTCGTAGGCATCCTGCAGCACCGCCCAGTTGCGCAGCGCGCCGACCAGATGCCCCAGATGGACCTTTCCCGTCGGGCGCAGGCCCGACACGACTCGCGGCTTCATGGCAGCAGCAACCTCGACAGCCTGAAGGCGGGCGTGAACACGATCGTGTTCAGCACGCCGGTGAACAGGAGCCCGTACAGGAGCAGGAACCCGTAGGGCCGGATGAACCCGTCGTAACGGTCGGCCGCCCGCGGCGGCAGCAGGCCGCCGAGCACGTTGCCGCCGTCGAGCGGCGGGATCGGCACGAGGTTGAACAGCGCCAGCAGCACGTTGATCTGCAGCGCCAGCCGGAGCACCCACGCCACGGTCCCGCCGGCCAGGGACGGGACGCCCGCCACCACGTGCAGGAGCAGCGAGGCCGCCACCGCCTGCAGCAGGTTGCTCGCCGGCCCGGCCGCCGCGATCAGCATGAAGTCGCGCCGCGGGTCCCGCAGGGCCGCCAGGCTCACCGGCACCGGCTTCGCCCAGCCGATGATCGGCAGGTTGCTCGCGAACGCCACGATCGGCAGGATCACCGTGCCGAAGAGATCCACGTGGACCAGGGGGTTCAGCGACAGCCGCCCGAGCCGCCGGGCCGTCGGATCGCCCAGCCGGTCCGCCGCCCACGCATGCGCCATCTCGTGCACGGTCAGTGACACGAGCAGCACGGCGAACGCGAGGAGGAGCGCGACGAGGTCCAGGTTTGCCAAGGGAACGGCGGTGTCAGGCCGCGAAGGGCGACAGCGTTGAGACCGGCCACGTCAGGATACGGCAAAACGGGGCCGCGGCTCAAGAGCAGGGGGGAGGGACAGAGGGTGCACCTACCTCGTCCCCGCGAAGTGCGCCAGCACCGCGTCGGCCGCCTTCGCCCCGACGACGGCCACGAGCTCCTCCCGCGTGGCGCGCCGGACGCCGGCCACGCTGCCGAAGTGCGTCAGCAGCGCCCGTCGCCGGCGCGGGCCGACGCCCGCGATCTCGTCGAGCTCGGACCGCAGGTCGCGGCGCGCGCGCGCCTGGCGGTGGAACGTCACGGCGAAGCGGTGCGCTTCGTCGCGGATGCGCTGGACGAGCAGCAGCGCCGGATCGTGCGGGTCGAGCGCGATCGGCGCCTCGCGGTCGCGCGTGTAGATCAGTTCCTCGCGCTTCGCGATCCCGACGGCCACCAGGTTGGCGAGGCCGAGCTGCTCGAAGGCGTGGTACGCCGACGAGAGCTGGCCCTTGCCGCCGTCGATGAGCACCAGGTCGGGGAACGGCCCGCCCTGCTCGAGCAGCCGGCGGTAGCGCCGCAGCACCACCTCCTCCATCGACGCGAAGTCGTCCAGCACCCGCGCCGGCGCGCGCCCGCCTTCGCGCTTCGCGCTACGGCGGGCAAGCCCCAGCTCGGAGCCCCCAGTCCCCAGCCCCCAGTCCCCGCTCCTTCCCGATCCCCGATCCCCCCGCACCCGGAACTTCCGGTACTCGGACCGCTTCATGCGGCCGTCCTCGCAGACGACCATCGAGGCCACGGTCTCGCTGCCCTGGATCGTGGAGATGTCGAAGCATTCGATGCGGCGCGGGAACGACGGCAGCGCGAGCGCGGCGCCGAGCGCCTCGAGCGCGTCGTAGTTGGCCGCCACGTTCTCGTTGAAGCGCGCCTCGTAGGCGACGGCGGCGTTGCGGGCGGCGAGCTCGAGCAGCCCCCGCTTCTCGCCGCGCCGGGGCACGAGCAGCCGCACGCGGCGCCCGGCCCGTCCCGACAGCCACGCCTCGACGGGCTCGGCCTCGCCCTCGTCGAGCGCCTCGGGCAGGTGCACCTCGGGCGGCACGGGCCGGTCCTCGTAGAACTGCTGGAGCGCGGCCTGCAGGTACGGCGCACGGAAGCCGACCGCCTCCGTCACCAGCTCCACGCGCTCGACGACGCGGCCGCCGCGCACCTGGAACACCTCGACGACGGCGCCCGCGGGGCCGGATTTGAGGCCGAAGGCGTCGCGGTCGCCGAGCTGGGCCGACGCCATCTTCTGCTGCCGGCCGCGCACGGTCTCGATCGTGCGGATCGCGTCGCGGAGCTCCGCGGCCTGCTCGAAGCGCTCGGCCTCGGCCGCCGTGGTCATGCGGGACGCGAGGCCGGCGATGAGCTCGTCGTTGCGCCCCTCGAGGAACAGCCGCGTGTGCTCGACGGCCTCGCGGTACTCCGCCTCGGTGCAGATCGTGGCGACGCACGGGGCGAGGCAGCGCTTGATGTCGTACTCGAGACACGGCCGCCCGCGTTGGCCGTCGATGATCTCGTTGCACGAGCGCATGCCGAACAGCCGGTGCGTGAGCGACATGGTCTTGCGCGCGAGGGAGGCGGGCAGGAACGGCCCCGCGTAGACGTTGCCGTCGCGCTCGACGCGTCGCGCGACGAGCACGCGCGGGAAGCGCTCGGCGGTCGTGACCTGCAGGTACGGGTAGTTCTTGTCGTCGCGGAGCAGGATGTTGTAGCGGGGCGCCCGCTGCTTGATCAGATGGTTCTCGAGCGCCAGCGCCTCGACGACCGAGTCGGTGACGATCACCTCCAGCGCCGCCGCGTCGTCGACGAGCGCGTCGGTCTTGGGGCTGGCGCCGCGCGCCGACAGGTAGCTGCGCACCCGGTCCCGGAGGACCCGGGCCTTGCCCACGTAGATGGTCTCGCCGGCGGCGTTGAAGAACAGGTAGACCCCGGGCTGCTCGGGCAGCCGGGCAATCTGGCTCTTGAGTTCGGCGATGGGCATGGGCTACTATGCGCGTGGTCCCGCGCCGCCGGAATCCTCAATTATACCGGACACCTGCCGTCGACGCGGCTTCTGACGGATTGAGTCGTTCCCCCATGACCTTCACCGGCGCGATCGGCGCGTTGTGCATGTTTCCGCTGCGCCAGATCATCAGGGTGTGCGTCGCGCTCCGCATCCATCCGAACGCCCTCACGTTCATCGGCGTCCTCATCAACGTCGTGGCGGCGTACTTCCTGGCCACGGGGCGGTTCATCACGGCCGGCTTCATCATGGTCGTGGCCAACATCTTCGACTTCATCGACGGGAAGGTCGCGACCGAGCTGGGCGCGGTGAGCAAGTTCGGCGGGTTCTGGGACTCGGTCATCGACCGGTTCTCGGACCTCGCGCTCTTCATCGGCCTGATCTACCTGTACGCCGAGCGCGGCCGGCCCGACTACGTGATGGTCGCCGCCGTCGCGTCGACCTTCGCGCTGATGACGAGCTACACGCGCGCGCGCGCCGAGTCGCTCATCCCGAAGTGCAAGGTGGGCTTCATGGAGCGGCCGGAGCGGATCGTGCTCTTCATGATCGGGGCGTTCACCAACCGCATGGCCGCCGTGCTGTGGGTGATCCTCGTGCTGTCGATCTTCACCGTCGCCGACCGCATCATCCACACGTGGCGCGAGCTCCGGCGCGCCGAGCGCGAGGCGTCCGCATGAGCACCAAGGGCGCCCTCACCCTGCCGGCCCGCGTCCTCTGGCACGCCTTCTTCTGGACCTACGAGCGCGCCACCTGGCAGTACGACCTGATGGTCATCGCCATCCTGGCCTTCGTGTGGCTCACGCCGCCCGCCTGGCTCGGCGACCCCACCGCCTCGGGCCAGCCGGGCCTCCTGCAGCTGATGCTGCGGTTGTTCGGGTGATCGAATGTCGAATGCTGAATGCGGAATGTCGAATTGAAAGCCCCCTGTCACGCTGCGTGACAGCCGGCATTCAGCATTCGACATTCGACATTCATCATTCGACATTCGGAACGCTACACGTCGTCCTTCTCGTCGCGCGCGCCGAGATCGAGGCTCTTGCCGGTGAAGTGGATGTCGTGCGCGGCGATCTTGTCGAGCAGGACCCGCCGCGCCTCGCCGTAGTGGGCCCGCGGCACGACGAGCTTCCGCGCGAACTGCCGGCGCCGGTGGATCAGCACCAGCGTGATCGCGCCGTCCTCGCGCCAGCTCAGGCCACCGATCTGCGCGTAGGGCATGAAGCCGCCTTCCGCCCAGATGCCGTCCTCGTAGAACCCCCGGCCGATGCGCAGGGTGAGCGGCAGCGCCACGCCGTAGTACAGCATCATCATGGACTCGCCGAACGCGTCCATCGGCGGCCGCCGCTGCACCCCCAGCTTGACGATGACGAGCGCCGCCAGCACGACGGCGAGCGTGCGGCCCAGGCCGTAGAACGGCGGCCGGCGGCCGCGCCAGGTCAGGATCGCCGACCGCCGCAGCCGCAGGAAATGGACGAACTGCAGGACGGCGAACAGGTTGGCGGCGAGAAACCCGACGCCCAGCAGGATGAGAATCCGCGGCAGCAGGTAATCGAGGGACATCCGTTCTCGTGAGAACCCGGAACCCGAAAAACGTTCCCGAGGGCCCGGCGGCCCCTACGCGCCGGGCCCCGCCCCCTGCCCCAGGCGCGGGTCGAAGCAGTGGCGGCACCGCGCCTCGTAGGTGCCCTGCGCGCCCACCAGCACGCGCTCGCTGCTCGCCACCAGCCGCTGCGTGTGGTTCGCCGGGTTGCCGCACACCATGCAGATCGCCAGCGTCTTGGTGATGTACTCGGCGATGGCCAGCAGCTGCGGCATCGGCTCGAACGGCTTCCCCAGGTAGTCCTGATCGAGCCCGGCGACGATCACGCGCTTGCCCCGGTCGGCCAGCGTGTTGCAGACCGCCGGCAGCTCCAGGTTGAAGAACTGCCCCTCGTCCACCCCGACGACCTCCGTGTCCTCGTGCACGAGCGTCAGCAGATCCGCCGACGCGCTGATCTCGTCGGAGGGGATGCGCATCTCACTGTGCGAGATGATGTGGCCCTCGCCGTACCGGTTGTCGAGGCGCGGCTTGAAGATCTGGACCTTCTGGCGCGCGATCTGCGCGCGGCGCAGGCGCCGGATCAGCTCCTCGGTCTTGCCGCTGAACATGCTGCCGGCGATGACCTCGATCCAGCCGTGGTTGGGGCGCTGTCGGATGACGTCCATGCGAGGCTAGCAATGTCGAATGCTGAATGAGGAATGCTGAATGCCGCCCGCTGGATCGCGAATCTCTGCCCGCTGCCCGCTGACCGCTGACTGCCGTTCTCAATTCGGCATTCAGCCTTCCACATTCAGCATTCGGAACGCTACGCCCGCGACTGGTACTCGCCCGTCTCGGTGTTCACGCGCACCACATCGCCCGTGTTGATGAACGGCGGCACCTGGACGACCAGCCCGGTCTCGAGGCGCGCCGGCTTCACCTGCGCGCTGGCCGTCGCGCCCTTGATGCCCGGCACCGTGTCCTCGACCTTCAGGTCCACGGTCGGCGGCAGATCGATCCCGACGGGCTCGACCTCGTAGAACGCCACCCGGATGATCGCGTCGGGCACGATGAAGTTCGCCGCGTCGCCAATCGACTCCGCCGCGATGTGGATCTGCTCGAACGTCGTCGTGTCCATGAAATGGAACAGGTCGCCGTCGCGGTAGAGGTACTGCATCTCCCGCTCGTCGAGCGTCGCGCGCTCCACGCTGTCCTCCGAGCGGAACTTGTGGTCGCTCAACGTCCCGCTGCGGACGTTGCGCAGCTTCGACTGGACGAATCCCCGCTTGTTGCCGGGCGTCAGGTGCGTCAGGTCGAGCACGCGGTAGAGATCCTCGCCGAGCTTGATCAACATGCTCTTGCGGAGGCGGGTGGCTTGAATCGAGCTCATACAGTCCAGATGCCGGATGACGGGTTACGGGTTGCGGGTCTCGGGCCGCGACGGGAGCCGATCCGCCGGACGCGCGGGCCGGGCACGGTCGCGACGCGGACCCGCACGAACGCGAAGAATCGCGTAGACCAGAACCTTCGGATCGTAGCACAGAAGCGGCGGGGGCGGCACCCGGCGGGCCGCCCTCCCCGCCGGGCCACCCCCCGCCCGCCGCTTTTTGCTACGATGCTCGTATGCAGTGGGATCAGCTCCGCGACCTGCTCGCGCTCCAGGACCGTCTCGACGGCCTGCTCGGCGGCGAGGCGTCGGGCTGGACGCCGGCCGTGGACCTCTACGAGACCGCCGATCAGTACGTGGTGCTGGTCGAGCTGCCGGGGCTCCGGCGCGACGACGTGTCGATCGACGCGCGGGCGGACCGCCTCACGCTGCGCGGCGTCCGGCGGCCCCCCGACGGAGGGCCGCCGCGGTTCCTGCAGCTCGAGCGCGGCCACGGCCCGTTCGTCCGCACCTTCGCGTTCGGCGATCCCATCGACGTCGACGGGGTCAGGGCCGATTTCCGGGAGGGCCTGCTGACCGTGACGGTGCCCAAGCGCGAGCAGTCGGGTCCGCGCCGTATTCCCGTGACGACGTAGGGCGACCCGCCGGGTCGCCCTGAGGCTGCACGCCGGGCCGCCCATCCGCGGTCCCGCCCTCCAGATATCGCCATGAAGATTCGACTCCTGCTCGCGTTCCTGCTCCTCTCGATCGGCTTCCTCACGGGCGTGGCGTTCACCACCCGCGCGCCGGCCGCCCGCCAGACCGCCGGGCCCGAGGCGGCCCCGGGGCCTCTCACGCCGGTGAAGATGACCGAGCCCCCTCCCGCGCAGGCGCCGGTCCAGCCGCCGGGGCCGGTGGCGGCGCCCGGCCCGGACTTCACCGCCGTCGCCGCGCGCGCGGTGCGCGCGGTCACCAACATCTCGTCGGTGCAGATGGTGCGCCGGCAGAACTCGCCGTTCTTCAACGACCCGTTCTTCCGCGACTTCTTCGGCGACGACGAGTTCTTCGGCGGGCGCACGCGGCCCGAGCAGAGCCTCGGCTCGGGCGTCGTCGTGTCGCCGGACGGCTACATGGTGACCAACAAGCACGTCATCGGCGACGACGTGGACAAGGTGACCGTCATGCTGCCCGACAAGCGGGTGCTGCCGGCGCGGATCGTCGGCGTCGACTCGTACTCGGACCTGGCGGTGCTGAAGGTGGACGCGACGGGCCTGTCCGTGCTGCCGTGGGGCGACTCCTCGAAGCTGAAGGTGGCCGAGTGGGTGCTGGCCATCGGGAACCCGTTCCAGCTCAACCAGACGGTGACGCTGGGGATCGTGAGCGCACTCGGGCGCAACGTCGGCCTCTCGACCTACGAGGACTTCATCCAGACCGACGCGGCCATCAACCCGGGCAACTCGGGCGGCGCGCTCGTCAACGCGCGCGGCGAGCTCGTGGGCATCAACACGGCCATCTACTCGGAGACCGGCCGCTACGAGGGGATCGGGTTCGCCGTGCCGGCCAACCTGGCGCGGCAGGTGGTGGACGACATCATCCGGTACGGCGCGGTGCGACGCGGCAGCATCGGCTTCATCGAGGTGTCGCCGGTCACGCCCGACGTGGCGCGGCAGCTCGGCGCGCCCGACGCGACGGGCCTGCTCGTCGAGCGCATGCGGCGCGACAGCCAGGCCTACCAGGCCGGCATCGAGCCGGGCGACATCATCACCAGCATCAACGGCGTGCCGGTCAGCGACCCCCAGCACCTGCAGCGCGCGATTGCCGACGCCAGGATCGGCGACACCGTGCGCGTGGGCCTCATCCACGAGGGCCGCGCCCGCGAGGTCACGGTCCCGGTCGGCAAGGCGGGATCGTAGGCGATCGCTCACCGCGCCGCGCGTCCCGACACCGCCGGGTGGCCGTCCACGGCGCACCGCCACTCGTGCTCCACGCCCGCCCGGATCCCGACGCGCGGGCTCCAGCGCACGGGACCGGGATCGAGGCCGCGATCCTCCACGCACAGCACGCCCCCGGTCAACGCGAGCCGGTTCTGCCGCAGGTCGATGCCGAGCGCCCGCGTGAGGTTGCCGGGGCCGCGGCACAGCTCGTGGGTCGCGAGCGCGGCGGCGGGGCGGCCCGTGCCGCGCGCGCGCCGTCGCCGCATGAGCGCCAGCCCGTCGATCGGCGCGAGCGCGCGGAAGAGGACGGCCGCCGGCGTCCCCTCGGGCTCGGTCACGGCGTTCACCAGGTAGTGCATGCCGTAGTTGAGGTAGACGTAGGCGACGCCGGGCGGCCCGTAGAGCGGCGCGTTGCGCGCGGTCGGGCCCGGCGCGGCGTGGCACGCGGGATCCGCCTCGCCGATGTAGGCCTCGACCTCGACGATCATGCCGGCGGCCACGCCCGCGCGCGTCGAGTGCACCAGCACCTTGCCGACGAGGTCGCGCGCGACCTCGAGCGTGGGGCGGGCGTAGAACGCGGCGGGGAGCGTGCTCAATGCTCGATGCGGGACGAGTACGCGTTGGCGCGACCCGACGCCAGCACGGCGCGGAGGTACCGGCCGGTGTGCGAGGCCTCGATCTTGGCGATCTGCTCCGGGGTGCCGGCCGCCACGATCGTCCCGCCCTCGTCGCCGCCCTCGGGACCGAGGTCGATCACCCAGTCGGCCGTCTTGACGACGTCGAGGTTGTGCTCGATGACGAGCAGGCTGTGCCCGGCCTGCAGCAGCTTCTTGAAGGCGGCGAGCAGTTTGGCGATGTCGTCGAAGTGCAGGCCCGTCGTCGGCTCGTCGAGGATATAGAGGATGCGCTCGCCGCTCTTCGACGACAGGTGCGCGGCGATCTTGATGCGCTGCGCCTCGCCGCCCGAGAGCGTCGTCGCGGGCTGGCCGAGGCGCAGGTAGCCGAGCCCGATCTCGTCGAGCACCTGCAGGCGGCGCAGCACCTTGGGCGAGGTCGAGAAGAACGCCAGGGCCTCGCGCACCGTCAGGTCGAGCACCTGGTCGATGCTGCGTCCCTTGTAGCGCACCTCCAGCACCTGCGGCTTGAAGCGCTTGCCGTCGCACTGGTCGCAGGGCACGAACACGTCGGCGAGGAACTGCATCTCGACGCGCACCTCGCCCTCGCCCTCGCAGGCCTCGCAGCGGCCGCCGGGCACGTTGAACGAGAAGTGGCTGGCCGTGAGGCCGCGGACGCGCGCGTCCTTCGTGGAGGCGAACAGCTCCCGAATCGGATCGAACGCCTTCAGGTAGGTGACCGGGTTCGACCTCGGCGTCCGGCCGATGGGGGCCTGGTCCACCAGCACGACGTTGCTGACGAGCTCGACGCCCTCCAGCCCGCGGTGCGACCCGACCCGGCGGTCCCAGTCCCCCTTCTGCCGCTTGAGCGCGGCATACAGCACGTCGTGCACCAGCGTGGACTTCCCCGAGCCGCTCACCCCGGTGACGCAGGCGAGCGCGCCGAGCGGGATCTCCACGTCGATTTGCTTGAGGTTGTGCTCCGACGCGCCGAGCACGCGGAGCTTCTGCCCGGTCGGGCGGCGCCGGCTCGCGGGCATCGGGATGGCCAGCTCGTCGCGCAGGTACTTGGCCGTGAGCGAGCGCTGGTCCTGCATCAGGCCGTCGAGGTCGCCGGCGAAGACGACGCGGCCGCCGCGCTCGCCCGCGCCCAGCCCGAGGTCCACCACGTAGTCGGCCACGCGGATCATGTCGGCGTCGTGCTCGACGACGAGCACGGTGTTGCCCTGGTCGCGGAGCTGCCGCAGGATGGCGATGAGCCGGTCGTTGTCGCGCGCGTGCAGGCCCACCGACGGCTCGTCGAGCACGTAGAGCGTGCCGACGAGCGCCGAGCCCAGCGACGTCGCCAGGTTGATGCGCTGGGACTCGCCCCCCGAGAGCGAGGACGACAGGCGGTCCAGCGTCAGGTAGTCGAGGCCGACGTCGCGCAGGAAGCCCAGCCGCCGGCGAATCTCGCGCAGCACCTTGTCGGCGACCGTCGCGTCCTTCTCCGAGAGCGCCAGACCGGCGAAGAACGCGGCCGCGTCCTTCACGGTGAACGCGCACACCTCGTCGATCGTCCGGTCGCCCACCCGCACGTCGCGCGCCTCGCGGCGCAGCCGCGTGCCGCCGCACTCGGGGCAGATGAGGTAGCCGCGGTAGCGGCTCAGGAACACGCGGACGTGCACCTTGTACTTCTTCCGCTCCAGCCAGCGGAAGAACCCCTTCACGCCCTCGTACTCTGCGCCGTCGCCCTCGACGACGAACGTCTTCTCGGCCTCGGTCAGCTCGGCCCACGGCACATCGAGCCGGACGTCGCCGCCCCGCGCCGCGCGCTTCAGCTCGGCGAGATGCGCGCGATAGTGCGGCTTGCTCCACGGCTCGATCGCGTTGTGCTGGATCGACTTCGACGGGTCGGGCACGACCAGATCCAGGTCGAGCTCGATGATGTTGCCGAAGCCGTGGCACGTCGGACAGGCGCCGAACGGGTTGTTGAACGAGAACAGGCGCGGCTGCGGCGCCTCGTACGTGATGCCGCACGGCCGGCACTCGAACAGCTCGCTGAAGCGGTGGGTGGTGCCCGGCAGGCCGTCTGCCCCCAGCTCGATCGCGAACGCCGCTCCGCCGCCCTCGTGGTACGCCGTCTCGATCGAGTCGGTGAGCCGGGTCTGCAGATCCGCGCTGTCGTCGATCCGCAGCCGGTCCACGACCACCTGGAGCGCGGCCGCCGACGCCAGCGCCGCCGGGTCCGCCTCCTCGATCGTCACCGCGCGGCCGTCCACCAGCACCCGCCCGAACCCCTTGCGCCGGAGCGCGTCGAGCGTCGCCGGCACCGGGTCGACCTCGGGCGCCGACGGCGCGGGCTCGGCCTCCACGCCCGCCAGCAGGTCGGCGCCCGCCCCGTCCGCGTCCTCGTCGTCGGCCGCCTCGTCCGCGTCGGTCGCGGCGCCGTTGATCTCCTCCGCCTCGCGCTCGGGCGCGACGCCCACGACCGGCGCCTCGAACCCGAGCAGCAGCCGCGTGCCGGCGGGGAGCGCGCTGAGCTCGCGCGCCACCACCTCGGCCGTCTCGCGCACGACCTCGCGCCCGCACTGGCGGCAGAAGGTGCGCCCCACACGCGCGTAGAGCAGGCGCAGGTAGTCGTGGATCTCGGTCGTCGTGCCCACCGTCGAGCGCGGGTTGCGGACGGTGTTCTTCTGCCGGATCGCGATGGCCGGCGCGATGCCGTCGATCCGATCGACGTCCGGCTTCTCCATCCGCTCGAGGAACTGCCGCGCGTAGGCCGAGAGCGATTCGACGTAGCGCCGCTGCCCTTCCGCGTAGATCGTGTCGAAGGCCAGCGACGACTTGCCAGAGCCGCTGACACCGGTGACCACGATCAGCCGCCGCGCGGGCAGATCCAGGTTCACGCCCTTCAGGTTGTGCGTACGGGCGCCGCGAATGACGATGTGACTCGCCGTGCCCGCCGGTGGCTCGCCCATCAAACCAATGTGGGGCTCCGCCCCACACCCCGGCTCGGTCGCTCGCGGGGCCCCATCGCCCCGCGTCCGCTCCCTCGCGGGCCGCGCTGTGCGCGGCCGGCCCGTTATGCCGCCGCCCCCCGCTGATTCCTGTTCCAGCGGCCTAACGGGCTAAGAAGGGAATTTTCCCGAAGCCTGAACTCCACATGCTATCAGGGATCGGAGGCTGGGAACCAGTGGTCAGCCGTCAGGCGGCAGGGGTCAGGAAAAGCACGCTGTCACGGCTGCGGCGTGACAGCGTCGCAAGCCCCACCTGACCCCTGACTGCTGACCGCTGCCCCCGGTGAAGTCACAGTCGGGGGCCGCTCCAGCTTCCGCACGGGCGTGCCGACGTAGGTGGCACCTTCCTCGAGGACGCTGAATTTCGGCACGAGGCTGAGGGCGCCGACCTGGGCGCGCGGGGCGGCCACGACGCCGATGCCCACGACGCTGCCGATGCCGATCGTCACCCCCCGCCCCAGGCGCACCGGCGCGGTCTTGATCACCGCGCGCTCGACCGTGTGGCCCGACAGGTGCACGCCGTCGCCGATCACCACGTGGTCGTCGAATTCCAGCAGGTTGTGGTCGTTCACGGCGAGGCTGTTCACGTAGACACCCCGCCCGAGCCGCGCGCCGTTCAGCCGCAGGTAGAAGGTCCAGAGCGGCGTCGCCCGCAGCACCGAGCCCGCGAACAGCCGGACGACGTGCACCGACACCATGTAGCGCGCCCAGTTCATCAGCGGCCAGCCCAGATCGGCAATCACCATCTCGGCGTTGGCGGGCGTCCGCCACCCGGTCAGGCGCGTGGCCAGGGCCGACAGCACCATGAGCGTGACGGCGAACAGGAGGTAGGTGGGCACGAACGCCATGCTCAGCACGACGGTCCGGACGACGTTGGTCGGGAACGCCACCCGGAAGAAGAGCTGCCAGAAGAGCGCCGCCGGCAGCACCGACAGGCCGAAGACCAGACACTCGACCAGGAACACCGAGACGAACATCCAGCCCAGCCGTCCGACCGCCGCCGGCCGCCACCGGAGCCTGAAGACCGGGGCTCCGCTGAACCCCACGTGCGGGGAGGGCGGCTGAGCCGTTTCGGGCCCGTCGGGGGCGGCGCTTGCCTTCGGGATCTCCATTTGCTAAACTCGCGCCTCGTGGAAGTGTAGCCGCCACGAATCTCCCGCGTCGAGGGCCGATCGACCCTGTCCGCAATCATTCCCTCTTCAAGTTCCAACTACAGTGGGCGACGAGCCTCAGACGCACATCGAGGGCACTGAAGCCCTGATCGGCCGTGTCGTCGGCAGGGGAACGGCACGGCGGACGAGACCCGGAGGATCGGCGGCGGCGTAGGATTTCGGTAACCTGGAGGGCAGGCCGTACCGGGCCCCGCCCTCCGCGATTGGGCCGGGGCTCCGCGCCGGGCTGCGATCTGGATGGGCCGGATCGCAGGCGGCGGCCGGGCTTCCCGGTCGAGGGTGAGGAGGTCGTGTCAGTCAGACTGTTCGTGGGAAATCTGCCGTACCAGGCGTCCGAGGACGACGTTCGGAAGCACTTCGCCGCCGTGGCCGAACCGATGCGTGTAGCCATCCCGGTGGATCGGGAGACGGGCCGGCCGCGCGGCTTCGCGTTCGTCGAGTTCGCCGAGCCGGCGCAGGCACAGGAGGCCATCCGCCAGCTCAACGGCCAGCCGTTCATGGGGCGCAACCTCGCGGTCAACGAGGCGCGGGCGCGCGAGGATCGCGGCCCGTCTCCGGGCGGCCGGCCGCCGATGGGCCCGCGCCCGTCGGCCGGCGGACCGCCGCGGGGCGCCTCCGACGGCGGC
>JAHECP010000310.1 GCA_024641665.1 Acidobacteriota bacterium
GTGGCGCGCCGCGCTCGACCGGGTCGGCGCCGCGGCGCGGGGCCCCGACAACCTGGTGCCGCCCATCGTCGCGGCGGTCGAGGCGCGCGCCACCGTCGGGGAGATCGCCGACGCGCTCCGTGCGGTCTTCGGCGAGCATCGGGAGATTGACGTTGGGTGACGCGCCGCTGCTCGAGGTCGAGCGTCTCACGACGGTCTTCGACGTCGGCGGCCGGGCCCTGCCGGCCGTCGACCAGGTGAGCTTCACGGTCGGCGCCGGCGAGACGCTCGGCCTAGTCGGCGAGTCGGGCAGCGGCAAGTCGGTCACCGCGCTCTCGATCTTGCGCCTCGTTCAGCCGCCCGGCCGCATCGCGTCCGGCCGCATCCGCTTCCGCGGGCGCGACCTCGTCGCCCTCCGCGAGCGCGAGATGCGCGCGCTGCGCGGCGCCGACATCTCCCTCGTCTTCCAGGAGCCGATGACGGCGCTCAACCCGGTCTTCACGATCGGCAGCCAGCTCGAGGAAACGCTGGCGGTGCACGGCCGCGCGACCGGCCACGCCGCCCGGCGGCAGGCCGTGGACCTGCTCGGCGCCGTCCGGATGCCCGACCCGGCGCGGCGGCTCGACGAGTACCCGCACCAGCTGTCGGGCGGCCTGCGCCAGCGGGCCCTCATCGCGATGGCGCTCGCCTGCCGGCCCGCGCTCGTCATCGCCGACGAGCCGACCACCGCGCTCGACGTCACCGTGCAGGCCGAGATCCTGGACCTGCTGCGCGAGATGAAGGCGCGCTTCGGGCTGTCGCTCCTCCTCATCACGCACGACCTCGGCGTGATCGCCGAGACGGCCGACCGGGTCGCGGTCATGTATGCCGGCCGGCTCGTCGAGCAGGCGCCCGTCCGGGCGCTGTTTCATGACCCCAAGCACCCCTACACGCGCGCGCTGCTCGCGTCGGTGCCCGACGACCGGCCGGGCACGCCGCTCCGGGCCATCCGCGGCGCCGTACCGTCGCTCGGCGCGCTGCCGCCCGGCTGCGCGTTCGCGCCGCGCTGCCCCGACCGCTTCGAGCCGTGCGACCGCCTCCCGCCCGGCGAGACCCGCGTCGGCGAAGGGCGCGCGGTCCGGTGCTACCTCCACGGGGACGCCGTCGAGCCGGCCGCCGCCGTGCCCGGAGCGCGCTGATGCCGCTCGTCGAGGTCCGCCATCTCGTGAAGGAGTTCGCCAGCGGGCAGGGCCTGCTCCGTCGCGGCGCGGTCGTGCGCGCGGTCGACGACGTGAGCTTCGACATCGAGGAGGGGGAAACCTTCGGCCTGGTCGGCGAGAGCGGCTCGGGCAAGACCACGACCGGCCGCTGCCTGCTGCGCCTCGTCGAGCCCACCTCCGGCGAGGTGCGCTTCCGCGGCCGCGACCTGCTGGCGCTCTCGGCCGCCGAGATGCGGCGCGTGCGGCGCGAGATGCAGATCGTCTTCCAGGACCCCTACTCGTCGCTCAACCCGCGCATGCGCGCCGGTGCGATCGTCGAGGAGCCGCTCGTGATCCACCGCATGGGCGCCGGCCCGGCCCGCCGGCGGCGCGTCGCGGAGCTGTTCGAGCTGGTGGGTCTGGACCCGGCGCTCGCGAGCCGCTACCCGCACGAGTTCAGCGGCGGCCAGCGTCAGCGCATCGGCCTCGCCCGCGCGCTGGCCCTGGAGCCGTCGCTCGTTATCGCGGACGAGCCGGTGTCCTCGCTCGACGTGTCGGTGCAGGCGCAGGTGGTCAACCTGCTGATGGATCTCCAGCAGCGGCTGCAGCTGACCTATCTCTTCATCGCCCATGACCTGCGGCTGGTGCGGCACATCTGCAGCCGCGTCGCGGTGATGTATCGCGGGCGGATCGTGGAGCTGGCGGCGACCGCGGCGATCTTCGACGCGCCGCAGCACCCCTACACGCGCGCGCTGCTCTCGGCGATTCCCGTCCTCGACCCCGACGCGCCGCGCGCGCGCCTGGTGCTCGACGAGACGGCGGTGGACCGCAGCCGGCCGCTGCGCGAGGTCGCCGCCGGGCACTGGGCGGCGATCTAGCGCCCGCCCTTCTTGTCGCCCGGCTTCTTGTCGCCCGGTTTCTTGTCGGTCGCCTTCTGGTCCTTCGCCTTCTGACCACCGTCCTTCCTGCGGGTCTCCGAGGCCTTCGGGCCGGCGTCCCTGCTCCGATTCCAGTCCCAGCCCTTGGTCCAGTCCGCCCCGCGGCCCGCCGTCGCGTCGCGGTCGTGCTGCCAGTCGGCGTCGGTCATCCAGCCGTCCCGGCCCCGGTCGCCGTCCTTGCCGTTCCCGCTCCCACCGTGATCGCCATTGCCGCGGCAGTCCCAGGGTCCGCGATCGTCGTCGCCGCGGCCGCAGTCATCGCGGCCGTGGTGGCCGTCGTCGATCACCGGCGGGAAGGGCACGGTCGAGTCGTAGATCGGACCATCGTCGATCGCCGGGCCGTGGCCCTGGTCGTGCGGCACGCCCACCGTCACGTCGCCCGAGCAGCTGGCCGTGCCGTCGGAGGCCGTGAAGCGGATGTGGTAGACGCGGCCGTTGCCGGGATGCTTCCGGTCGCCCGTCCGCTCGGCACGGACGCTCGCCCGGGACGTGCCCACGCCCGCGCCGTCAATCGCGGTGTTGCCGTCACAGTGCCTCCGCCCACGGGTCGAGAGAAGGCGCGATTTGTACCTGAGTTCTTCAGAGAAACACAAGGTCTGACGCCGGCGATCGTCAGCAAGTGTCATAGCAGAACACGCCGATTTCGATCTAACGACAGAACTGATTGCTCATCAACTGATTAGGTCGATTGCTACAACGCGGGGACCGTTGCGCTGCGGGCGCCTCTGTCGCACAACAGCACATAGACTGGAAATCAAGCCAGCTAATGTACTTGTTTTCAGTGACTTGCAGCGACTGTTTCAGAAGAAGACTGTCCGGTGCAGAAATGAAACGTCTTGGGACAGTCGCGGGCCCCAGCGTCGGGGCCGCACGGCTCAGGCGGCCCGGCTCACGTCGTCTTCGACCTGCCCGTCGCGAAGGTGGATGACGCGGTGCGCGTGCTGCGCGATGTCGGCCTCGTGGGTGACGAGCACGATGGTGTTGCCCGACTGGTGGAGCCGTTCGAAGAGCGCCATGATCTCGCTGCCGGTCTTCGAGTCGAGGTTGCCGGTCGGCTCGTCGGCGAGCAGGATGGACGGGTTGTTGACGAGCGCGCGCGCGATGGCGACGCGCTGGCGCTGGCCGCCCGACAGCTCGTTCGGCCGGTGCAGCATGCGGTCGGCGAGCTCCACCTTCTCGAGGGCCTGGCGGGCACGGGCCAGACGCTCCCTGGCGGGCACGCCGGCGTAGACGAGCGGCAGCTCCACGTTGTGGAGGGCCGTGGCGCGCGGCAGCAGGTTGAAGGTCTGGAACACGAAGCCGATTTCCTCGTTCCGGATGCGGGCGAGCTCGTCGTCGTTCATCTGGCCCACCTGCTTGGTGTTCAGCAGGTAGCTGCCCTTGCTCGGCGTGTCGAGGCAGCCGATGAGGTTCATCAAGGTGGACTTGCCCGATCCGGACGGCCCCATGATCGCCACGTACTCGCCGCGGTCGATCTCCAGGGACACCCCGCGCAGCGCGTGGATCTCCTCCGCACCCATCACGTACGTCTTCCAGAGATCCCGGGTCTCGATGAGGGCCATGCCTACCTCTGCGCCCGCCAGACGGCGGGCCGGCTCACGGATGAACGACCTTCGGCCAGCGTACTACATACGGCCGTCCGGGGAGGACGGTTCCTTTCCGGCGCCCCCGGCTCGGCTCGCCTCGGCCGTCGCAATCGGCACGTCGGCGAACAGCGGCGCGTGGGGAATCTGCACGGCGACCCGGTCCACGCCCGGCGGGGGCGCGGCCAGCCGGGCCCAGAGCACGCGCGACTCGCCGGGCTTCAGGGGCGCGAGATCCTGGCTGCTCACCGGTCGATGATCGGCGTCGCGGACCACGAAGTACTTCTTGGCCGCGTCGGCCTCGACGAGATAGACGTCCGCCACGCTTCCGCGGTCGGCGGACGCGCTGGCGAGCAGATCCGCGAGGGCGCACGACCCGGGCGCGCCGGCCGCGTTGGTCAGCGAGAACCGGATGTCGATCGTCCCCTCGGTGACACGGGTCACGTCGAGCAGGGTGACGGTGACGTGCGGCACGTCGGTCCGGCCCTCGGCCAGCGGTGCGGGCGCCGCCGGCGGGTCGGGCGCGCGCTCGGGGGGCGCCGCGGTGCAGGCCGCGAGCACGAGC
>JAHECP010000015.1 GCA_024641665.1 Acidobacteriota bacterium
GCGCGCGGCGAGGCGCGCGCGCGCCGCGATCCGGGCGCGCGCGGCTGGCGGCTGGACACCTGGCGGCAGGACGTGCAGTACGCCCTGCGCATGCTGCGCCGGGCGCCCGGCTTCACGTTCGTGGTGATCGTGACGGTGGCGCTCGGCGTTGGCGCGAACACCGCCATCTTCGCCGTGGTGGACGCCGCGCTGCTCGCGCCGCTGCCCTATCCGCGGGCCGACCGGCTGGTGGTGGCCGACGACCTGGCGCCGGCCCCGTTCCTCCAGTGGCGCGAGTCGAGCCGGGCGTTCGCCGACATGGCGGCGTGGCGCGGCGCGTCGTTCGCCCTCACCGGCGGCGATCGGCCCGAGCGGCTGGACGGGCTCATCGTCAATGCGAGCTTCCTCTCGGTGTTGCGCGTGTCGCCGCAGATCGGCCGCGGCTTCCTGCCCGGTGACGAACAGGGAGGATCGGCGCGGGTCGCGCTGATCGGCGACGGCGTCTGGACGCGCCGCTTCGGGCGCGACCCGGGCGTCGTCGGACGGGCGGTGACGCTCGACGGCGAGCACGTCACCATCGTGGGGGTGATGCCACCGGGCTTCGCGTATCCCCACTGGGCGCAGATCTACGTCTCCCCGCGCCGGCTCGTCCCGGACTACCGGCTGCGTCCCGATGCCGACCCGACGCAGCTGTACAACCACTACCTGTCGATGATCGGCCGGCTCGCCGACGGCGTGACGCTGGCCGACGCGCAGGCCGAGCAGCGCGTCATCTTCGTCCGCATACACGACCGGCATCCCGATCTCATGGACGCGGACGAGATCGTCGTGCCCCTCGTGCCGCTTCGCGACTCGCTCGTCGAGGACGTGCGGCCGGCGCTCCTCGTGCTCACGGCTGCGGTCGCGCTCGTGCTGCTCATCGGCTGCGCGAACATCGCCAACCTCCTGCTGGCGCGCTCCACGGCGCGGCGGCAGGAGATCGCCATGCGCTCGGCGCTCGGCGCCAGCCGGTCGCGGCTGGCGCGCCAGCTGCTCACCGAGAGCCTCGTGCTGTCGGTCGTCGGCGGAGCGGTGGGCGCGGCGACCGCACGATGGTACCTGCCGGTGCTCGTGGCGCTGGCGCCGGCCGAGCTCCAGCGCGTACACCCGACGCTGGGGTGGCCGGTGCTGGCCGCGGCGCTGGGCGTGTCCATCGGCACCGGGCTCGTCTTCGGCCTCGCGCCCGCGGCGCAGGCCGCGGGCAACGTCGGCGCACTCGCATCGCAGGGACGGGCCACCACCGGGCGCCGCGGACGGCTGCTGCGCGACGCGCTCGTCGTCGGCGAGGTCGCGGTGTCGCTCGCGCTGCTTGCGGCGGCGGGGCTCATGATCCAGAGCTTCGTCCATCTCCGCGCGGTCGATCCCGGCTTCCGGACCGCCCACCGGCTGGCGATGCGGATCGACCTGCCGTCCGAGCGGTACCCGGACGGTGCGCGGCAGGCGCGGTTCTTCGACGAGCTGCTCGGCCGGCTGGCGGCGATGCCCGGCGTCGAGGGCGTGGCGGCGGCGGGTCGGCTTCCCTTCGCCGGCGGCAACAGCAGCCGCGCCATCACGCTCGACCACGCCTCGCCCGTACCCGAGCCGGGCGGCGGCATTCGCGTCGTCAGCCCCGGCTTCTTCCGCGTGCTCGGCATCCCCATCCGCCGCGGCCGCGCGTTCACCGACGCCGACCGCGACGGCTCCGCGCCGGTCGCCATCGTGGACGAGACGATGGCGCGGCGGTACTGGCCGAACGAGCAGGCGCTCGGCCGGCGGTTCCGGATCGGGGACTCGGGCCCGTGGATGGAGATCGTGGGGGTCGCGGGCGACGTCATCCACGACGACCTGCGCGAGGCGCCCGCTCCCGAGTTCTACGTGCCGTACCGGCAGCTGCCGTGGACCTTCATGAGCGTGGTGATCGAGACGCCGGCGCGGCCCGACGCGGTGGCCGCGGACATGCGGCTCGCGCTCTCAGACATCGATCCGGACCTGCCGGTGCCCGCCCTGCGCCCGATGCCCGAGCTCGTGCGCTCGTCGGTGTCGCTCGACCGGTTCGAGATGCTGCTGCTCGCGATCTTCGCGGGCCTCGCGCTGGTGCTGGCGACGGTGGGGCTCTACGGTGTGATCTCGTTCCTCGTGAGCCGCCGGACGCACGAGATGGCGCTGCGGCTGGCGCTCGGCGCCACATCGTGGGACGTGTGGCGGCTTGTCGTGGGCGACGGCCTGAAGCTGGCCGCGGCGGGCATCGCCGCGGGCGTGGGGCTCGGGCTCGTCCTCACCCGCGCGCTCCAGACGTGGCTGTTCGGCGTCGCGTCAACCGATCCCGCCACGTTTACCGCCGTCTCGCTCGCGCTGGCGCTCGTCGCCGCGTTGGCCAGCGCGGTGCCCGCGCGTCGCGCGACGCGGGTCGATCCGATGGTGTCGTTCCGGGTCGAGTGATCGCCCATGACCCCAGCCACCCGCCGCCCCGCCGGCGCCGGCCTCCTGCTCTCACTGGCCGATCGCCTGGTTCGGCTGGCGCTCCGGGCGTATCCGGCGTCGTATCGCGCGCGGTTCGGGCGTGACCTGGCCGAGCTGTTCCGCGACGCGGCGGGCGAGGAGCTGGCGCGCGGCGGCCGGCCCGGCCTCGCCGGGTTGACGGGACGCACGCTGGCCGACATTCTGCGCGACGCGGCCGCCGAGAGCCGCCGCGCCCGCATCCGGGCGCGGGCGTACGCGCCGCGCGCCCGTCGATGGAGCCCCGACATGCTGCTGCAGGATCTCCGCTACGCCTTTCGCGGCGTCCGCCGCGAGCCCCGTTTCGCGCTCCTGGTCGTGCTCACGCTGGCCGTCGGCATCGGTGCCAACACGGCGATGTTCAGCATCGTCAACGGCGTGTTGCTCAGCCCCCTCCCCTTTCCACAGCCCGACCGGCTGGTGCGCCTCTACGGCAGCTTTTCGCAGGACGCCACCACTTCGATCTCGCCGCCGGACTTTCTGGACTATCGCGCGCGCAACGACGTGTTCGAGTCGATGGCCGCGCGGAGGACGTCGTCGATTGCGACGCTGAGCGGCGACGGCGACGCCGAGCAGGTCAGATCTGGCACCGTCACCGCCAACTACTTCGCGACGCTGGGCGTGGCGCCGGCGCTCGGCCGAGGCTTCCGGCCCGAGGAGGAGAACGGAGGACCGCACGACGTCGTGGTGCTGTCCTACGGGCTGTGGCAGCGTCGGTACGGCGGCGATCCGGACATCCTGGGCCGCACCATCGCGGTCAACGGCCGGGCCCACGAGGTGATCGGGGTGATGCCGCGCGGCTTCGACATGCCGCACGGCGCCCAGCTCTGGGTGCCGATTGCCTTCGGCACGCCCGGCGCATCGGTGCGGCGTTTCCACCAGCTGCGCGGCGTGGCGCGCCTGAAGGACGGCGTATCGATTGACGCGGCGCAGGCGGATCTCGACGTCATCGCCCGGGATCTCGAACGGATGTACCCGGAGAACGCCACGTGGAAGCTGAACGTCGTGCCGCTCCACGAGGACGTGGTCGGCAACGTGCGGCCCGCGCTCGTGATGCTCTCGGCGGCGGTGGCGCTCGTGCTGCTGATTGCGTGCGGCAACGTGACCAGCCTGATGCTGGCGCGCGCCACCGTACGTCAGAACGAGATCGCCATCCGCAGCGCGCTCGGCGCGTCGCGCGGGTCGCTGGCCCGGGAGCTCCTGACCGAGAGTGCCGTGTACGCGCTCAGCGGCGGCGCCGTCGGCCTCATGCTGGCCCGCCTGGCGCTCGACGCGGTGCGCGCGGCGGCGACTCTGCCGCGCCTCGACGCCGTCCGGATGGACGGGACGGTGCTGCTCTTCACGCTGGGCGCCGCGCTCCTGACTGGGCTTCTCTCGGGCCTCGGCCCGGCGCTCACACGCCGCCCCAGCGTGCTCGGCAACACGGCGTCGGGGACACGGACGTCCGAGGCGCGCGCTGGCCGGCGAGCGCGCGAGGGACTCGTCATGGCGCAGGTGGCGGTGTCGCTCGTGCTGCTCGTCGCGGCGGGCCTGCTCATCCAGAGCCTCTGGCGACTGCAGCAGGTGGACCTGGGGTTCGAACCGGCCGGGGTGCTGACCGCCCGGGTCCCTCTATCCCGGGCGACGTACGAGACGGCCGCCGACGTGGACGCCCTTTTCGACCGGCTGCTCGATGAGACGCGGGCGCTCGCGGGCGTCGAACGGGCGGGGCTGCTGGACATCGCGCCGCTCAGCGGCACCAATTACTCGCTCGTGTACCTCGAGAATCGGCCGCCGGTCGACGAGGCGGACAAGATCTACGCGGAGGTGCGCACGGCGGCCGGCGACGCGTTCGAGGCGCTGCGGATCCCGATTGCCGAGGGACGGGCCCTCACCGACGACGACCGCCCGGGGACGGTCAACGCCGTCGTGGTGAACCGCAAGCTTGCCGCGGCACTCACGCCCGGCGAGAGTCCGCTCGGCCGCCGGATCGTGCTCGACCTCGGCAAGCCATACGTCGCCGAGATCGTCGGCGTTTCGGGCGACGTGCGCGAATGGGGACCCGATGCGCCGGCGCCGCCCATCATGTACGTGTCGAACCACCAGGAGACGCGCTGGGGGATGGCGGTCGTCGCCCGCACGTCGCTGCCGCCGGCGTCGCTCGCGGCGCCGCTCCGTGCCATCGTCCGCAAGCTGGACCCCGCCGTGCCGCTCGCCAACGTGACGACGCTCGAGGACCAGATCGATCAGGTGTCGGCCCGACCCCGATTCCGGGCGGTGCTGCTCGGTGCGTTCGCCGCCACCGCATTCCTGATGGCATTGCTGGGACTCTACGGCACGCTGAGCTACTCGGTGAGCCGCCGGACGCGGGAACTGGGCGTGCGGCTCGCGCTCGGCGCGCGGCCGGCCGAGGTGCGCGGTCTCGTCGTCCGGCAGGGTCTCGTCCTGGTGGCGATCGGACTCACTGGCGGGCTGGCCGGCGCGGTGGCTGCGGGTCGCCTGATCGAGGGCCTGCTCTTCGAGGTCACGCCCACCGAGCCGGCGGTCTACGCCATCGTCACGGCGGGGTTGCTCGTCGCGGGCCTGGCTGCGTGCCTGGTGCCGGCCAGGCGGGCGAGCCGCGTCGACCCAGCCGTGACGCTGCGGATGGAGTAGAGCGCCGCTGGCGGCGTCCTACTTCCCGCCGGCCTGGATCCAGGCCAGGCCCGTGAGCACCTGCGCCTTGAGCTCGGGGATCTTGTCGGTGAAGCGGTGGTTGGCCGCGTCGATGAGGACGAGCTTCTTGGGGTCTTTCGCGGCCACCTCGAAGCGCTGGTAGTCGTCCTCCTTGACGTACTCGTCCTTGGTGGACTGGATCATGAAGAGCGGCATCGGCGCGATGGCGCCGATGAGACTCTCGGGGTTGAACGACGGCTCGTTCATGGGCTTCTTCGTGAGCCACGAGGTGAAGTCGCTCCAGTGGAACGCGAGCTCGTCGGAGGGCGGCAGGCCCATCGTGAGCACGCCGTCGACCCACGCGTGGCTCTCGGGCGCCGCGGCGGCCGCGACGGCCAGCGCCGCACCCTCCGACACGCCCGCCAGCACCACCGGTGACGGCAGCAGGCCCCGCGCCTTCAGGGCGTCGGCGAACGACCGGTAGTCGAGCGGCACCTGGGGCACGGTCACGTGGTCCTTGCCGGTGGTGAACGCGGACAGATAGTGCCGCACGTTGACGCCGGCCACGACGTAGCCCTGGTCGGAGAGGTACTCGGCGAGCGTCGTGGCGAGGCCGACCCAGCCCACGTCGCCGCTGCCCATGAAGATGGTGCCCTTGGCCGGCGCGCCCGCCGGCGGCTGATACACGTAGAGCGTCAGCGTCCTGCCGCGCACGTCGACGTCGAGCTTCTGGCTGTCGGTGGCGGCCGCCGGCGCAGCCACGAGCCCGGCCAGCAGCGCGACCCCGATGCAACGGACGAATCTCCTCACGAATGCCCTCCAGACGCATGCGCGGCCGCGGCCGGACGAGCCAGCCAGACGAGCGACGCCTGCATCTCGCGGAACAGCTCGTCCCGCTTGTCGGTGAAACTGTGGTCCCGCGAGGCAATCGCGTGGAACTGCCGTGTGGCGTCGTCGGGGCCGAAGAGCTTCCGCGCATCGGCGGCGCGCACGTAGGGGTCGTTGGTGGACTGGATGAGCGCCACCGGCACGTCGATGCGGCGCAAAGCGCGGTATGGCTGCACGATCACCTGATCGTCGCCGTCGGCGGTCGGCGCCGGCCGCGCCCGGTGCCGGAAGTGGAAGAGCCGGCGCGAACGCCGCACGTACTCCTCCTCACGCGTGAGGGCGACGGCCAGGACGCCCGAGACCGTATGCCTCAGCGCCGGCTGTGCGGCCGCCACGACGACGAGGTCGGCGCCGCGCGACACGCCGGTCAGGAACACCCTTGTGCCGGACGGCAACCCGAAGTCCGCGCGGGCCGCGTCGATGATCGTCTGGAAGTCGTGCGCGAGCTGGGAGGGCCGGAGCGACGCCGCGCCGCCCGCGAGGTGGTCGAGGTACACGGGCGCGCTGAAGCCCGCGACGGGGTAGCCCCACTGGATCAGGTGCTTGTAGGCGTCGAGGTCCTTGCGGTGCCAGCCGCCGTCGCCCGTCACGAAGATGAGGAGCGGCCGGCCGGCGGTGTCACCGGGCGGACGCGAGAGGTGCAGCTCGAGCCAGCGCTGCTCGACGAAGACGACGCGGTTCCACGTGGTGGTTCTTGGCGCGAGCGCCGGCGCGGAGACGCAGCCTCCGAGCGACAGCACGCCACCGAGTCCGAGCACAAGGCCATTACGGACGAGCTTCATCGGCAAAATCTTCCGTACTTGGTTATCGTAACCCGGAACCGCAGAGGGCACCGAGAAAGCCCACTGCCGCGCCGGCCGATACTGCCCTCCCGTTGCGCTCTCGAACTCCAGCACGTCCGGCTCGGGCCGCGACAGGACGGCTCGCGCCGCGTGGACGGCGCTTCAATCATCGCGGATACAATCAGAAGCGACACGCCCCCCAGGAAGGGTCCCGACATGACACGCCTGCCCGCCGTCGGCCTCCTCGCGTTGATGGCCTTGGCGTGCGCGCCGGCACGGCCGCCCGAGGCCGCGCGGGCCGAGGCGGCCGCCCGGGGGCTGGCCGCCCGGCTCGTGCCGGACCGCCGCAACCTGTTCGTGTTCGAGTGGATGCCGCCGACCGCCTCGGGCGGCGACGTCTTCGAGGTGGAGAGCCGCGGCACGCGCATCGTGATTCGCGGTCCGAACGGCGTGTCGATGGCGATGGGGCTGAACTGGTACCTGCAGGAACGCTGTCACGGCTACGTCGGCTTCCGCAACCAGCGCCTCGACATTCCGGACCCCGCCCCGACCGTGCCGCAGCGCGTGCGCATCGAGGTGCCGTACCGGTATCGCTACTTCTTCAACTACGTGACCTTCTCTTACACGATGGCGTGGTGGCAGTGGCCCGACTGGGAGCAGATGATCGACTGGATGGCACTCAACGGCGTGAACCTGCCGCTCGCCATCACGGGCCAGGAAGCGGTCTGGACGCAGGTGTACCGCGACCTTGGCCTGAGCGACGAGGAGATCCGCGCGTTCCTCGTGGGCCCCGCCTACCTGCCGTGGGGCTGGATGGGCAACATCGACGGACTGGGCGGCCCGCTGCCGGCGAGCTGGATCGCCGGGCACCAGGCGCTCGAGCAGCGCATCCTCGCCCGCGAGCGCGCGCTCGGCATGACGCCCATCCTCCAGGCGTTCACCGGTCACGTGCCCGCGTCGCTCGGCCGGCACTTCCCCGACGCGCACGTCCGCCGGACCGGAGATTGGTCGGCCGGGTTCTCGGGCACCGACTTCCTCGACCCGGCCGACCCGCTCTTCGACCGCATCGGGCGCGCGTTCATCGAGAAGCAGACCGAGCTCTACGGCACGGACCATCTGTACGCCGCCGACACCTTCAACGAGATGGACCCCCCGAGCGCGGACCTGGACTTCCTGGCCGACATGGGGCGCTCGGTGTACGGCGCGATGCAGTCGGCCGATCCGGACACCACGTGGGTGCTGCAGGGCTGGTTCCTCGTCTACTCGCCGACCAAGTTCTGGACGCCCGAGCGCAGCCGCGCGTTCCTCGGCGCCGTGCCCGACGACAAGATGATCGTCCTCGACCTCTTCGGCGACCGCACGCCCGTCTGGAGCCGCACGGACGCCTTCTACGGCAAGCCGTGGATCTGGAACACGCTGCACGAGTTCGGCGGCCGGACGAGCCTGTTCGGCAACCTGCCCGGCATCCTCGCCAACCTGTCCGACGTCCGGCGCAGCCCGGCGAAGGGGCGCTTCTCGGGCATCGGCATGACCATGGAGGCGTTCGGCGACAACCCGATCGTGCAGGACCTCGTGATGGACATGACGTGGCGCGCCGAGCCGCCGCCGCTCGACGCCTGGGTGAAGGCCTACGTCGCGCGCCGCTACGGCGAGACGACGCCGGACGTCGAGGCGGCCTGGACGGGCCTGCTTCAGACCGTGTACCGCTCGCCGGACCAGACCGGCTCGCTCCTCACGTGCCGCCCGGGACTCCACGACCCGAAGCGCGCGTACCGCTGCAGCCCCACGATCCCCTACGACGCGGCCACGCTCGCCCGCGCGTGGGCGTCGCTCCTCGCCGCGCGCGACCAGCTCGGCGACGTCGACACCTACGACGATGACCTCGTGAACGTGGGCCGCCAGGTGCTGAGCAACCTGTCGAACGACTACGCGCGCGCCGTGGACGAGGCGTACGAGGCGAAGGACCGCGCCGCGCTCGCCCGCGCGGGCGCGCGCGTGCTGGATCTCATCCGCGACCTCGACGCGCTCGTCGGCACGCGCCCCCACCTGCGCCTCGGCCGCTGGATCGCCGACGCGCGGCGCTGGGGCACGACCGACGACGAGCGCCGCCTCTACGAGTGGAACGCCCGAAACCTGATCACGATGTGGGGCACGAAGTGCACCGAGGGGCAGTTCGACGACCTGAACGACTACGCCCTGCGGCAGTGGAACGGAATGTTCGCGGGCTACGACCTGCCGCGCTGGCAACTCTTCCTCGACCGCCTCGCGCAGTCGATCCGCACGCGCACGCCCTTCGACCGCGCGGCGTACCTGCCCGATGCGTGCGCGTGGGAGACGGCGTGGTCCAAGGGCACCGAGACGTATGCGCCGGACCCCGAGGGCGATCCGGTGGAAGTGTCCTCGCGGCTGTTCGAGAAGTACCGCCGCGACCTGCCCGGGTTCTGACGCGTCCGCGGGACGGGCGCCGTCACTCCTTCCGGAGCACCTCGACGGGGTTCAGGCGCGTGGCCCGCCAGGCGGGAACGAAACACGCGGCGACGGCCGCGAGCCCGAGCACGGCCACCGCGCTCGCGTAGGCCGGGGCGTCGAGCGGCGCCGTCTCGAAGAGCAGCTGCCTCGTCAGCCGCGTCACGGGCACGGCCGCGGCCAGCCCCAGGAGCAGGCCACCCCCCACCAGCGCGGCTGCCCGTCCCGCGATCAGGCCGAGCACGTCGCGGCGCGACGCGCCGAGCGCCATCCGGATCCCGATCTCGTTGGCGCGCTGACCCACGTGGTACGCCAGCGTGCCGTAGAGGCCGAACGCCGCCAGCGCGAGCGCGAGCCCAGAGAAGACGCCCAGCGCGACGATGACGACGCGGTAGCCGCCGAGCGCCTCGCTGATGACCGAGGTCATCGTCGTCGGCCGGGCCAGGACGACGTCGGCGTCGAGGCGCCGCAGGACCTCGCGGATGGGCGCCACGAGGGCCAGCGGATCGGCCGATCCGCGCACGACGAGCTGCATCTGCGTGGCGCCGAGCTGGGCCGACGACAGGTAGAAGGCCGCGTCCGGCTCGATGGTCAGCTGGTTGATGCGCGCGTCGCCGACGATGCCCACCACCACGAACGGCTCGTCGCCGGTGAAGGCGATGGACACGGTGCGTCCGATCGGGCTCCGGTCGGGGAACAGCGTCCGGGCCGTGCGGGCGCTCAGCACCACGATCCGCTGCGAGTTCGGCCCGTCGGTCGGCGCGATGTCGCGTCCCGCGAGGATCGGGATCCGCATCGTCTCGAAATACCCGGGCTGGACCCATCGGGACATCGCGCTGAGGCCTTCACCGGGAGCCGGGCGCGGACGATCGGACGGCCACACGGGCCAGTCCGTCCACGGTTGGCGGATCGGCAGCTTGCTGACCGCGCTCGCGGACACGACGCCGGGCAGCGCCCGTACCTCGTCGATCAGGGACGTGAAGAACGCCGCACGCGCCTCGGGCGCCGGGTAGGTGCCCGCCTGGATCTTGACCTGCGCGGACAGCACGCGGTCCGGGTCGAACCCGAGATCGACCGCGGCCATGCGCGCCAGGCTGCGGACGAGCAGCCCCGACCCGACGAGCAGGACCATCGACAGTCCGACCTGCACCACGACGAGCCCGCTCGTCATCCGCGCGCTGCGCCGCCCCTCCGACACGCGCGAGCCGGACGCGAGCCCGGGCTCCGACACCGACACGCGCGCGGCGGGCACCAGCGCCACGAGCAGGCAGGTCGCGACGGCGGTCGCCACGGTGAAGAGGAGCGTCCCGGCGCCCACCTCGGGCCGGTTCACGCCCAGGTCGCCGACCGGCAACAGCCGCAGCAGCAGATCCTGGAACAGGTAGGCGAAGGCGACGCCCGCGGCGGCGACCAGCGGGGTGAACACCGCGCTCTCGGTGAGCAGCTGCCGGACGAGTCGCGGCCGCGACGCCCCGAGCGCGGCGCGCATCGCCATCTCCGGCTGCCGCCGCTGGCCGCGCGCCATCAGGAGGCCGGCCACGTTGCCGCAGGCGATCAACAGCACGGCCACGGTCGTGGCCATGAGCACCCACAGGCTCGTCCGCACATCGGCCACCATGGTCGCGTGCAGGTCGGCGAGCTGCAGTCCCTTGTGCTTGTTGGTCGCGGGGTACTCCTCCTGGAGGCTCGCGGAGATCGCGTTCACGTCGGCCTGCGCCTGTTCGATCGACACGCCCGGCTTCAGCCGGCCGATGACGAGATGGCTGTGCGAGTCGCGCACCGGGTCGATGGGCCCGTCGCGGTCGACCAGGCTCCACACGTCGATGTCCTGGAGGAACCGGAATCCCGGCGGCATCACGCCCACGATCGTCCTCGCGTTCCCGTCCAGGACCAGGGTCCGGCCCAAGACGTCGGGCGAGGCGCCGAATCGGCGCCGCCAGAGACCGTCGCTGATGATGACCGCGGTCGCGCCGCCCTGCTCCTCGCGTGGCAGGAAGTCGCGACCGAGAACCGGCGCCACGCCGAGCGTGCGGAACAGGTTCCAGGTGACGAAGCCGGTCCGGACGAGATCGGGCCGATCGCCGCCGGTCACGGTCTGGATCATGGCGAAGTCAGCGAGCGCGGCGAGTTGGGTGAACGACCGGCTGCGATCGCGGTAGTCGAAGTAGTCCAGACGCGACACAGGGCCGTTGGGCACGCCGTCGCGCGTCTTCTGGCCGAGGACGAGCCGGTCGGGGTGGTCGTACGGGAGCGGGCGGAGCAGCGCCGCGTCGATTGTGGTGTAGAGCGCCGACGTCGCGCCCACGCCGACGGCGAGGATGAGCGTAGCGACCACGGTGAAGCCCGGGCTCCGGGCGAGCGTGCGGACGCCGTACCGGACGTCCCGCAGGAGCGTGTCGAGCGCGGCGCCCAGCCGCCGGTCGCGCACCTGCTCCTTGACCTGCTCGACGCCGCCCAGCTCGAGCCGCGCCGCGCGCCGCGCCCGCTCGGGCTCGAGGCCGGCCGCGATCTTCTCATCGGTCAGCAGGTCGAGATAGCTCCGAAGCTCGTCGTCCAACTCGCGGTCCAGGCGGCCCTTGTGGAAGATCGATCGCAGCGTGCCGGTGACGCGGGACCACAACGGCATGGCACCCTCCTCACGCGCTCTCGAGCACCTTGGTGATGGCCAGCACGATCCGGCCCCAATGCTGTTCCTGTTCGCCCAGCCGGAGGCGGCCGGCGGCCGTCAGCCGGTAGTAGCGGGCCCGCCGGTTGTTCTCGGACTCGCCCCAGTCGCCCCGGATCCAGCCCTCCTGCTCCAGGCGGCCGAGCGCCGGAAAGAGCGAGCCCGGCGGCACGCGGAACACGCCGTCGGTGGTCTGCTGGATGCGCCGGGAGATCCCCAGGCCGTGCAGGGGCTGCAGGGCCAGCGTCTTGAGGATCAGCATGTCGAGCGTGCCGCGCAGGAGATCGGCCTTGTGTCCGCCCATGGGCTGCTCCTATCGGAAGTCTGTACGTGCCCGTACAGACATCCGATACGAGAGACCGCGGCCGGCGGTTCCGTCCGGCCCGCGCGGGCGGTGTGAGGTTTCTCACCAGAACCCGGCGCTACTCGACCTGCGTTACCATGCGCTTCAGCCGGTGGGCGTCGACGATGTCGCGGTCGAGCCGCTTGCTGAGGTACACCTTGGACTCGGCGTTGTCGGCGGGATGGCGCTCGAACTTCACGACCTCGAACCGCAGGCTGTCGAGCGTGCTGCGCATCTCGTAGAAGCGGTTCTTCGTCTTCACCACGATCTCGTCGAAGCCGGCCGCGTGGGCCCACGCCTCCTGCTCCTCGGTCAGGGCGCGGAAGTGGCCCTGGCCGCGCCAGTCGCTCCGGGTGCCGCCAATCCACTGATAGAGAACCCGGCGCCCGTCGAACTGGACGCGATCGCGCAGGCGCTCGACGAGGTCGGCCAGCTTCGGGTCGTCCTCCTGCGCCCGCAGCTCGTGCGCCACCTTGAAGGACACGGGCATCAGCGCGCCGGTGGGGTCGCTCGGGAGCGGCGCTTCCGCCATGAGGATCTGGTGCAGGCGCCCGGTCAGCCGGGCCACCACCTCGGCCGCGGTCTTGCGGCGCGGGAACTCGTTGAAGAACTCCTCGATGTACTCGATCTCGAGGGCCCCCTGCTGCAGCGAGTATTGCTTGATGAAATAGTCCAACCCGTCCCCCCAGCCCGAGCGCGGCCTGGCCCGAAGCCCTCCATGATAGGCGAAGACCGGCGCGGCCCGAATCCTCGATCGGCTCGGCGCCGGAACCACGGCCGGGCTGGTCCGTATTGGTGGGGGTGAGGTTTCCGTCATGAGCACGCTTTTCCGCGACGTCCGGCACGGCCTGCGGGCCCTCCGCAAGCAGCCCGGCTTCACGGCGACCGCCGTCCTGTCGCTCGCCCTGGGGATCGGCGCCAACAGCGCCCTGTTCGGCATGTTCAACAGCCTGCTGTGGCGGCCCCTGCCGGTGAAGGACCCGGACCAGCTGGTGGTGCTGTACTCCCGGCGGGACGTGCAGTCCTACTACCTGGGCTTCTCCTATCAGGAGTACCGCGACTACCGCGATCAGGCGAAGGTCTTCTCGGGCCTGACCGGCTACACGACGGTCGACCTGGGCCTCAAGAGCGAGGGCCGCGAGGACACGCGCGCCTTCGGCGAGCTCGTCACGGGCAACTACTTCGACCTGCTCGGCGTGCGCATGGCGCTCGGGCGCGGCTTCCTGCCCGAGGAGGACGCCTCGCCCGGCACGCATCCCGTGGTGGTGCTCGGCCACCGGATGTGGGAGCGGCGCTTCGGCGGCGACCCGTCGGTGGTGGGCCGGTCGATCACGCTCAACGGCCTGGCCTTCACGGTGGTGGGCGTGGCGCCGGCCGGCTTCAAGGGCGCCTACGCGCCCTACTTCGCGCCCGACCTCTGGATGCCGATGGCCATGATCGGGCAGGCGGTGCCGGGCGACACCCGCTATCTCGAGGATCGCGACCGGCGCATCATGCGGCTGATGGGCCGCCTCGCGCCGGGCGTGACGCTGGACGAGGCGCGGGCCGCCGTGAAGACCATCGCCGCGCGGCTGGCGTCCACCTACCCCGCGACGAACAAGGGCGTGACCGCGCTCGCCTTCCGCGAGATCGACACGCGGCCCGAGGTCGAGATCGCCGCGGCCACCAACGCGATCGCGATGATCTTCCTCGGCATCACCGGGCTCGTGCTGCTCGTCGCCTGCGCCAACGTCGCCAACCTGATGCTGGCGCGCGCCGCCGCGCGCCAGAAGGAGGTGGCGGTGCGCCTCGCGCTCGGCGCGGGGCGCTGGCAGCTCCTGCGCCAGCTCATGACCGAGTCGCTGCTCGTCGCGCTCGGCGCCGGCGCCCTCGGCCTCGGGCTCGGCGCAATCGCGATGCGTCTCATGTCGTCCTACCGCGTGCCGACGGATCTGCCGCTCATCATGGACTTCCAGATGGACGGCCGGATGGTGGTCTTCACGCTGGCGGTCTCGGTCGTCGCGGCGCTCGCCTTCGGCGCGGTGCCCGCGCTGCGCGCGTCACGGCCCGACCTCGTGCCGGCGCTCAAGGGCGGCCAGCCGGCCCGCCCGGGCGGCGCCCGGCGGCTGACGCTCACCAACGCGCTGGTCGTGGGGCAGGTCGCCGTGTCGCTCGTCCTGCTCGTCGCGACGGGCCTCTTCGTCAAGAGCGTCGGCGGCGCCCGCACGATCGATCCGGGCTTCCAGATCGAGAACCGCGTCGTCATGTCGTTCAACCCCCGCCTGCAGCGGTACGACCGCGAGCGCGCCACGAACTTCTATCGGCGGCTGATGGAGGGCGTGCGCGCGCTGCCGACCGTCGAATCGGCCACGCTCGCGCGCTACGTGCCGCTCGACTTCCAGATGCAGGGCGGCGACGTCATCGTCGAGGGCCGGGTCGACGATCCCGACCAGAAGTCCGTCCAGGTGATGTACAGCACGGTCGACGATCGGTACTTCCCGACGCTCGGCACACGGCTCGTGCGCGGCCGGGCGTTCACGACGCAGGACACCGCCGACTCGCTGCCCGTGGCGATCGTGAACGAGACGATGGCGACGCGGCTCTGGCCGGACCAGGATCCGATCGGGAAGCGCTTCCGGTTCGCCGAGGAGGGCCGGCCCTGGATCGAGGTCGTCGGCATCGCGGCCGACGGCAAGTACCGGCAGCTCACCGAATCGCCGCGGCCCTACCTCTTCCTGCCCGAGACACAGGACTTCGGCATGGCCCGCACGCTCGTCGTCCACCTGCGCCGGGCGGGCGATCTGGCCGACACGGTGGCGGCCGTCCGTCGCGAGGCGCAGGCCCTCGACCCGGCCATGCCGGTGTTCGACGTGAAGATGATGGACCAGTTCATGGAGCGGGCGTACGCAGGCCCGAAGCTCGCCGCCTACGCCATCGGGCCGGCGGGCCTGATGGCGCTCGTCATCGCCGCCGTGGGGCTCTACGGCGTGATGGCCTACTGGGTGGGCCGGCGCACGCGCGAGTTGGGCATCCGCATCGCCGTCGGCGCGAAGCCGGGCGACGTGTTCCGCCTGGTGATGGGCGAGGGCCTGGTGCTGGCGGGCGTCGGGCTCGGACTGGGCCTGGCCGGCGCCTTCGCCGCCTCGCGCGTGGTGGCCAACCTGCTCTTCGCCGTCAGCCCCACCGACCCGATCGTGTTCGCGGGCGTGCCCCTGGTGCTCGCCACGGTCGCCGCGCTCGCCACCTGGGTGCCGGCGCGCCGCGCGCTCAAGGTCGATCCGCTGATTGCGCTCCGCACGGAGTGATCCCGCAGGAAATCCCCTTCCCCACCTCGCTTGTGATTGAATGGATCAATCGAGGTGTTCCCATGATTCGACGATTTGCGTCCGTAATCCTCCTGGGCCTGTGCCTGTCGTGGCCGGCCTACGCGCAAAAACGCGCGTTCACCCTGGAAGACATCTACCGCGTGACGTCGATAGGCGATGTGCAGGTGTCGCCCGACGGCGCCCACGTCGCCTACACCATCACCACCAGCGACCTGCCGCACGCGAAGCGGGCCACGCACATCTGGCTCATGGACCTCGCCAGCGGCCAGACCCGGCAGATTACCCGCGGCGACACGAGCGAGACGTCGCCGGTCTTCTCGCCCGACGGCAAGTCGCTCGTCTTCATCGCGAGCCGCGACCACGGGTCGAACCTGTACGTCATGCCGCTCGACGGCGGCGAGGCGCGGCCGCTCACGCACCTCTCGACGGGCGTCTCCGATCCGGTGTGGTCGCCCGACGGCAAGTGGATCGCCTTCTCGACCGACGTCTACCCGGAGTGCAGCGCCGACGATGCGTGCAACAGCCGGATCGCGGATCGCTGGCACAACGGGCGGCTGCAGGCGCACGTGGCCGACGCGCTGCTCTACCGGCACTGGACGGAGTGGAAGGACGGCACCCGGACACACGTCTTCCTCGCGAACGCGGACACCGGAGCCGTCCGCGACCTGACGCCGGGCGACGTCGACTCGCCGCCGTTCCAGCTCGGCGGTCCCGTGCAGTACGCCTTCTCGCCCGATTCGTCCGAGCTGTGCTTCGTGTCGAACCACGACAAGGTCCCGGCGATCTCGACCAACGCGGATCTGTGGCTGCTCTCGCTGGCCGATCCGTCCGCCGAGCCGCGCAACATCACGGCCGCCAACCCGGCCTACGACGGGAGCCCGCAGTACTCGCCCGACGGGCGCTCCATCGCGTACCGGATGCAGAAGCAGCCGGCGTACGAATCGGACCTGTTCCGTCTCGCGGTCTACGATCGGTCGGCCGGCACGTCGCGCGTGCTCACCGAGTCGTTCCGCAACTGGGTGGACGACTTCCACTGGGCGGCCGACTCGAAGTCGATCGACTTCCAGGCGGAGTACCAGGGGCAGACGCCGATCTACCGCGTCGACCTCGCAACGAACGCGATTTCGCCGGTTCTCGCCGACAAGACCATCGACGCCTGGGCGCTCGTGCCCGGCAAGCCCGAGATCGTGTACGCGCGGCGCGGCGTCAGCCAGCCGGCCGAGATCTTCGCCGTCACGGTCGGGGCGGGCGGGGCGTCCGCGCCGCGCCAGCTCACGCACGTCAACGACGCGCTCGCGAGCGACGTGGACCTGTGCCCGGTCGAGACGATGTGGGTGGACGGCGCCCTGGGCGCGAAGATCGAGGTCTTCATCGTCAAGCCGCACGGCTTCGATCCCGCGAAGAAGTACCCGCTCATCCTCAACGTCCACGGCGGCCCGCAGCAGCAGTGGACCGACGCCTTTCGCGCCGACTTCCAGCTGTACCCCGGCGCCGGCTACGTGGTGGCGTTCGCCAACCCGCACGGGTCGGTCGGCTACGGCCAGGACTTCACGGCCGAGATCTCGGGCGACTACGGCGGCGCGGTGTTCGAGGACCTGATGAAGGTCACCGACGCGCTCGAGAAGCTGCCCTACGTGGACAAGGACCGCATGGGCGCCATGGGCTGGTCGTTCGGCGGCTACATGATGGACTGGTTCGAGGGGCACACCGACCGGTTCAAGGCCATCGCGTCGATGATGGGCCTCTACGACCTGCGGTCGTTCTACGGTGCGACCGAGGAGCTGTGGTTCCCCGAGTGGGACCTGAAGGGCCAGCCGTGGACGAGCCCGCTCTACGAGAAGTTCTCGCCGTCGAGTTTCGCGAAGGACTTCAAGACGCCGGTGCTGATCCTCACCGGCGAGCACGACTTCCGCGTGCCCTACACCCAGTCGCTGCAGTTCTTCACCGCCCTGCAGCGGATGAACGTGCCCTCGCGCCTCGTCGTGTTCTCGCGGTCGGGGCACTGGCCGGACTGGTACGAGATGGGCCTCTACTACACGGCGCACCTCGAGTGGTTCCACAAGTACCTCGGCGGCGAGGCGCCGCCGTGGACGACCGAGCAGTACCTGAGGAACGCGGTGTTCGACAAGGACGGAAAGCGGATCCCGCCCGAGGGGAAGGGCCCGTCCGGCCGCTGAAGGCCGGGGCGTCCGGCTAGGCGCGCAGGAAGGTCACGAGGTCCGTCCCGATCGGCTGCGCGCCGAGCTGGCGCAGCATCGTCGTCACCTGGCCGGCTTCTGCCCCCCTACTTCCTCGCCTGCGCGGTGGGCGGCAGCAGGCCGTTCAGCCGCAGGTACATCGCCGCCGCTGAGTAGTGGTCGGCCCAGTCGTCCGACAGGGAGATCAGGGCCGCCGCGCGCGTCATCTTGCGCCCGCCGAAGACCTCGACCTCGTCGCCGAGGCTCGAGTCGTCCACCTTCGCCAGCGCGGTTCCGCAGTAGTCGAACGACGCCTTCACCGCCTGCACGAGCGTGGTCTTCGGGTCGGTCTCGGCGAGCTTCGCCTGGGCCGGCGCCGCCATGCCCGAGATCTTCGAGCACAGGAACACGTTCGACTGCGCGATGTGCATCATGAGGTGCCCGAAGGTCATCTGCGGCTCGGTCGGGCGGAAGGCGTATTTGTCGGCCGGCATCTCCGCGGCGGCGCCGCCGAGGTTCTTCGACTCGCGCTGCAGCTGCTGGCGGACGGTGTCGGTCACCGGGTTCGCGTGCATCTGCGCGCCGGCAGCGACGGGGCACAGCAGCGCGGCAAGAACGAGAGACAGCACAGGTTTCATTGACCACTCCTTGTCTGGATCGGCGGAAACCCCGAATGCGCCTGTCGCAGGGCGGCGCGCGGCGCGCACGAGGCCCTGAACGGGCGCGCAGAACCAACGCTCCTGGGATAGGGGAATTATAGCCCTGGCCGCGGGCTGCCGCGAGAGGGGGGATGGGAAGCTCCTCTGACGTCCGTGGAGCTCCCGTCCCCGCCTGCGTCAGGGCTCGTAGATGCCGACCAGCGACAGACCGCTCATGCGGGTGAAATCCGAGTCCAGCGACCAGACGAGCGCGTCCACCTCGCTGGCCAGCGCGGCGATCAGCAGGTCGCCGACGCCAAACCGCTCGCCGGCGCGCCCGGCGCGCTCGACCCAGCCGTCGACGAGCGCCCAGGTCTCATCGGTGGGATACAGCAGAGGCAGCGCGGCCAGGCCGCGGCGGAGCGCTGGCCGGTCCCGCGTCGAGGCGCCGGCCAGCAGCTCGACCCGCACCGGCACCGGCAGCAGGACCTCGTCGGCGTCCACCAGCTGGCCGAGCGTCTGCGCTTCCCGGCTCGTCGCCGAGCGAAGCGCTGTCACCCACACCGACGTGTCGACCGCGATCACGGGCGTACCCGCGCCGGCCGCCGCCGGCTGCGCGCGACGTCCACGTCGAGCTCGACGCGTCCCATCAGGGTCTTCAGCTCGTCGAGCCGGTGGCGTCGCACCAGCTCCCTCAGGGCCAGGACGATCGTGTCGGTCTTCGACTTGAAGCCGAGCGCGTGGCGCGCCTCCTCGAGCAGGTCGACCGGCAAATCCAGTGTCGTGCGCATATGAATGATGATCCACCATATGCTTTCATACGTCAAGTGACAACTGTTTCATATGCACCCTCGGAGCGGCCAGAGTGATCCGGTCCCCTTTGCGAGAGGCCCCCGATCCGGTATTGTGCTGTGCTGGATTCGAGCTCGTTCGTACTCCGGCCATCATCAACCATCATCGTGAGCCCCCCCATGAAGACCCTTGCTGCGCTCGGCGTCGCGCTCGCCCTCGGCGTCTCCGTTGCGTCGGCCCAGACGACGCCGGGCTGGATCCGGTATCCGGCCATCTCGCCCGACGGGACGACCATCGTGTTCACCTACAAAGGCGATCTCTATCGCGTGCCCGCCGCCGGCGGCGCCGCCGTGCCGCTCACGGTGCACGAGGCGCACGACTTCATGCCGGTGTGGAGCCACGACGGCCGGCAGATCGCGTTCGCCAGCGACCGCCACGGCAACTTCGACGTGTACGTCATGCCGGCCGGCGGCGGCGAGGCGCGGCGGCTGACCTTCCATTCGGCCGACGAGTACCCGTACGCGTTCGACCGCGACGACAAGACGGTGATCTTCGGCGCCGCGCGGCTCGACGCGGCGAGCAACCGCGGCTTCCCCACCGGGTCGCAGCCCGAGCTGTACCGGGTGCCGGTCGCCGGGGGGCGGGTGATGCAGGTGCTCACCACGCCGGCCGAGGACGTCAACGTGAGCCGCGACGGCAAACGCTTCCTCTACATGGACAAGAAGGGCGGCGAGAACGCCTGGCGCAAGCACCACACCTCGTCGATCACGCGGGACATCTGGCTCTACGACAGCGTCGCCGGCACGCACCGCAAGATCACGACGTTCGCCGGCGAGGACCGCACGCCGGTCTTCACCGACCACGACACGGCCCTCTACTACCTGAGCGAGGAGGGCGGCTCGTTCAACGTGCGCAAGATGAGCCTCGAGGGCGGAGCGTCCAGGCCGATTACCTCGTTCACGAAGATCCCCGTCCGCTTCCTGAGCGTGTCGGACGGCGGCACGCTGTGCTTCGGCTACGACGGCGAGATCTACACGAAGACGGGCGACGCCGCGCCGCGGAAGGTGGCCGTGACCGTGGCGGCCGACGCCAAGAGCAACAACACCCAGGTCCTGCCCGTCACGGGCGGCGCCCGCGAGATGGCCGTGTCGCCGAGCGGCAAGGAGGTGGCCTTCATCTACCGCGGCGAGGTCTTCGTCACGAGCGTGGACGGCGGCGTCACCAAACAGATCACGCACACACCCGAGCAGGAGAACGGCGTGACGTTCTCGCCCGACGGCAACGCCCTCGTGTACGCCTCGGAGCGGGGGCAGCGGTGGGCGATCTACCAGACCCGCCGGACGCGCGACGCGGAGCCGTACTTCTACGCCTCGACGGTCCTCGAGGAGACGCCCCTCATCGCGAACGAGCACGAGAACTACCAGCCGCTGTTCTCGCCCGACGGCAAGCAGCTCGCCTACATCGAGGACCGGATGACGCTCAAGATCTACGACCTGGCGTCGAAGCAGGCGCGCACGCTCCTCACGAGCGCCGAGCTCTTCTCCAACTCGGACGCCGACCAGTACTTCCAGTGGAGCCCCGACAGCCGGTGGATCCTGTTCGACTACGCCGTGCCCGGCCTCGCGCCGGGCGAGGTCGGCCTCGTCCGCGCCGACGGCACGGGCAAGGTCCTCAACCTCACCGAGAGCGGCTTCAACGACCGCGGCGCCAAGTGGATCCTGGGCGGCCAGGCCATGATGTGGTTCAGCAACCGCGACGGCCTCAAGGCCGTCGCCCACAGCGGCGGTGCGCAGCTCGACGCCTACGCGATGTTCTTCACGCAGGCCGCCTGGGACCGCTTCCGCCTCAGCAAGGAGGAGTACGACCTCGTCAAGGAGGCCGAGGAGAAGGCGAGCAAGGCCAAGGCGGACGCCGCCAAGAAGGAGGCCGCGGCGGAAAAGCCCGCCGCGCCCGAGCCGCTGACGCTCGACCTCGACGGCCTCGACCTGCGCAAGGCCCGGCTCACCATCCACTCCTCGTCGCTGGGCGACGCCGTCGTCAGCAAGGACGGCGAGACGCTCTATTACCTCGCCCGCTTCGAGAAGGGCATGAACCTCTGGACCACCAACCTGCGCACCAAGGAAACGAAGATGCTGGTGGCGCTGGGCGCCAACCGCGGCCAGCTCGAGTGGGACAAGGACCAGAAGAGCCTGTTCCTGCTGGCCGACGGCGGCATCTCGAAGATCGATCCGGCCAGCGCCAAGCGCGAGGCGGTGAAGATCAAGGGCGAGATGGTGCTCGACGTCGCCGCCGAGCGGGCCTACATGTTCGAGCACGTCTGGCGGCGCACGAAGGAGACCTTCTACACGGCCGGCTACCACGGGGTCGACTGGAACGCGCTGAAGCCGGTCTACGCGAAGTACCTGCCGCACATCGGCGACAGCTACGAGTTCGCCGAGATGCTGAGCGAGATGCTCGGCGAGCTGAACGTCAGCCACAGCGGCGCGCGCTACTCCGCGTCCGAGGACGGCGACGACCAGACCGCCTCGCTCGGCATCTTCTACGACCAGACCTACACGGGCGCCGGCGTCAAGGTGGACGAGGTCGTCAAGAACGGCCCGCTCGACAAGGCCGGGATGGACGTCAAGCCCGGAATGGTCATCGAGTCCATCGACGGCGAGACCATCGCCCCCGACAAGGACCTGCCGCAGTTCCTCAACCGCAAGGCTGGCAAGAACACGTTGCTCGTGGTCTCCGACGGCACGGCGACGCGCGAGATCGTGGTCACCCCCATCACGCCGGCCGAAGAGGGTCGGCTCCTCTACGCGCGCTGGGTGCGCCGCAACGAGGAAGAGGTCGACCGCCTGAGCCACGGCCAGCTCGGCTACGTCCACGTGCCCGGCATGAACGACGGCGCCTACCGGTCGACCTACGAGGAAGTGATGGGCAAGTTCGCCGACCGCAGGGGCCTCGTCGTGGACACCCGCTTCAACGGCGGCGGCGACCTGGTCGCCGACCTCGCCATGTTCCTCAGCGGACGGAAGTTCTTCGACTACTCGACCGACAATCGCAGCAGCGGCTTCGAGCCGAACTTCCGCTGGACCAAGCCGAGCGTCTCGCTGGCCAACGAGGCCAACTACAGCGACGGCCACTGCTTCGCGTACACGGTCAAGGCCCTCGGCCTCGGCAAGCTCGTGGGCATGCCGACCCCGGGCACGTGCACGTTCTCGGGCTGGGAGATGCTGCAGGACGGCCACACGCGCTGGGGCGTGCCCCCGGTCGGCGTCAAGGACGTCAACGGCCACTACCTCGAGAACCACCAGACCGAGCCGGACATCCAGGTGATGGACGAGTACGCGGTGGTCAGCAAGGGCCGCGACCAGCAGCTCGAGGCCGCGGTCGCGGAGCTGATGAAGGAGATTCAGTAGGGGACTGGGGACTGGGGACTGGGGGCTCTGGCCCCTGGCCCTGGCCCCTGGGCTCCGGTCAAGACTTCACGTCCATCTCCACCCCGTGTTCGCGGCAGTAGTCGCCGATGACCTCCAGCACGGCCGGGCCGAGGGCCTCCGCCTTCCGCGCGCCGATGCCGTGGATGTCGACGAGCGCGGCCGGAGTAGACGGACGCCAGCGCGCCAGCTCGCGCAGCGTCTTGTCGTGGAAGACGACGTAGGGCGGCACGCCGCGCTCGCGGGCGATCTCCAGGCGGCACAGCCGCAGCGCCTCGAACAGACCCGGGTCCACTCCGTCCCACTCGCCGCCTTCGGGGCGCGGCTTCCCGCGGCCGGCCTCGGGCCTCCGGCCCCTGGCCTCCGGTCGGGGCTGCCGGTACAGCGCCATTACGGCCTCGCCCTCGCCCTTGAGCGCCCGCACGCCGGCCGCCGTGAGCTGCAGCACCGGATACGGGCCGTCGGTGCGCGCGAGCAGCCCCTGCTCGGTGAGCTGGTCCACGTAGCCGCGCACTTCCGCCTCGGGCACGTCCGCGAGCAGGCCGAACGTGCTCAGCTCCTGATGCCCCCTCGTGGTGACGGCGTCGGTCGTCCGGCCGCGCAGGACGGACACGACGTGCCCGACGCCGAAGCCCTGCTGCAGCCGCGCCACCGCCGAGAGCACCTTGCGCGCCACGGTCAGCGGGTCGTCCACCCGCTCGAGCTCGTGGAGGCACCAGTCGCACGCCTCGCAGCTCTTCGCCGGATAGGGCTGTCCGAAGTACTCGGAGATCACCCGATGGCGGCACCGGGTGCCGGCGGCGTAGCGCTCCATGTCGCGCAAAAGCGTCCGTGAGCTCTCCGTGAGCTCGCCGCTCTGCTCCATGATCCGCCGCCACTTCAGGAAGTCGGCGCCCGAGTAGATCAGGACGCACTCGGCCTCGAGCCCGTCGCGGCCGGCCCGCCCCGATTCCTGCTGGTAGTGCTCGAGCGATCGCGGCGCGCCGGCGTGGATCACGAAGCGGATGTTGGAGCGATCGATGCCCATCCCGAAGGCCACGGTGGCCACCATGATGTCGGCGCGCTCCTCGAGGAACGCCTCCTGGTTCCGGCGGCGCGTCGCATCGTCGAGCCCCGCGTGATACGGCAGCGCCCGGTGGCCGAGGTCGTCGAGCCAGGCCGCCATCGCCTCGACCTCGCGACGCGAGATGCAGTAGACGATGCCCGCCTCGTCCGAGTGCCGCTCGAGGACCTTCAGCACCTGGTCCTTCAGACCGGTGCGCGGCAGGACGCGGTAGACGAGGTTCGGCCGGTCGAACGATCCGACGAGCATCGCCGGTTCGCGAAGACCGAGCTGCCGGACGATGTCGTCGCGCACGCGGACGGTGGCGGTGGCGGTGAAGGCGTGGATCGAGACGCCGGGAAACTCCTCCCGCAGCAGGCCGAGCTGGCGGTACTCGGGCCGGAAGTCGTGACCCCACTGGCTGATGCAGTGCGCCTCGTCCACGGCCACGAACCCGACGCCGTACTCGCGCAGCCGCGCGCGGAACCGGTCGCCGCCCTCCCCCACGAGCCGCTCGGGCGACACGTAGAGGAGCCGGCACGCGCCCGTGTCGAGGTCGGCGTACACGCGGTCGCGCTCGGCGGCGGAGAGCGAGCTGTTGAGGGCCGCCGCGGGCACGCCGCTCGCCACCAGGCCGTCCACCTGGTCCTTCATGAGCGACAGGAGTGGCGACACCACGAGGCCGAGGCCGGACTTCGGCCGATCGACGAGCGCGGGCAGCTGGAAGCAGAGCGACTTGCCGCCGCCGGTCGGCAGCACGACGACGCTGTCGCGGCTCTCGAGGACGGCGTCGATCGCGTCGCGCTGCAGCGGCCGGAACTCGTGGTAGCCCCAGTAGCGCGCGAGGATCTCCCGCAGGGACGAGTCCAGCATGGGAGGGAGAATTATACCTGACGGCTCACGGCCCACGGCCTACGGCTCACGGCGGATCACGGCGTGCGCGATCTCCTTCCGTGGCGATTTCCGTGGCGACTTCCGTGGCGATCTCCGTGGTCCTTCCGTGGTGCTTCCGTGGTCCTTCCGTCAATAGCTTCGTCCCGACAGGCCGAGGCGCTGCGCGCCGGACTGGCCGGGTGTCGCCACATCGTGCGACGGCTGGTAGGTGGAGCCTCCGTCCGAGCCGCCGCCCAGCTCCGAGATGGCGTACTGCCACGCGAAGATCGTCCGCTCGGAATGCTCCTGGATCCACTTGCCCTTCTCGCTCAGGTCGCCGCCGAGCGCCGCCTGCAGGCCGTCCTGGTAGTGCTTCGTGTCGGTGATCTTGCGGATGTCGTCCCAGGATCGCTTGCCGCTCTGGATGCGCTCCCACTTCTGGCGCATGGCCTGGGCTTCGTCGTAGTAGCCCTTCGCCTTCTCGTAGCGTTCGACCCAATCCTTGAACGGGCTGTCGGGCGGCCGGCCCGTCCAGGCGGCGGGCCGCAGCCAGAAGACGCGCGCGGCCGGCGCGACGCCGGCGTCGGGCATCGAGACGAACGTCCACCCCTGATTGCGCCACTCGGCGCGCCGCGGCTCGCCACCGTCCGGATCCGGCTCGATGAAGCGGATCGTGCGGAAGGCGTAGCCCTTGAGGCGGGGATCGTCGGGCACCTCGAGCGGCGGGAAGCCGTCGTCGTACTCGGTCTCCGTGATGCGGCCGGCGGGATCTGTCAGTCGGACGATGCGGCCGAGCGCGTCGCGCACGATCGCGATCGGCTCGGGCAGGTAGACCTCGACGCGCGTCTCGGAGTAGCCGTAGGGCAGGTAGCGCACGAAGAAGCCGCCGGGATGGAGCGACCATCGCCCCCCGGGCACCTCCCGGTCGTGCTCGCCGGGCTCGGGCTCGCCGTCGAGCACGGCAACCGCCTCGAGTTCCTGGTAGCTCGACTGCCCCTCGGCCAGCCGATCGCGCAGCTCGGCCTCGGCCTCGAACGTGCGGCGGACCGCGTCGGGCACGTTCGCGAAGGCCTGCTCGCGCAGGTCGACCGGAATCCGCGCGAGGGCGCCGCCGTTCAGCTCGTCGATCTGCGATTCCGACAGCAGGCGCCGGGCGACCGCCTGCAGGTCCTCCGCCGTGTCCGACACCTTGGTGCGCGCCAGGATGGCCCACACGAGCATCTGCACGTCCTGCTGCCCCACGTCCGGGTTGGCGACGGTGTTGTCGAGCACGGTCTGGATGATTCCGGCGCGCGGGCCGGCGAACGGCGCGAACACGTAGCCGTCGCCGCGGGTCGGTCCGTAGGTGCCCGCGTGCAGGCAGTAGCTCTGGGCGTCGAGCTCGAAGGCGCCGGGCCGCAGGACGAACGCGCCCGCCTCGTCGCGCGGGAGCGCGGCCAGCGGCTCGAACGCCGCCGGGACGAACCCGTCCATCATCGCAACCTCGCCGTACGCGTCCTCGAGGCTGGTGGTGACGGCCGGTTCGGCCTCGAGCACGTCGGCGAGGCCGGGGATGCGGGTCGTGAGCTTCCTCGCGAGATCCGACAGCGACGGGAGCTGGCCGAACGCCAGCGCGGGAAGGCCGAGGGACAGCAACGCGAGCGCGATTCGTCGCATGGGTTCCTCCCGGGGTCCGCTGCCTGGGGCCGCTCGCGGCAGCCCTATTAGACCCCCCGAACGGCCGCCGCGTAAACCCCTGGCGCCGGGGGCGGGCGCTCCACTCGGACTTCTAGGGCATGGATGCCGTATCACCTCAATGGTGGCCGGGGAGGCAACCTTTCCACTCCATCAGACGTCCTAGTAGTGTACCATGTGCGGCATGCCCAGACGACGCGCGCGATCGACCACGCAACCCGACCTGCTCCAGGGCACGCTCGACATGCTCGTGCTGCAGACGCTCCAGCTCGGCCCGGCCCACGGCTACACGATCGCGCAATCGATCGCGCGCCGCTCGGACGAGGTGCTGCAGGTCGAGCAGGGCTCCCTCTACCCGGCGCTCCACCGCCTCGAGGACGAGCGGCTCATCGCGTCCTTCTGGGGCACGTCGGAGAACAACCGCCGCGCGCGGTACTACCGGCTCACGCCGGCGGGCAAGCGGCGGCTCGGGGAGGAGACGACCCGGTGGGCGCAGCTCGTGCGCGCGATCGGGCAGGTGCTCCGCCCCGTGGAGGACTGACCGCGTGAGCTGGCGCCGCTATGTCCGCCGGGCCGCCTGGGACGCCGAGCGCGCCGCGGAGATCGACGCGCACCTGGCGCACCACGTGGACGACCTGGTCGCGCGCGGGCTCCCGCCCGACGAGGCGCGGCGCGTGGCGCTCCGGACCTTCGGCCGCGTGGACGCAGTGCGCGAGGAGATCTACGAGATGAACAGCCTGCCGATCCTGGAGACCCTCTGGCGCGATCTCCGGTTCGCCGTCCGCCTGATGCGGAAGGCGCCCGGGTTCACGACGGCGACGGTGCTGACGCTCGCCGTCGGCATCGGCGCCAACACAGCCATCTTCAGCGTCGTCGACGCGCTGCTGCTCCGCCCCCTGCCCTACCCGCAGCCCGACCGCCTCGCGGTCGTGTCGACGACGTTTCGCTCGCCGCGGGGCGAGGACACGCGGACCTCGCAGGACGGCCGCACGTGGGAGCTGGTGCGCGATCACGCGACGGTGCTCGAGGCGGCCGCCTATTCCGACTGGGTGACGGGCGTGAACGCGGTGGCGCACGACCGCGCCACCTACGTGCAGCAGCAGCGCGTGGGCGCCGGGTTCTTCCGGGTGCTCGGCGTGGCGCCGCTCGTCGGCCGCGAGTTCCGGCCCGAGGAGGACATGCCCGACGGCCCGCCGGTCGCCGTGCTCAGCTACGCGTTCTGGGCTCACGTCTTCGACGCCGACCCGTCGGTGGTCGGTCGCAGCCTGCTGCTGCGCGGCGAGGCCTATACGGTGGTCGGCGTCATGCCGAAGGGTTTCCTGAGCACGGCGCCGGCGGACGTGTGGACGCCGCTGCGGGCGTCCACCAGGGGCGAGGGCGGCGGCACGAACTACGGCATCGCCGTCCGCCTGAAGCCGGGCGTCACGTGGGCGCAGGCGAACGCCGAGATGGCGGCGATCGGCCACACGCGCGCCGCGGAGTACCGCAACGCCTCGAACGTCACGATCACCTTCGGCCTCGAGCCGATGCAGGAGGGCCTGTCGAGCGACGTGCGCACGCCGCTGCTGCTGCTCTGGGGCGCCGTCGGCCTCGTGCTGCTCATCGTCTGCGCCAACGTGGCCGGCCTGATGCTGGCCCGCGCGGGCCGGCGCACGCGCGAGGTCGCGACGCGCATGGCGCTCGGCAGCGGCCGCGCGGCGGTCGTCCGCCAGCTGCTCGTCGAGAGCGCGGTGCTCGCGCTGGCCGGCGCCGCGGTCGGCGTGGGCCTCGGCTACGCGGCGCTGCGGGGTCTGCTGTGGCTCGCGGCCGACTACGGCATCTGGCAGCCAATCGCGATCGACGCGCGCGTGCTGGCGGTCACCCTGGGCGTGGCCCTTGCGACCAGCGTGCTCTTCGGTCTCGCGCCGGCGCTCACGGCGAGCCGGCTCGACGTGACCGCCGCGCTCACCCAGACGACGACGCGCGGCGCGACGGGCCGCGCGGCCCACTGGCCGCGGCGGCTGCTCGTCGCGGGCGAAGTGGCCATCGGCGTGCTGCTCGTCGTCTCGTCGGCGCTCCTCGTCCGGACCTTCGTCAACCTCAGGAGCCTGAACCCCGGCATCGACCCGAGGGGCGTCGTCACGGCCACTTTCTCGATGCAGGACCGGCGCTACGCCACGAGCGCCGCGATGAACCAGTTCTTCGACGCCAGCCTCGAGCGCATCCGACGGCTGCCGGGCGTCGAGGCCGCAGGCGTCGTCCTGGGCCTGCCGTACACGCGCCTCCTGAACCTCGGCTTCAAGTACGTCGGCCAGGCAGACGATGGGCAGTACAAGATCACGAACCTCTGCTACGTGACGCCGGGCTACTTCGCGGCGCTGAAGCAGCCGATCGTCCGCGGGCGGGCCATCACGGCGGCCGACCGGGCGGGCACGCTGCCGGTGGCCGTGGTCAGCGAGGAGTTCGTGCGGATGTACTTCAAGGACCGCGACCCGCTCGGCAGCCGCATCGCCCTCGAGGGCGGCGAGCGCGAGATCGTCGGCGTCGCAGGCAACACCGAGCAGCGCTTCTCGGGCGTCGGCCAGTTCGCGCCGCTCAAGCCCACCGCCGTCATCTACATCCCCGCGCGGCAGACGAGCGACCAGTTCCTGGCGCTGGTGCACACGTGGTTCGAGCCGAGCTTCGCCGTGCGGTCCGCGACGCCGGCCGCCGAGACCGTGGCGGACCTCAGGCGGGCCGTACGGGAGACGGATCCGCTGCTGCCCATCGCCGCGGTGAACGATCTCAACGAGCTGCAGAACGCGGCGCTCGCGCCGCAGCGGTTCCTCATGACCCTGATCACCACGCTGGGCGCCATCGCCGCGTTCCTCGCGATCGTCGGCATCCACGGCCTCGTCGCCGGCGCCGTCGTCGAGCGCACGCGCGAGCTGGGCATCCGGCTGGCCCTCGGCGCGACCGTGGCGCAGGCCGTGCGGGCGGTCGCGCTGCCAGGCGTCGGCCTGGCGTTCGCGGGCGTCGCCGTCGGCAGCGGGCTGGCCGTGTGGACGGGACGCGTGCTGCGGGCATTCCTATGGGGCGTCAGCGCCACCGACCCGCAGACGGTCGTGACCGTGGGCGCAGGCCTGCTGCTCGTGGCGGCCGCCGCGAGCATCGCGCCAGCGCTACGCGTGCTGCGCCTGGATCCGGCTCAGACGCTGCGACATGAGTAGGGACAAGAAAATGGGACACGGAATGGAACACGGAATGGGACACGAAATGGGTCACAGAATGCTCGGTCCCGTTCTGTGCTTCATTTCGTCATTCCACTCCGTGTCGCATTCCGGGTCCCATTCCGTGCCCCAGTCCGTGCCGCATTCCGCGATCTAGGTCTGATTCGACAGGTAGCGCTCGATGCCCATCTGGTCGATCTGCGCGCGCTGGATCTCGGCCCAGTCGACGTGGCCTTCCTCCATCTTGAGGATCTTGTGGAGCAGCTCGACGGTGCCCTCGTCGCCGGCCTTGCGCGCGAGGTCGATGGCGGCGTTGTACGAGGCGATGGCGTCCCCTTCCGCCTTTTGGTCGTTGGTCACCATCTCGAGCACCGACCGGCCGATCTTGATCGGGTTGAGCTTCGAGACGATCGGCATGCCCTCGAGGAAGAGCACGCGCTCGATCAGCCACTCGGCGTGGTGCATCTCGTCGATGGCCTGCTTCTCGATCGCGTCGTGCAGCTTGGTGTAGCCCCAGTTGCTGCACATTTCGGAATGGACCATGTACTGATTGATGGCGGTCAGCTCGTCGGCCAGCAGCTCGTTCAGCACCGCGAGCAGCTTTTTGTCGCCCTTCATTGTTGACCTCCTCGACCCCCTCACTGCAACACCATATCGCCCTTGCGGCTCCGCGCGCAACGCGTCCAGCTCAGCGGGCCACGGGCGCCAGCACGAGCGTGGACGAGAGGCGGTCGCGGACCCGCGCGCGGGTGAGCGGCACCTTCCAGTAGGTGCCCGTGCGCCACACCGGCCAGAAATCGAAGAAGTGCGGGCTCATCGGGTTCCCTGACTCGCCGGCCGTGAGCGCCATCAGCGCGTTGTCCACGTCGGTGAAGTCCACGATCTGGCGGAACGCGGGGCCGAGGCGCTGCACAAAGCCGCCCGCCGGGTCGCGCACGTAGATCGACGCGTCGATCGTGCCGGGCGACCCGCCCCACGCGAACGGCCCGCGCCGCAGCCGGAGCAGCGCGCCCACGATCGGCACCCGCGCCATGGGATGCTCGAGCGTCACGTGCGCGAGCTTGCCCCACGCGCGACCGCCGACCTCGGAGTAGGCCTCCTTCATCGCCCGCACGAGCATGTCCTCACGCGTCTCGACCTGCGGCGTGCGGACGTCGTCGTACCACGGCGACTCGGGGCGCGACAGCACGGCCTCGAAGAACACGCGCCGGACCGGCCCGCCCAGCTCGTCGCTGAAGATGTCGCGGTTGAGGTCCGCGAGCCACACGTTGAAGAGGGCCGCCTCGGTCGAGTCCGGCGTCATCGACCCGTCCCACGACTTCAGGTCGCTCGCCGCGCGGCTGTTCAGCGGCATGAGGACGCGCACGGCGTCGTCCCGGAACCGCAGTGCGGCGACGTCCACGCGGTCGAGCTCGGCGGCAATCATGTCGTTGATGTCGAGCCGGTCCTTGTCCTTCGGGTGCATCAGCTGGCGGATGCGCTGCATCCGATCCCCGTCGAAGCCGAGGCCGTCCAGGGTGTAGCCGAGCCCCGACGTGTCGGGCGCGTTGTTCGCGTTCGCCACCCAGCCGTCGGACGGATCGACGACGTGCGGCTTGCGGTCGGGCGGATAGTAGCCCTGCCACTCGTGGTCGTTCGTCGAGCCGTCCACCGGGAGCACCGTGTCCTGCCAGGTCCGGATGGGCACGGGCGATCCCATGCCGTAGCCGATCTGCCCCTTCGCGCTCGCGAAGACCCAGTTGAACGCGCCCGCGCCGGCGTCGCCCACCGTGCGCCAGAACGCGTCCCAGTCGGTGACGTGCGGAATGGCGAGCAGGCTCGCGACCGCGGTGGCAGGCGAGAAGTCGAGCCCCGCCCAGCGCCACGCCACGGCCTCGTGCTTCGACGGCTCCTCGTAGACGATGGGGCCGTGGCGGGACCACAGCACGTCGAGCGCCACCGGCTCGGCGCGGCCGCGCACCCCGATCGTCTCGTGCCGCACGTCGAACATCTTCCAGCCGTCCGGCGTGAGGTACTCGCGCGGGTCGGCCGGGTTGACCCGTTCCACGTAGTGATCGTGCAGGTCCACGCCCGACGCGGTCATGCCCCACGCGGCCGCGCGGCTGTGGCCCATCACGATCCCCGGCACGCCGGGCGCCGTCGCGCCCACCGCGTCGAGTCCCGTATCGGCCGCGTGCAGCCCGGCGAGGTACCAGAGATCCGGGAGGTCGGGACCCTGCGTGTGCGGGTCGTTGGCGAGGACGGCGTGGTTCGTCTCGCTCTTCGACGGCGCGATCGCCCAGGCGTTCGACGCCCGCGCGAGCGCCAGCGCGCCGACGAGCGACGCGACCGCCGCCTGGTCGGGCAGCATCCAGCGCGCCACCGCCGCGCCGGCCGACGTCGGCGCCGCTGGCGCCGCCGGCGCGGGGCCGGGCAGCAGCGTCTTCGCCCGCTCGAGGCTCAGGCCCCCGACCACGCGCTTCACGAGACTGTCGTCGGCGTTGGTCAGGTCGTCGCTGTACCACGCCTGGAAGCTCGTCACCGCAAGCGTGTCCTCGACGGTCCATGGCGCGAAGGTCGCGCCCAGCAGGCGGAACTCGAAGGGCAGCGTCGCCTGCGCGACGTACGCGTTCACGCCTTCCGCATAGGCCCCGAGCCGGGCACGGTCGGCCGGCGCGAGGGCGCCGAGCGCCGCGTGCGCCATCCGGCGGTGGCCGATGCGCCGCTGGGCGATGTCGGCCTGCAGCGTGACCTCGCCGAAGAGCTCCGACAGGCGGCCGTCGGCCGAGCGGCGCAGCAGCTCCATCTGGAACAGCCGATCGGCGGCGTGCAGCCAGCCGAGCGCGAAGTAGGCGTCGGTCTCGGTCTGCGCCCAGATCTGCGGGATGCCCAGCGTGTCGAAGTCGATCTCGATCGGGGCGGCCGGGCCGGCCACCGTCACGGTGCCGCTCGTCGGCGGCAGCGTGGAGCGGAGATAGGCGTAGGCGTAGACGAAGACGCCGAGGAGGAGCATGAGGAGGACGAAGCCGGCGCGCCGCAGCATGCGCATTTTGTTGATCTTGTCACAGATCGGGTTCGGGAGTTCGCGGGTTCTCGGGTTCCCGAGCGTCTTGCGTCTTCTGCTGATACCTATTACGATATGTATCATCATGCCTCCCCGGACGACCATCGACTTCCTCCAGGGCACGCTCCCCGCGCTCATCCTCAAGGCGCTCAGCTTCGGTCCGCTCCACGGCTACGCCGTGGCCCGCTGGGTCGAGCGCGTCACCGACGACGCGCTGCCCATCGAGGACGGCGCGCTCTACCCTGCGCTCCACCGGCTCGAGGCGCAGGGTCTCGTCGAGGCGGCGTGGACCGTCTCCGCCGAGACCGGACGCCGCGTGAAGCGCTACGCTCTCACCGCCGCGGGCCGGCGGCGGCTCAAGGCGGAGGCGTCCGAGTGGCGGCGGTTCTCCGGGGCGGTCACGCGCGTCCTGGGCGCGCGCAGCGGCAGGCGCGCATGACGAAAGACGGCCGCCCGGACCGCCCGGACCGCCCGCTCTGGGGCCCCGACGTCCCGCGCGACGTGGACGACGAGCTGGCGGCGCACCTGGCCGAGCGGGAAGCGGAGTACCGGCGCCGCGGGTTGAGCGCGGACGAAGCGCGCCGGCGTGCCCTGGAGCGGTTCGGCGACCTGGGCGCCGTGCACGCGACGCTCGTCCGCATGGACGAGGCGCGCGCGCACCGCCGGCGCCTGGCGGAGCGGGTCGGCGATCTCTGGCGCGACGGCCGGCTGGCGGCGCGATCGCTCGGGCGCAGCCCCGCGTTCACCCTCTCCGCCGTCCTCACCCTCGCGCTCGGCATCGGCGCCACCACCGCGATCTTTTCCGTCGTCGACGCCGTGCTCTTGCGCCCGCTTCCCTACGCGCATCCCGGCCGCCTTGTCATTGCCGCCGGGGCGCGGCCCGGGCCCCGGGGCAACGTCCGCTACATCGTGTCGTGGCCGGACTACCTCGAGTGGCGTGACGCCGTTGACGGCTTCGAGTCGGCCGCCGCCTTGCAGAGGCACGGGTTCGTCGTCGACGGGCCGTCGGGTCCCGAGCTGCTGCGCGGCGGCCGTGTGACCGCCTCGTTCTTCGGCACACTCGGCGTCACCCCGATGCTCGGGCGCGACTTCACGGCCGAGGACGATCGCGACGGCGCGGAACCCGTGGCGATCATCAGCCGCAACCTGTGGACCGAGCGATTCGGCGGCTTGACCGACGTCCTCGGCCGGACGCTCGACCTGAACGAGGGCGCGGGCCGTGTCGCGCGCCGGATTGTGGGAGTGCTGCCCGCGTCGTTCGAATCCGCGTTCCACCTGCCGCTACGGGCCGACATCTGGATCCCCATGGCGATTGGCCCGGGCGACATGACGACGCGCAACGCCCGATGGCTGACGTTCGTGGCGCGCCTCGGCCCGGGCGCGACCCTCGAGCAGGCGCGGGCGCGCGTCGCTACGCTGTCGAAGGCCGACTACGCGGACCGGTCGGACGAGGTGCTGCGCGCCGGCTACACGCTGACTCCGCTCGACGACTACGTGGTCGGCAACGTGCGCCCGGCGCTGCTCCTGCTGCTGGGCGCGGTGGCCGTGCTCCTCCTCATCGCGTGCGGCAACGTGTCGGGCCTCGTGCTCGCGCGCGCGCTCGGCCGCCGGCGCGATCTCGCGATTCGGGCCTCGCTCGGGGCCGGACGCGCCCGTCTCGTGCGCCAGCTGTTCGTCGAGAGCCTGGTGCTGGCCGCGGCGGGCGGAGTGCTGGGTCTACTGCTGGTGGCGTGGAGCCGAGGCGCCCTGCTACGCCTCGCGCCCGGCGACATCCCGCGGCTCGCCGAGACCGCAATCGACTGGCGCGTCCTGATCTTCGCCGTCGCCGTCTCGATCGCGGCCGCGGTGCTGTTCGGCACCTTCCCGGCGCTGCGGGCCTCGCGTCTCGACCTCGTCGGCACCCTGAAGCCGGGCGGTGCGGGGGGAACCGCCGCGCAGGCCCGCGCGCGGCGGCTGCTGATGGCGGCGGAGATCGCGCTGACCGTCGTTCTGCTCGCGGCCGCCGGCCTGCTGCTCGTCAGCTTCGACAAGCTGCTGCGCGTCGACCCCGGCTTCGACCCGACGGGGGTGCTCGCGATCGACGCCTCGCCGCCGCCCGCGCCGGGATCGGAGGGTACGCGCCTCCGGACGTTCCTCGCCGACGTCGTCGCGCGCGCGGCGGCCCTGCCGGGCGCGACGGGCGCGGCCGTGGTGGACTACGTGCCGCTCGGCGACGCCTTCTCCAACTCGGACCACACCGTCTCGGAATGGGTCGAGGGCCCGCACCTGGCGCCGGGCGATGAGGAGGTGCGCGTCGAGAACCGCCACGTGACCCCGGACTACTTCCGGGTGATGCGGATCCCGATCGCGCGCGGGCGCGCGTTCACCGGATCGGACGGCGCGGGCGCGCCGCCCGTCGTCATCGTGAACGAGCACCTCGCGCGACACCTCTGGGGCGAGGCGGATCCGATCGGCAGGCGGCTGCGGCTCGGGACCTCCGCGCAGCCGTGGGTGCGGGTCGTCGGCGTGGCCGGGGACGTCCGCCACTTCGGTCTCGATCGCGCCCCCGGCTTCATGATCTACCGTCCGATGGCCCAGGAGCCGAGCTACGGCACGCTGGTCGTGCGCACGGCGGGCGACCCGCTCGCGCTGGCGCCCGCGGTGCGCGCGGCGATCCGCGCCGTCGAGCCGCAGGCGCTCATCAACGTCCGCACGCTCGACGAGGTGCGCCTGGTGCACGTGGCGCGGCCGCGCTTCTACGCGTTCCTCGTCGGGAGCTTCGCGGCGCTGGCTTCGCTGCTGGCGGCGGTCGGCCTGTTCGGCCTCATGGCGTACACGGTCGGGCAGCGCACGCCGGAACTCGGCGTCCGGATGGCGCTCGGCGCGCCGCCGGATCGGCTCATGCGCGCCGTGGTCGGCGACGGACTCACGATCGTGGCGATCGGTCTCGTCCTCGGCCTGGCCGGCGCGCTCGCGGTGACGCGCATCTTGAGCTCGCTGCTCTTCGACCTGAGCGCCACCGACCCGCGCGTGTTCACCGGCGCCGCCCTCCTCCTGCTGGCCGTCGCGGCCATCGCCTGCTACCTGCCCGCGCGCCGCGTGCTGCGCGTCGATCCGCTGGCGACGCTGCGCGCCGAGTGAGGCCGATCATGACCCGGACGATCCTCGGTTTCCTCGCGACGCACAACGGCAGGCGTTGATGAGCGGCCAGCCCCCCGACCGCCCCGACCGCCCGCTCTGGGGCCCCGACGTCCCCCGCGACGTGGACGACGAGCTGGCCGCGCACCTGGCGGAGCGCGAGGCGGAGTATCGGAGGAGCGGGATGGGCGCGGAGGAAGCGCGGCGCCGCGCGCTGGAGCGGTTTGGCGACCTCGGTGCCGTGCACGCGACGCTCGTCCGGATGGACGAGGCGCGCGCGCGCCGCAAGCGCCTGGCCGAGCGACTGGACGACCGTTGGCGCGACGTGCGGCTCGCGCTGCGGTCGCTCCGGCGCAGCCCGGGGTTCGCTGTCTCCGCCGTGCTCACGCTCGCCCTCGGCATCGGCGCCACCACCGCCATCTTCTCCATTGTCGACGCCGTGCTCCTCCGGCCGCTGCCGTATCGGGATCCCGGCCGCGTCGTCATCGCGGAGCACGGCGCGCCCACGTTGAACATCACGACCGTGTCCTATCCCGACTTCCTGGACTGGTCCGGACACACCGAGATCTTCGAGTGGTTCGCGGCGGCGCAGAAGCGCGGCTTCGTCGTGGACACGCCGTCGGGGCCCGAGAGGGTCGGCGGCGCGAGGGTCACCGCGTCGTTCTTCGCCGCGCTGGGCGTGACACCCACGCTCGGCCGGGACTTCGTCGCGGCCGACGATCGGTACGGGGCAGAGCGCATCGTCATCGTCAGCCACGAGTTCTGGGCGACCCGACTGGGCGCCGATCCCGCAGCCGTCGGGCGGATCCTCCGGTTCGCCGACGAGTCGTACCGGCTCGTCGGCGTGCTGCCGGCCGGGTTCCAGTCGGTGCTTCACCTGCCGGACCGGGGTGACGTCTGGGTGCCGCTCGCGATCGGGCCGGACGACGAGACGGAGAGAAACGCACAGTGGCTGTGGGTGGTGTTTCGCCTCCGGCCGGGCGTCTCGCTCGCGCAGGCACGGGCCGTCGTCGAGACGATGTCCCGGCAGGTCTACGGCTCGAGCCCGGACGCGCGCATTCGTGCCGGTTTCACCCTCGTCGGCCTGAACGCGTACCTGTCGGACCGCTTCCGAACCGCGCTCCTCGTGCTGTTCGCGGCCGTCGGATGCCTGCTGCTCATCGGCTGCGCCAACGTGTCGGAGCTGCTCCTCGCGCGCGCGCTCGCGTGGCGGCGCGAGCTGGCCGTTCGCGTCGCGCTGGGCGCGGGTCGCGGGCGGATCCTGATGCAGGTGCTCACCGAGAGCCTGCTCCTCTCGTGCGCGGGCGGCGCCGCAGGGACCGTGCTCGCCTGGTGGACCCTGCCGCTCGTCGTGCGCCTCAGCCCGGGCGGTGTGCCCAGGCTCGACGCGGCGCGGATCGACCCGGGCGTCCTGGCGTTCACCGTCGTGGCGTCGCTGCTGGCCGGAGCGCTGTTCGGCGCGCTGCCGGCGCTGCACGCCGCGCGGCTGGATCCGACGCTGGTCCTGCGGCAGTCCGGCGCCTCGACGGGCGGCCGCGACAACCGCGCGCGCCAGGTGGTGCTGGTGGTCGAGGTGGCCCTGACGTTGGTGCTGCTCACGGCCGCAGGGCTGCTGGTGACGAGCTTCACCAGGCTCGTGCGCGTCGACTCCGGGTTCCGCGCCGATGGCATCTTGACGATGAGGGTCTCCCCGCTCGAGGACCGGCCGGGCATGGCATCGACCTTTTTCGGAGAACTCGTCGAGCGGGTCGCCAGGCTGCCCGGAGTCCGCGCGGCCGGTGTGGTGGATTACCTGCCGCTCTCGTCCGGGCCTTTCCGAGGGGAGGCGCGAGGCCGGAACCTGGCCAGCGACGCGCGTGCCGAAGTGGCCGACGAACGAATCCCCTTCGTGATGAGGCGCGCAACGGCCGGTTACTTCACGGCCCTGCGCATTCCGCTCGTCCGCGGGCGGCTCTTCAGCGCCACCGATACGGCGGCCACGGCCGCCATCGTGGACGTCACCTTCGCCCGGCTGCTCTGGGGCGATCGGGATCCGATCGGCCGGCGGCTTCACTTCGGGCGGGCGGATCGCCCGTGGGTGCCGGTTGTCGGTGTCGTGGGCAGCGTCCACCACGACGGGCTGGACCGCGGAGCGAGCCCGACGATCTACTGGGTTGCCGCTTCCGACGACCCCATGTGGACGTACGGGACCGACATGCACCTGATCGTGAGCGCCGAACGCAATGCGGCCGCGCTCGCGCCTGCGATCCGGACGATCGCGCGGGACCTCCACCCAGAGACTCTCCTTGGCGATGCGCTCACGATGGACCAGGTGCTCTCTGCCTCCGTGGCCGCGCCGCGGTTCTACGCCGTGGTCGTCGCCAGTTTTGCCGTGGCGGCCGCGCTCCTGGCGGTGATCGGCCTGTTCGGCCTCGTGGCGTACACCGTCGGGCAGCGCACGCTGGAGCTCGGCGTCCGGATGGCGCTCGGCGCGCCGCCGGACCGGCTCCTGCGCGGCGTGGTCGGCGACGGGCTCAAGGTCGTGGCCATCGGTCTCGTCCTCGGCTTGGCCGGCGCGCTCGCGGTCACGCGCGTCCTCGGCTCGCTCCTGTTCGATCTGAGCGCCACCGACCCTCGCGTGTTCGCGGGCGCCGCGCTCCTCCTGCTGGCCGTCGCCGCCCTCGCCTGCTACCTCCCCGCCCGCCGCGTGCTCCGCGTCGATCCGCTCGTCACCCTGCGCGCCGAGTGACCAGCCACGTCGTCCGGGATCGTGAATCCGCCGCAGATGCCGGATCGCCTTCTCTCGTTCCCGTCAGTAGCTTCGAAGTCGAGCGCAATCCACCAGCCCTCTGCAGGCAGACGACGGTATAATCGGCCGTGGGGAGGACTTAGAGAATGGCGGCAGGGAAGGTTCCTCTCGTCGGCCTGGGGATATACCGGGTCTCCGAGGCTGCCCATCTGTCCGCCGTTCCCGCTCGCCGTATTCGCCGGTGGCTCAAGGGGTACGAGTTCCAGAGTCACGGGAGTCGTCGGTGGTCGCCCAAAGTCGTGAAGGGCGACTTCGCAGGCCTCGCGGGAACAGAGGCCCTGAGTTTTCGGGATCTCATTGAGATCCGTTTTGTCGATGCGTTCCGAGGGTATGGAGTTTCTTGGCCCGCGCTCCGGCTGGCCGCCAAGCGCGCCCAAGAGCTATTCGACACGACTCACCCGTTCTCGACCCAGGCGTTCCGCACCGACGGCCGCACCGTGCTGGTAGAGATTACCAAGAGTGGCGAACTTCACGGTGAAACGAAGTTCCTGGACCTGTGTCGAAATCAGTTTGCCATCAGAGAAGTACTGGCTCCCTATCTGTACAAGGGGCTGGAGTTCTCAGCAGACGATACGGTGATCCGCTGGTGGCCGATGAACCGGACACGCAGGATCGTGATTGATCCAGCCAGGAGTTTCGGACAGCCTATCGTAAACGCCGGCGGTATCCCAACAGCTGTCATCATTCGCGCGTTCCGGGCCGAAGATTCGATTCCCCGCGTGGCGGCTTGGTTCGAGATCGAAGAACGAGACGTCCGCGACGCCATCGAGTTCGAGAAGCGGCTGGCCGCGTGAAGATCTTCATCGACGCCAATCTCTCGCCGCGCATCGCCAAAGCACTGAACGCTCTCAGCGAGGGTGACTACCCTCAGGTGGTTCATCTGTGGGAGCGGTTCGGCCGATCGGCGCCAGATACAGAGTGGCTGTCGGCTCTCAGTCGAGAGGGCGACCGGGTAGTCGTCTCGGGCGACCTCAGAATCAAGCAGAATCCCCACGAGCGAGCAGCGTGATCGGAGTCCAAGCTGACTTGCTTCTTCCTCGAGCGAGGGTGGCTCAACCTGCGTTTGTGGGATCAAGCGTGGAAGCTGGTTCAGCGGTGGCCAGCCATAGTCGACACGGCCAGGACCATCGAGCGCGGGACGAGCTTTGGGATCCCCGTCACTAGCGGGAAGCTGCGCGTGATAGGCACCGCCAAGTCACAACTCTGAGCGCTCACCCTGAGCGGCTCTTGGCACGGGAACTATCGGCTCTCGGATTGCGCTGCTCCCGGCCTTGTGTTGGTGCGGTTCCGCACAGGCCGGCACCCAACCGGCGGGGCCGGTCGTCTCATGGCCTCATGGCACACACACGGCTCGCACGCGCGGCAGCGGCCGCCGTCCTCGGTCTCGGCGTCGGCCTCGGCGTCGCCGCGCTGGCGGCGACGGTCCCCGTCGCGGCCCGGGCCGGTCACGCGCCCGGCCTGCCGCAGGCCGTCGCGGCCATCCAGCAGCAGAAGTGGGACGATGCCATCGCGATCCTGGAGCCGATGTCGAAGTCCCAGCCGGATAACGCCCGCGTATGGGCGCTGCTCGGCTACGCGTACCACGCGAAGAAGGACCTCGATCGCGCGCTCGCGACCCACATGAAGGCGTCGGCGTTTCCGGCGACCCGTCCCGCCGCGCTCTACAACATCGCGATGGTCTACGCCCTTCAGGGAAAGAAAGACCTGGCGTTCGACTGGCTGGAGAAGGCGAAGGCCACCAGGCAGGTGGACCTGACTGCGCTCGAGGGCGACCCGGACGCGGCGAGCCTGCGGAACGACCCGCGCGTGAAGGCCCTCCTGCCTTCAGGGGTGAAGTAGCGCCGCACTCGCCGTATATACTGGCTCGATGAGCCAGCCCTCCCGTCGGACCGCGCTCGTGACCGGTGCCTCCGCCGGCATTGGCGTCTCGTTCGCGCGCGTGTTCGCCGCGCACGACTTCGATCTGGTGCTCACCGCCCGGCGCGAGGATCGGCTGCGGGACCTCGCGGGTGAGATTTCCGCGCGCCACGGCGTCGCCGCGCGCGTTGTCGTCGCGGATCTCTCGGATCCCGGCGCGCCCGCGCGGCTCGAGCAGGAGCTGGCCGAGGCGGGGGTCGCCGTGGACGCGCTGGTGAACAACGCGGGCTTCGGGCTGCCGGGCAAGTACGTCGAGACCACCTGGGAGCAGCAGGCGCAGTTCATCCAGCTCATGGTCACCGCGTACGCCGAGCTGGTGCACCGGTTCCTGCCCGGCATGGTCGCGCGCCGCTACGGCCGCATCGTCAACGTCGCATCGGTCGCGGGCCTCGTGCCCGGCACGCCCGGCCACACGCTCTACGCCGCGTCGAAGTCGTTTCTCATCAAGTTCTCGCAGTCGCTGGCTCTCGAGACCCGCTCGAAGAACGTGCACGTCACGGCGGTGTGCCCCGGCTTCACGCTGACCGAGTTCCACGACGTCAACCAGACGCGCGAGATGATGGACCGGATGCCGAAGTGGGTGTGGCTCGACGCCGACCGCGTGGCGCGCGAAGGCTTCGACGGCGTGATGACCGGCAAGCCCGTCGTCGTGAACGGCGCGCTGTACAGGAGCCTCGTGTTCCTCGCCCGGCACCTGCCGCAGGGGTTGGTCTTCCGCGCCACGCTCAAGCAGAGCCGCCGGTACCGGAAGCCGTGATGGACGTCCTGCCTTCCGCGACGCGGTGGGTCGTCGTCGGCGCGGGCTTCGCGGGCGCGTCGACCGCGTGGGCGCTCGCCCGCGCGGGACTCGGCCCGGGCCTCATCCTCGAGCGCGAGCCGACCTTCGGCGCGCACGCGTCGGGACGCAACGCCGCGCTCGCCAAGGTCACCGAGTCCGACCGGGTCGTGCGCACGCTGGCCGTCCGGTCCCTGCGGTACCTGAAGCGGCTCGACGGCGGCACGGGCGAGCTGCTGCGGCCCACCGGCGGCCTGACACTCGCGAGCGGCGCGACGTACCACGAATTCGAGCGCATCCGCGGCGCGCTCGCGGCCGAAGGGCTCGACGCGGCCGTGCTGACCGCGGGCGCCGCGCGCCGCCGGCACCCGCTCGTCGCCGGCCTCGACTTCGGCGCCGCGCTCTGGTGCGCGGACGAGGGCGTCGTGGACATCCACGCGCTGCTCACGCACTACCTGCAGGAGGCGCGCGCCGGCGGATTCCGCGTGCAGACCGACTGCGAGGTACAGGAGCTGCGCGTCGAGGGCGGGCGGGTGACGGGCGTGACGACCGCGCGCGGCGACGTGCGCGCCGACGTCGTGATCGATGCCGCCGGCGCCTGGGCGGGACGGCTCGGACGCGCGCGGCCGCTGCCGCTCCAGCCCTTCCGCCGCCATCTGTTCGTGTCGGCGCCGCCGGCCCACGCGGTGGCGGGCCTGCCGTTCACCTGGATGGAGGATGCGGGCTTCTACTTCCGGCCGGAAGGCGACGGGCTGCTACTGTCGCCGTGCGACGAGACCGCGTCGAGGCCCTGCGCGCCCTCGACCGACCCGGCGGCGGCCGAGCTGCTCGCCGAGAAGCTCGCCGCGCACGCGCCGGCGCTCGCCGACCTCGCCATCCGGCGCGGCTGGGCCTGCCTGCGCACGTTCACACCCGACCGGCACCCGGTCATCGGGCCGGACTCCGAGCGGCCGGGGCTCTTCCACGTCTCCGGGCTCGGGGGGTTCGGGATGATGACGAGCGCCGCCGTCGGGGAGCTGGCGGCGACACGCCTGGCGGGACGGACACCCGATTGGATGGACCTGGGAAAGGTGGACCCGGTCCGGCTGGCGCCGTAGGCCCTACCGCTCCGCCACGGCCGGCGACTGGGCCGCCGCCTTCCGATCGTATTCCTGCTGCGTGCGGAAGATGCTGCACCACTCCTTGTGCTCGGCGATCGGCATTCCGCACTCGACGCAGATCCGCACCCGCTTCCGCGGCTCGGTCTTCTTCGAGAAGAGCTTTCCCCACAGAGTCATGGCAACCTCCGACGCTTCGGTTGGACCCCTCGACCGGCTCCTCCGGGCTCTTGTGCTCGGGTCCGAACATTAGATGCTACGAACCGGGCGTCCGGTTGGTTCACGGAAGTGGGAAATCGCACATCCAGCCGATCTTTTCTGGGTCTTCCGGACCCGTCACGCCGAATCGAGCCACCGAACGGCACCACGATGGCGCGAACGACCGCCCGACGGCCGGGACATGGGGGCACGATGGCCGTCACGTCACACCGGCGACCTGCCCCGCCTCTGGCGGGCGGTCGCCGGCACAGGCCGAGGTACCAGCCCAGTGTGACGACCTTCGTGCCTTCGGCCTTCATCGCGCCTTCGTGGTGAGCGTTGGAGTTGGCGGCGGGAATCAGCTCTCGAGCTCGTAGTCCCGGAGCTTGCGATAGAGGTTCCGCTCGCTGATGCCCAGCAGCCGGGCCGCCTGCCCGCGGTGCCCGTCCACGGCGCGCAGGACGCGCTGGATGTGGGTCCGCTCCAGCTCGGCGAGCGTGGGCAGCGCGCCGCCCTCGTCCGGTGACGCCGCCTCGTGTGCCGGCGCGGCCCCGAGCGCGGCCGGCAGGTGCTCCGGGCGGATTTCCTCGCCCTCGCAGACGACCATCGCGCGCTCGATGACGTGCAGCAGCTCGCGGACGTTGCCCGGCCAGTCGTGCCGGCGCAGGCGCTCGAGCGCGCCCGCGCCGAGATGTTTCCGGGAGCCGAACCGGGCGTTGAGCACGGTGACGAAGTGCGCGGCCAGCAGGTCGATGTCCGGCCGCCGGTCGCGGAGCGCGGGCAGGGCGACGGTGATCGTGCTCAGGCGGTAGTAGAGGTCCTCGCGGAACAACCCCTGGCGGACCATGGCCTCGAGATCGCGATTGGTGGCGGCAAGGACCCGGACGTCCACGCGGATCTCGCTCGTGCCGCCGACGTGGCGGAAGGTCGAGGTGTCGAGCACGCGCAGCAGCTTCACCTGCGTGGCCTGGCTCACCTCGCCGATCTCGTCGAGGAAGATCGTGCCGCCGTGCGCCACCTCGAACAGGCCGGGCTTCGCGCGGTCGGCGCCGGTGAACGCGCCGCGCTCGTGGCCGAACAGCTCGCTCTGGAGCAGCTCCTCCTGCAGCGCGGCGCACTCGACGACGACGAAGGGGCGCTCGGACCGCGTGCTGCGCGCGTGGATCAGCCGGGCCACCATCTCCTTGCCCGACCCGGTCTCGCCGGTCACCAGCACGGTGGCGTCGCTGGGCGCGACGCGCTCGACCAGGCGCAGCAGGCCCTGGAACTCGGGGCTCTCGCCGACGAACCAGCCGCGCGGGTCGGGCGGCGTCAGGCCGCGCTCCAGCAGGCTGGCCCGGCGCTGCAGCATCTGACGCTCGAGCGCCCGCTGGATCCGGATCTCCAGCTCGTCGAGCGGGCACGGCTTCGCCACGTAGTCGAAGGCGCCCATGCGGATCGACTCGATGGCCGTGTCGATCGAGCCGTGTCCGGTCAGCATGATCACCTCGCTCGCAGGGCTCGTCTCCCGGATCCGCTTCAGCACGTCGAGGCCGCTCATGTCGGGCAGGCGCAGGTCGAGCAGCACGATCTGCGGCGCGTGCTCGACGAGATGGCCGAGCGCCTCCTTGCCCGACGCGGCCGTGGCCACCTCCAGGTGCAGGCGCCGCAGCTCGCCGGCCATCACACCGCGGAACGCCGCGTCGTCGTCCACGAGGAGAACGGATGCGGCCGGCGTCACGGCCGGGCCTCCGGCCGGCCGTCGCCGGCGAGCGCGGGCAGGACCACGTCGAAGACGGATCCCGCGCCGGGCGTGCTGTCCACCTCGATGTCGCCGCCCCAGCGGCGGACGAAGTTGAGCGACAGGAAGAGCCCAAGGCCGGTGCCGCCGCCTCGCAGGCTGAAGAACGGCTCGAAGATCCGCTTCAGGTGCTCCGGCGCGATGCCGCAGCCGTCGTCGCGCACGCGGATGCGCACGTCGGCGCCCTCGACGGCCGTGACGGTGACCGTGCCGCCGGTGGCGCACGCCTGGATGGCGTTGAGCAGCAGGTTGACGAGCGCGTGCTGCAGCTCGGCCTCGTCCGCGCGCACGCGCACGCCGGGGTCGATCGGATCCGCGACGATGCCGACGGCGTGCGCGCGCGCGGTCGGCTCGACCAGGCGCGCGACGGCGGCGACCACGAGCGCGAGGCTCACGATGTCGCCCGCAGAGGGCTGGCCGCGCGAGAGACGCAGGAAGTGCTGGGTGATCCCGCGGCAGCGCAGGATCTGCTCGCGCGCGATGGTGGCGCTCTCGCCGATGCGGGTCCACTCCCCCTCCCGGTCGCCGTTCTGCGGCAGGTCCCGCAGAATGCCCTCGACGCAGGTGAGCACCGTGGCGAGCGGCGTGTTCATCTCGTGCGAGAAGCCCGACGCCAGCACGCCCAGCGACGCGAGCCGGTGCGACTCGGCCAGGCGCGCCTCGGCCGCGCGCCGCTCCGAGATGTCGCGCCAGACCTCCACCACCTGCTCGATCCGGCCGCCGGCGTCGCGCACCGGCGAGGCGTGCACCTCCTCCCACGACACGGTGCCGTCGGGGTTCGTCCGCTCGCAGATGCGCACCTGACGGTCGCCCGACTCGAGGCACACGAGCGTCGGGCAGTCGCGCGCGGTGCACAGGCCCGGCGCGGCGTCCCGGCAGCCGCAGCCGACGACCTCGTCGCGGGCGCGGCCGGTGCGCTGCAGGAACGCCGCGTTCGCCGCGACGATGTGGCGCTGGGGGTCCAGCACGACGATGCCGTCGTCGATGCTGTTGATGACCGTCTCGAGGCGCTCCCGCTGGTGCCGCACCTCGCCCACCAGGCCCGACATCGAGTCCGCCATGGTGTTGAACTCGCGGGCCAGCCACGAAATGGTGTCCGACCCGGAGGCCGGCACGCGCCGCGCGAGGTCGCCGCCGGCAATCAGCCGCGCCGTCGTCTCGAAGCGCTGCAGCCGCTTGAGCACCGCCACGCGCACGATGAAGGCGATGCCCGCCACGAGCAGCAGCGTCAGCGCGCCGCTGCCGGCGACCATCCAGCGCAGGTCGCGGTTCATCGCCTCGCGCAGCGGGGCGACGTTGCGGTCGAGAATCAGGATCCCGTTGATGCCGTGGGCGGGATCGTGGCACCGGTAGCACGCCTGCCGGTTGCGGAACGGCACCACCGTGCGCAGCAGCGTGCCGTCCCGCACGTCGATCACCCGGCTCGAGGCGCGCTCGGCCGGCGGATGCCGGTGGCACGCCTGGCAGGTGGGCGACTGGATCGAGAGGTCGGTGCCGGGCGCGAGCGGCCCGCTCGAGTAGCGTACCTCCCCGTGCCGATCGAGCAGCATCACGCTCTCGACGCTCGTCTGCCGCCCGAAGCTCTGGACCATCTCCGCGATCAGGCTCCGGTCGTTCTCGATCATCTGGTGCTCGAGCGCCTCACGGATGAGGTCGCCCTGCGCCATGGCCGTGGCGCGCGCCGACTCGATGAGCGTCTGGAAGTGGTGCTGGGAATAGAAGTAGGCGCCGGTGGCAAACGCCGTCGCCACCGCGGCCGTGATGCTCACGGCCAGGCCGGCCGCCGTGCTGGTCAGGCGAAGTCGCATAGCGGACTCAGCCAGGGGATGCGGGGATACTGTCAGACCCCACGGCCCCCGTCAACGCCTGACGTTTCGTCAGGCGCGGCCTGACAGGTTGTCAGGTCGCAGAGGGCGGCGCCGCGCCGGCACGCAAATTCAGGCCGTTTCCGGCGCCTCGTCCCCTGGCACTCCCCCTGCAGTGCAACGGAATGGCCACGGAATGAACCACGGAAATCGCCACGGAAAAGCCGGAGAGGAAGTAGGGGGAGGCAAGGTATGGAGATGTTCCTGATGGGCCTGTGCTTGAGCCTGCTCGGCGTGGCGGTGAGCGCCGCGGCCTTCGCCGCGGCCACGCGCGACGAGCCGCGTCACCGGGAATCCGAGGCCGGCCAGAAGCTCCCGCTTCCGGCGGCGCAGTTCTTCCTCGACGACGCCGGCCGGCCGGCGGCCCCGCCGCGGGTGCCGATCGAGGTGCTGCTGCTGCAGCTCGAGCACCACGTGCGCCTCGAGCAGGCCGCCGCCGAGTCGTTCCTGGATCTGCCCACCCGCGAGTCGCTGCACACCCCGAGCAGCTCGCCGCTCGTGCACTGAGAGGTGATCCCATGACCGAACGACAGCCCGACTTGCTGCGGGGGCTCGCGCCAGCCGACATCGCCGCCGTCGTGGCGCTCGGCGCGCGGATCGCCCTGTCCGAGGGTGCGACGCTCTTCCGGCTCGGGTCGGAGGCCTCCAGCCTCTACCTGGTCGAGCGCGGGCGGGTGACGCTGACGCTCCCCATGCAGCTCGCCGGACGGGAGCAGGACGTGCTGGTCGAGGAGCGGCTGCCGGGACAGATGCTGGGCTGGTCGGCGCTCATCCCGCCGCACCGCTTCACGCTGAACGCGACGGCGCCGCTCGCGACCGAGCTCATCGCCCTGCCGCGGCAGAAGCTGCTCGACCACTTCGCGGAACACCCGCAGGTGGGCTACACGGTCCTGACCAACCTGGCGGGCATCATCGGCCACCGCCTGCAGGTGCTGCAGGCGATGTGGCTGCGCGAGATGCAGCGCGTCATCGAGCTCCGGTGCGCCTAGCGGGAGACCGCTCATGAGATCCGTCGTGTGGGGAGCGTGCGCGCTTGCGGTCGTCGTCGGGACCTTCGTCGCCCGGATCGGCGCCGGCGACGCCGGCGTGCCGGTCCGGGCGGCGGAGCCGCAAGCCGCGCAAGCCCCGCCGATTCAAGAGATGGAGCGGGTGGAAGTACCGCCGCCGCCCTTCTCCGAAGGGATCTACCCGTGCACGGCGTGCCACAACAAGGACATGCCGGTGAACCGGACGCGGCGCGAGCTGACCGAGATGCACACCGACATCGTGCTGAAGCACGGGCACCAGTGGTGTCTCGACTGCCACGACCCGGACGACCGCGACTTCCTGCACCTGGCGGACGGCGAGCGGGTGGGGTTCGACGAGTCGTACCGGCTGTGCGGCCAGTGCCACGGCGAGAAGTACCGCGACTGGCGCGCGGGCGTGCACGGGCGGCGCAGCGGGTCGTGGAACGGCCACAAGACGTACCTGCTGTGCGCGCACTGCCACAACCCGCACCAGCCGCACTTCAAGCCGATCGAGCCGAAGCCGGCCCCCATCCCGCCGTCGCGCACGGTGCCGCGATGAAGCAACCTCCCGACGAGCAACCAAACCTCACGCGCCGGCAGTTCGCCTCGATGGCCGCGGCGGCCGCCGCCGGCTTCGTCCTGACGGCGTGCGGCCCGAAGCGGCTGTACGAGATGCCGACGGACCGGCTGAAGGCGCGCATCCGCGAGATGGAGCGGAAGTACGCCGAGGAGTTCGGCACGGCCGTTACGGTGGCGGACACGCCGCCGATCCCCGGCGTGGAGTTCGCCTACGCGCTCGACATCTCGCGGTGCATCGGGTGCCGGCGCTGCGTGTACGCCTGCGTCGCCGAGAACAACCAGTCGCGCAACCCGCAGATCCAGTGGATCCGCGTGCTGTCGATGGACAAGGACAAGGGCGTGGACTTCTCGGACGCGGACCCGTACTACCAGCCCGAGCAGGTGCCGCAGGAAGGGCACTTCTACGTGCCCGTGCAGTGCCAGCAGTGCCGCAACGCGCCGTGCACGAAGGTGTGCCCGACCGGCGCGACCTGGACCGAGAAGGACGGCATCGTCGTCATCGACTACGACTGGTGCATCGGGTGCCGCTACTGCATGGCGGCGTGCCCGTACGGCGCGCGCCACTTCAACTGGGCGCAGCCGTCGATCCCGAAGGACGAGCTGAACCCGAAGACGCACTACCTCGGCAACCGTCCGCGGCCCAAGGGCGTCGTCGAGAAGTGCACGTTCTGCATCCAGCGCACGCGCAACGGGCGCTACCCGGCCTGCGTCGAGGTCTGCCCGGTGGGCGCGCGCAAGTTCGGCAACCTCCTCGATCCCGCGAGCGAGATCCGGTACGTCATCGAGAACAAGCGGGTGCTCGTGCTCAAGGAGGAGCTGAACACGATGCCGAAGTTCTTCTACTTCTACGGAACGTGAGGCCCTCGTGGACACCCTCCGGCTCTTCTCGCGGTTCGTCAAGGGCAGCCTCCGGCTGGTCCTGACCGGCAACCGGTCCTACTGGGCGTGGATGGCGTTTCTCGCCGCGCTGATCGCGTCGGGGGCGTCGGCCTACGCGCACCAGGTGTCGACGGGCCTCGTCATGACCGCCATGCGCGACCAGGTGAGCTGGGGCTTCTACATCGGGAACTTCACGTTCCTGGTGGGCGTCGCGGCCGCCGCCGTCGTGCTGGTCATCCCGGCCTACATCTACGACTGGAAGCCGATCCGCGAGATCGTGATCTACGGCGAGCTGCTCGCCGTGAGCGCGATCGTGATGTGCCTGCTGTTCGTGATGGTGGACATCGGCCGGCCCGACCGCTTCTGGCACCTGATTCCGCCGTGGGGCCACCTGAACTTCCCGCAGTCGATCCTGGCGTGGGACGTGCTGGTGCTGAACGTGTACTTCCTCATCAACTTCGTGGTGGTCACGCACATCCTCTTCCGCGCGTTCCACGGGCGGCACTACGACAAGCGCGTGGTCGTGCCGCTGGTGCTCCTGTCGATCCCGATGGCCGTGGGGATCCACACCGTGACGGCGTTCCTCTTCAACGGGCTCGCGGCGCGGCCCTACTGGAACTCGTCGATCCTGGCGCCGCAGTTCCTGGCGTCCGCGTTCTGCTCGGGGCCGGCCATCCTGCTCGTGGTGCTGCAGGTGCTCCGCCGCTTCACGCGGTTCGAGATCCAGAACGAGGCCATCTGGAAGATCGCCGAGCTGATGGCCTACGCCGCGTTCCTCAACCTGTTCCTGCACGGCGCCGAGGCGTTCAAGGAGTACTACTCGAACACCCAGCACCTGCTGTACACGGAGTACTGGTTCTCGGGACTCGGCGCGCACCGCACGCTCGTGCCCTACGCGTGGGCGGCGGTGACGCTCAACTCGCTCGCCTTCGTGCTGTTCATCGTGCCCGCCTGGCGCCGCCACCCGGTGACGCTCAACCTCGGCTGCCTGGCCATCTACGCGGGCTGCTACATCGACAAGGGCATGGGCCTCATCATCCCCGGCCTGACGCCCGACGCGCTCGGCGAGATCTACGAGTACTTCCCGACGACGACCGAGCTCCGCGTGGCGGCGGGCGTCTTCGCGCTCGGGTTCCTCGTCTTCACGCTGATGCTCAAGGTCGCCGTGCCAATCACGCTCGGCGAGTTCCAGACCGAGCGCACGGGCGGCGCCCACTAGCGGCGGCGCCGCGGCCTCCTTCGCCATCAGCCGGTTCGCGCCCCGGACGACGAAGAAGAGGACCCAGGCGACGAGCAGGAAGGCGACGAACGCGTTGACGAACAGGCCGGCGGCGAGCACGCTGGCGCCGGCCTCGCGCGCCGCGGCGACCGAGGTGAACGCCGCGCCCGACGGGTTGTGCAGTGTCACTCCCCGGCCGAGCCCTTGAACTGATCCTCGGCGTCGGCGAACAGCACGTTGAAGCTCGTGAGCGATCCGTAGCACCCGGTGATGTAGCCCTGCAGCCGTACCTTCACGTCGGGCGGCACTTCCAGGCCGTTGACCTGCTGCTCCAGCGTGCGCAGCCGGTTGCGCAGCATCACCACCTTGTGGAAGAAGGTCTCGATGGGCCAGCTCTTCTCCTGCAGGCCCGGGTGGCCCGGCCGGAGCACGAGGCTGCCGCCCCGCCACTTCTCGGCGGGCGCGACCGGCGTGAGGCCGGTCTCCTCGCGCACGATCCGGCGGATCAACGTCTCGAGGTCGCGGGTGGCGGCATCCGGCGCCGTTTCCCGCTCGCTCACGAGGGGGAGCGCCGCCCGCGCGACGGGCTCGGCGCGCGGCGGGACAGCGGGCGCCCGCGGCGCGCTCTCCCCGCCCGTCCCGATCCTCGCGCCGCCGCGGTAGTTGTGCTCGCTCTGGCAGTAGCCGCACACCACGCGCAGCGGGCGCCCGTCGGCGTCGGCGGCCATCACCGTGTGGAGGCGGTCGGTCTTGCACGCGCGGCAATAGTCCTCGAGGGACTCACCCGCGCAGTATCGTCGTGGGTCTGGCATGGCGCCATTCCATCACGGGCGCGGGCCCCCGGCAACCGGCACGGCGCCTACACCACGATCGGCCCGACGCACATCACCGTCTCCAGCAGCGATCCCGACGTGCAGGCGGGACCCGCACCCTGGACGAGGCCGTCCGCCGCGTCGTCGCTGCGATCGGGACGTGAGGGTCCGGCGGGGCCTGCCGGGTGGCCGGCGGAACCTGCCGACGGCCCGGCAAGAACTCGTCTCCAGCAGCGTTTGGGCGGGAACCTGACTTGCATGGGGTCTCTCAGCACCCCTGTCTCACCCGCGCCGGCGGCAGTCTCCCCCGCCGGAAGTCATTATCCATCTGCGACCCGCACCGTGCCCGTCCGAGGGGCGCGGCGCCCGTCCGCAAGGAGGTCGGCATGTCTGACCTGCTCAGCCGTCCCACCGCCTGGACCGTCCAGTCCGGCGCCGGCCGGCGCGCGCTTCGTGCGGCACGTCTGGCGCTCTTCGCGCTCGCGCTGCTCGGCCTGGCCTCGGCGCCGGCCGCCGCGCAGTCGCAGGCGGCCAACGGCAACATCGAGGGCACGGTGCTCGACGCGTCGGGCGGCGTGCTCCCCGGCGTCACCGTGACGATCACGAACACCGACACGGGGACCCAGCGTGTCGTGGTGACCAACGAGCGCGGCATCTACCGCGCGCCGCTCCTGCCGCTCGGCACCTACCAGCTCGTGGCGGAGCTCGAGGGCTTCAAGCGCTACGAGGAGAAGGGGATCACGCTCTCGGCGGGCCAGACCGCCGTGATCAACGTGTCGATGAGCCTCGGCTCCCTCGAGGAGACGGTGACGGTCACGGGCGAGGCGCCGCTCGTGGACGCCGGCAAGATCGATCTGGGCCGCAACCTCGGCGAGCGCGAGGTGAAGAACCTGCCGCTCGTCTCGCGCAACCCGTACAACTTCGCGCTCCTCCAGCCGGGCGTGACGGGCTACGAGAACCCGGAGTTCGGCGTGCCGCGCTTCAGCGCGAACGGCACGCTGCTGCGCATCAACTACCAGATCGACGGCAACACCAACACGCAGAAGGACCGCGCGGGCCTGCGGCTCATTCCGATGTCCGAGGTGATGATCCGCGAGGTGAAGGTGGTCACCAGCGGCTACGCGCCCGAGTTCGGCCAGACGACGGGCATGGTCTACAACGCCATCACGCCGTCGGGCACCAACGTGGTGAAGGGGGAGGGGAGCTTCCGGTTCCGGCGGAAGCCGTTCAGCGCGTTCCCGTTCTTCTTCCAGGGACCGAAGACGGCCGACACCAGGCCCGACACCAAGATCAACACGTGGACAGCCGACGTCGGCGGCCCGGTCGTGAAGGACACGCTGCACTACTACGCCGGGTTCGAGAGCACGTACCGCGATCTGTCGTCGCAGCGCGTCATCCAGATCGACCCGGCCGTCGCGCAGCAGGTGGGCCTCGCGGCGCAGCCGAGCGTGGTGCCCTGGACGCAGACCGCGCACTTCTACCTCGGGAAGCTGGACTACCAGATGGGGCAGAACCACCGGCTGACCGGGCGGTTCCTGCGATTCAGCAACGACTCGCCCTACAACGGGGGCGGCGGACTGTCGGCGCTGGAGACCTCGAACGACTATCTGGACGCGATGAACTCCACCGCCATCCAGGTGAACTCGACGTTCGGCTCGAACAAGCTCAACGAGCTGCGCGCGCAGTACGCCGACCGCGAGAACACGCGGTTCTCGAACTCGGACTCGGGCACCGGCATCCCCACCAGCATCAGCGGCGTGGTTTCCTTCGGCGGGCCCACGAACAACGGCGCCCGGTTCCTGCAGGGCATTACGCAGGTCATCGACAACTTCACGTGGCTCGCCGGCGATCACGGCTTCAAGTTCGGGTTCGACGCGCAGTTCGTCCACGACGAGCGGGCGACCGCGCTCTACAGCCAGTACACGTTCCCGACCGTCGCCGCCTACCTCGCGGCCGCGACCGGGGCGAGCCCGTACGGCTACACGAGCTTCCGGCAGGTGCTCGGCGATCCGAACTTCAAGATGGACTCCAAGCTGTTCGGCATGTACTGGCAGGACGATTGGCGCGTGACGTCCGATCTCAAGATGCTGTACGGCGTGCGCTACGACCTGTACGTGTACCCGAAGGCCGACCCCAACGCGCCGTTCGAGTACTCGCGCAAGTTCATCGTCGACAAGAACAACTTCGGGCCGCGCCTCGGCATCGCCTGGACGCTCGGCGAGAAGAAGCGGACGGTGCTGCGCGCGAGCACGGGCATCATGTACGACCAGGCGCTGCTCGGCGCGTACGAGAACTCGATCGACCAGAGCGGCTCGCCCGTCCGTTGGACGGTCAACCTGAGCCCGGGCGCCGCGGGCGCGCCGGCCTATCCCGGCACCCTCTCCGACCTGCCGCCCGGCTACACGCTGCCGGCCCAGAGCATCTTCACCGTGTCGCCCGACTTCAAGGTCGCCCGCACGTTCCAGAACAACGTGCAGATCGAGCACGCGCTCGGCCAGAACTACTCGGTGTCGGTCGGCGTCGTGTACGTCCGCGGCTACGACCTGCCGGTGGTCAACGACATCAACCTGATCAACCCGATCGGCACGCTGGCCGACGGCCGCCCGATCTACTCGACCGCCGTCACCGCCGCCACCCGGATGGACCCGATCTTCAACCACATCAACACCGTCCAGGCGATCGGCAGTTCGTGGTACAAGGCGCTGACCCTGCAGTTCGCGCGACGGATGTCGAACGGCATGCAGTTCGACGTGAACTACTCGTTCGGCAAGGGCGTCGACAACGCGCCGGCGAGCGGCAATCTGGCGTTCCTGAGCGATGACGCGCGGTCGGACCCGACGAACCTGAACCGGGACAAGGGTCCCAACCTGCTCGACACGCGCCACAGCTTCCAGGGCAGCGTCGTGGCCAACCCGACGTTCGCCTTCGAGAGCGAGGCGCTCAACGCGATCCTCAACCACAACCAGGTCGCCCTGATGATGCAGTTCAACAGCGGCCTGCCGTTCACCATCCGCAGCAACCGCGACCTGAACCAGGACGGCAGCGGCTCGGACCGCCCGCTCAACGTGGGCCGGAACTCGTTGTACCTGCCCGCACGCTGGAACGTGGATCTGCGGTATTCTCGGTTCGTACCCATTCAGGGCGAGCGGCGCCTGGAGATCGTGGCCGAGTTCAAGAACGTGCTGAACACGGTCCAGTGGGCGAGTGTGAACCGCGTGGTCACCGTGGACGCAGCGGGCAACCCGCTGAGCCCCATCCCCACCGACGCGAAGGGGTTTCCGCCCCAGAGCGGGTACGAGCAGCGCGAGTTCCAGCTCGGGTTCAAGTTCCTGTTCTAGCGAAGGTCGCATTTCTTGCGGCCCCGCGACGCGGGGGCCAGCCGTGCTTGCGAGGCCTGTGACTGTTTCGTAGGCTCGAAGGCGAGCAAGCACGGCTGGCCGCGAAGCTGGACGTCATCCGGCCATGACTTGCCAGAGGACAACGACCATGTCACGACTCCGATTGTCGTCCGCCGTGCTCGCCGCGCTGTCGCTCGTCTTCCTCCTGCGGGGGGACGCGCACCTCGCGGCGCAGCACCGGCTCGTCTCGCTCGTCTCGCAGTACGACGGCCACGTCGCTCTCGGTCTCGCCATCCGGCGCCTGAACGTCAGCGGCACCTTCCTCCAGACCGCGGCGCACCCCGACGACGAGCACAACCAACTCTACGCGATGTTCACGCTCGGCCAGGGCCTCCGCTCCATCGACGTCCAGACGACGCGGGGCGGCGGCGGCCAGAACGAGATCGGCCCCGAGCTCTTCCAGGACATCGCCGTGCTCCGCACGTCGGAGCTCCTCGCCGCGCACCAGCTCGACGGCGCCCAGCAGGTGTTCACGCGCGCCATCGACTTCGGCTACAGCTTCAGCCCGCCGGAGATCTACGAGAAATGGGGCCGCACGGCGGTCGTCGGCGACTTCGTCCGGTTCATCCGCCAGTTCCGGCCCGACGTCGTCCTGACCATGAACATCCAGGGGCGCGGCGGCGACCGCGCCCACGAAGCCACGGCGGTCCTCACGCGCGAGGCGTTCCGCGCCGCGGCCGACCCGGCGCAGTACCCCGAGCAGATCCAGGAGGGGCTGCGGCCGTGGCAGGCGAAGAAGCTGTACTTCACCGCGGGCTTCGGCGGGTTCGGCGGGCCGGCGCCCGCGCCGAACACGCCGCTGTGCACGGTGGACGCCAACCTCTACGACGCGCTCCTCGGCCGCACCTACGCGGCCATCGGCACCGACGCCCGCGCCAACCACAAGTGCCAGGGCATGGGCGGGTTCGCGCTGCTGGCCGGTGTGAGCGGCGGGCGTGGCTTTGGACCCATCCGCTACATGCTCGAGGACACCACGATCCCCGGCCAGAAGGGGAAGAGCGAGACGTCGCTCTTCGACGGCATCGACACCCGCCTGACCGCGCTCGCCCAATACGCCGGTCCGAACCCGCCGGCCGCGCTCACGGGAGGCCTCGCGGCCATTGCCGCCGAAGCCGAGAAGACGCAGAAGGCGTACGACACGGTCGGCGACGGCGCGACCGCCGCGCCGATCGTAGCGGGACTCGAGGCGCTGCGCCGGCTGCGCGCGGGTCTTGGCGCGATGGGCCTCGGCGACGACGCCCGGTACGAGATCGATTCGCGCCTCGCGGTGAAGGAGAACGACTGGGTGCACGCGGCGCTCGAGGCCCACAGCGTCTCGTTCGAGGCGCTGGGCGACGACGGCCTGGTCATCGGCGGGCAGCCGGAGAGGCTCTCGCTGGTGGTCGCCAACCGCGGCGGCTCGCCCGTCACGGTGAGCGGCATCGACGTGGCCGGCTTCGACGGCCAGGTGTCCTGCCCGTCGGGCCCGGTGGCGGCAGGTGAGGTCTACACCTGCACGCCCACCGTGCAGGTGCCCAAGGACGCGCGCCTGACCACGCGGTACTGGACCGACGAGTACTGGGACACGAAGCCGCCGAAGGCCGCGCTCCAGATCTACCCGAAGGACGTGCCATTCGGCCTGCCGTTCCGGCCGACGCCCTTCCGCGCCACCTTCCACCTGAAGGTGGGCGGCGCCGACGTCAGCGAGAACGTGCGGATCGAGTACCGCTACGTGGAGGACCCGTTCACCGGCGAGAAGCGGATGGAGCTGAACGTCGTGCCGGCGTTCTCCGTCCGGATGACCGCGCCGCTGGCGGTGATCCCCGCGTCGGCCTCGCCCGTCGAGCGCGAGATCCACGTGTCGGTGACCAACGGCACCAAGGGCGCGGCCCACGCCACGGTGGCGCTCGAGGCGCCGTCGGGCTGGACCGTCACGCCGCCCAGCGCGCCGATCGACTTCGGCCGCGAAGACGAAGCGCTGACGGTGCGCTTCATGGTGACGGCGCCCGGCGGCACGCCACACGGCGACTACCACCTCCGCGCCGTCGTCACCTCGCCCGCGACCGGGACCCAGCGCTTCGACAGCGGCTACCAGGTGATCGAGTACCCGCACATCGAGCGCCGGCAGGTGATCAAGCCGGCCGAGACCGACGTCGAGGTGATGAACGTCAAGACGACCCCGGGCATTCGGGTCGGCTACATCGTGGGCGCCGGCGACCAGGTGCCGCCCGCGCTCGAACAGCTCGGCGCGAAGGTGTCGTTCATCGGGTCGGACGAGCTCGCCTGGGGCGACCTCTCGTCGAAGTACGACGTGATCATGACCGGCGTGCGCGCGTACGAGCGGCGCGACGATCTGCGCGCCTACAACCAGCGCGTGCTCGACTTCGCCGCGCGCGGCGGGACGGTGATCATCCAGTACAACAAGATGGAGTTCAACCAGGCGCAGTACGGGCCGTACCCCGCCGAGGTCGGCCGGGGCCGCGTGACCGACGAGAACGCGCCGGTCAAGGTGCTCCAGCCCGACAACCCCGTGTTCAACGCGCCGAACCGGATCGACGCGTCGTCGTGGGCCGGCTGGGTGCAGGAGCGCGGCTTGTACTTCCTCGGCGAAAAGGACCCGCGCTACGTCGATCTCGTATCGATGGAGGATCCGTTCCCCGACAACCCGGGCGTGAAGACGGGGACGCTCGTCGAGGCAACGGTCGGCAAGGGGAGGTGGCTCTACGTCGGCCTCGGCCTATGGCGCCAGGCGCCGGCCGGCGTCGAGGGGGCGTACCAGTTGCTGGCCAACCTGATCAGCCTGCCCAAGACCGCGGCGCAGTAGCCCGGTCGCGGCGGCTCCGCGACGACCGCACGACCAACGGGGGCCGGCACACCAGCCGGCCCCTTCTTTTCTTGAACCGGCGGGACGGTCATCCGCCCGCGGCCTGCTTCGCACGCGCGTAGTGGCGGCGCACCTTCGCGCGGTTGCCGCACACCGCCATGTCGCACCAGCGGCGCGAGCGGTTGCGGCTGCGATCGATGAAGAGCCAGCCGCACGTGTCGGCCTCGCACTCGCGCACGCGCGCGAGGTCGGGGGCGGTGAGCAGCTCCGCCGCCGAGTCCACGATCGGCGCCAGCAGCCCGTCGAGCGCGCCGTCGTCGAACGACCATCGCCACGCGAACGCGCCGTCCGGACGGGCGTCGAGCTGCAGGCGGGCGAGCGAGGGCGCCATGGCGGCGTTGAGGGTGGCCACGGCCTCGGGCGGCGATGGGCGGCCGGCCGCGCGCGCCGAGAAGATCGCGTAGAGCGCCTCGCGCAACGCGCGCGCGCCGGCGAGTGCCGACTCCGCCGCGTGGGGACGGCGTGCCGCCTCGTTGCGGAGCGCGTTGGCCAGCCCCGCATCGATCACCCCGGCCTGTTCCGCCCACGAAATCAGATCCTCGTACGAGCGGAGGAGCTCACGGGCGCCGGCGGGCCGGTTGTCCACCGTGTTCGCGAAGTCCAGGCACAATGCGCCGCCGGTGAGCTCGAACCCGCCCTTCGCCGGGGCCGGAGCGGCGGCGGGACCGGCGTCCAACTGATCTCTTTGCTTAACCATTAAAATATAATTGACTGGTTACGTCACCTGATCTAATCTTAACCCTCAACATGCACTTAAGCAAGTTATTCGAGGCGGGCGTGGCGTTTCAAGGCCAGACTGCGGCCGCTCGACCTCTGCCCAGACGCCCAGGAGGCAATCGTGATCGCACGGATGTGGCGCGGCCGGACCAAGGCCTCGGACGCTGAAGCCTACCAGCAGCTGGTGGCGCGGACGGGGGTCCCGGCCTGCACGGCGACACCCGGCAACCGGGGCGTGCACGTGTTCCGCCGGGTCGAAGACGACGTCGCGGAGTTCCTGTTCGTGTCGCTCTGGGAATCCTACGAGGCGATCGAGCGCTTCTCGGGACCGGACCGCGACAAGCCCGTCTACTTCCCGGAGGACGCCGCGTTCCTGCTGGAGCTCGAGCCGAAGGTCGCCCACTACGAGGTCGTCGGCTGACCGCGGAAGGCGTGCGGCGTCTCGCCGGCGGGCCGCTATGAGCGCGCGCGGCATTCGGCGTACAATTCTCCATTCGCCAGACTGACGGACGTTCCTGACGGCCCCGGCCCCGCCGCGGCAAGGTGCGCATGGAGATTCTCGACAACATCCTCGACACGCTCGGCAACACGCCGCTCGTGCGGCTGCGGCGTTTCTCGCCGACCGGCGCGCCGATCGCGGCGAAGATCGAGACCTTCAACCCCGGCTCGAGCGTGAAGGATCGGATCGGCCTCGCCCTCATCGAGGCGGGCGAGCGCTCCGGGCAGCTCAAGCCCGGCGGCACGATCGTCGAGCCCACCTCCGGCAACACCGGCCTCGGCCTCGCGATGGCGGCGATCCTCAAGGGCTACAAGCTGATCTGCACGGCCGCCGACAAGATCCCGAAGGAGAAGGTGGCGCTGCTCAAGGCGTTCGGCGTTGAGGTGGTGCTCTGCCCGACGAACGTGCCGGCCGACGACCCGCGGTCGTACTACAAGGTGGCCGAGCGGATCCGCGACGAGCAGGGCGCGTACCTGCCGTACCAGTACTACAACCAGGCCAACCCCGAGGCGCACTACCGCAGCACCGGATCCGAGATCTGGCGCCAGACCGACGGCACGCTGACGCATTGGGTGGCGGGTATCGGCACGGGCGGCACGATCAGCGGCGCGGCGAAGTACCTCAAGGAGCGCAACCCGCGCGTGAAGGTCGTGGCGGTCGACACGGTGGGCAGCGTCTACGCGTACTACAAGGAGTACGGCGCGCTGCCGCCGCCCGAGCGCATCCACCAGTACCTGATCGACGGCATCGGCGAGGACTTCCTGCCCGAGACCGTGTGGTGGGACTACATCGACGAGGTCGTCACGGTGGACGACAAGTCGGCGTATCGCGCGACGCTTCAGCTCGCGCGGCAGGAGGGCATTTTCTGCGGATCGTCGGCCGGCGCCGCGGCTGAGGCCGCGCGCCGCATCGCGCAGGGCCTTCCCGACGACGCGCTCGTCGTGACGCTCTTCCCCGACTCGGGCGAGCGTTACCTCTCGAAGCTCAACGAGGAGTGGCTGCAGGAGCACGGCCTGCTCGACGAGGAGACCGGCAAGCAGATTCCGCGCGGCCGGTGACCGCGGCTGTCGTCGCCGCCCGGACGATTGGCCGGAAGTGGCGTGGCGTCCGCGTCAGTCCTGATCGGGGTTCGACGCCGCGGCGATCCGCTGTCGCGCCCGCGCGGCCTCCCGCAGAAGCGCCGCCTGCATGGGGCTGAAGCGGAGCGCGCCGCGCGCCGCCCGCTGCCACTCGAGGGCGTTCGGCCGCCCCTGCATGATCCCGGTGAAGGAGTGGCCTTGCGGCAGGAGCAGGTGGCCGATCTCGTGCGCGATCGTGTAGGAGAGGACGACCGCCTCGTCCACGAACAGGTTGTCCGACCCGTCCCGGATGCAGTCGCCAAAGACCGTGATGAAGCTGCCCGGGCTGCCGTCCAGAGGATGCTGGGCCACCCCGCATCCGTAGGACGTGCGGTCGCGCGGGGCGGACAGAATCGTCGAGGCACGTGAGGGTGACGAGCGCGGCCCAGATCTCGGGGTTGGCAATCCAGCTCATGGTGCGTCCTTGGACAGAGGGCGATGCCGGAACGACTGAGGATAGCCGGAACTGGCTCCGGAGAATCGGGGCTGACCCCAATACTGTTCATTTAACGCTCTCCTGTGATATCCTGTGCGCGGGCCGGGGCAGCCTGCTACAGCAGGAGCATCGCAGATGGCGCGCATACTGGCGGAGCTGCCCAAGGGAGCGCGGA